>NZ_JBPJUQ010000110.1:0-18535 GCF_051192615.1 Streptosporangium sp. G11
CCGCTCAGCCGGGGAATCGCCCAGGTGTGCGGGTCGGCCTCCTTGAGATGGTAGATCGACCGGTGCGCGACGAACTCCCGGAACTGCTCCAGGTCGGCCTGCCTGGCCAGGAAGGCCGACAGGCGGGGCCCGTCATCTGCGGCCATCAGTTTGGCCAGGGCGCGGCGCATGGGCACCTCCGGCGCGAGCGGCGGGCGCGGTACGGCTCGCGCGAGGCCGTCCTCGAATCGCCGCTCCAGCGCCTTCCTGGCCGTCAGCAGCGACGGCTCCCACTCCCACTCCTCGTCCACCTCCTCGAAGCCCCGGTAGTGCAGTTCGTAGCAGGCGAAGAGCGCCAGCTGGAGATCCTCGTCCTCAACGGCCGTCTCCCCGGCCGGAACCGGTGGCGGATCAAAGGAGTGGGGCGGACGCCTCAGCCGTTCGAAGAGCGCGGCGGTGAGGGAACCTCGCGGCGTGGGAAGCTGCATCACGATCTTCCGTATCGGCGAAAAGTCCAGGTGAAACGGTGAAAAGGACTCGCGGAGAAGTTCGGCGGCGTCGTTTCCCGGAAGAGTGTCCCCCCGTGAGATCACGCAACCGGTTCGGTCCTGGCTCGGTGGATGGGCGGGTCACGGTGACAGTGCAGCCATAGGTGGTGATGTGGTCATATACGGACTTATCGAACACCCGCACCATGCGCCTCTGATGCCCTCAGCTTCCGCGAGCTAACCTCTTCGCCGGGCAAGTGGTGAGTCGAATTACGGTCGACGCCGACGAACGGCCCGGGTGAAACCCGTTATCCCAGGCAGCGGTCGGCGGGCAGAAGGTCGGCGCGCATGTTGCGCTCCATCATCCGCAGTGAGGCCTCGGCGAGGTCGGGGTGGATGTGGGCCACGCAGTCGGAAGCGACCCGGACGGAGAAATCGCGCACGTAGGCGTCCAGCGCGCTGTAGAGCACGCACTGCTCGGTCACCTGACCGGCCAGCACGACGGTATCGATCTCCTCGCGGCGCAGCAGGTACTCCAGCGGCGTGCCGAAGAACGCGCTGTGGCGCACCTTGGGTATGAAGGCGCAGTCGGCCGGGGGAAGCACCGGCTCGACCAGGTCGGGGCGCCGGCCCTCCAGGGCGCGCCGCCGCAGGTCCTCGCGGGTGGCGGTGAAATCGCCGTGATTGTCGTTGACCACTACCAGCCGTGCGTTCCGGTGGCGGTGGGCGCGCCTCATCAACTCCGCCAGGGGCCCCATGATCTGCTCGACGCTCTTCTGCAGCTCGTCGGCGTCCTCGTGATCGTAAGGGTTCAGCATGTCCACCACGATCACCGCGACAGCACTCATGTTTCCCACCCCCCGTGATCCGGGCCGAGGATGATCACAGCCTTTCATCCGCGAGCGAGCCTTACCCGCTCTCCAGGGGGCAAACATCCAGGTGAGGGACACGCGGCCCGCTGAGTCGGCACGGATCTTCGGTGTCGCAGAAAGAGGTCCACCGGCCGCCTGACGGAACATCGGCGGCCACTTCCGGATCACCGGAGCGGCGCCGGCACGGCTCCTCAGGGGAGGTGCAGCTTGAGACCACGATCGCCCATGAGCAGGTCACGGTGGACCTGATCGCGTGATGGGAAGGGCACAGCGCGAAGGGGGTCAGCCCTCCACGCCGGTCGCCCCGTGCGGGGCGCCCACGGGTTTGGACTCGGGGGAGCCGCGCTGGCGCAGGTAGACCGAGAGCACGACCATCGACAGGACGGCCAGGAACTCCGACTGCCAGTTCTGCAGGGTCCGGTTCCAAAAATCGGCCGACAGGACGTACTCCCCCCAGCTGAGGGGGTTCTGGAGCTGGGCGAGCTGCCGGGCGTTGTAGGCGGCCGTGCCCGCCACCGACTGCGCCAGCCACGACAGCACGAAGATCAACCCCATGAGCAGGCCGAGGGAGCGGCCGTACAGGGCCTGGCGCAACCCGCCGGCCCCGGCCCAGGCCGGACTGTCCGGGGCCGCGTGCCGGCCGACCTTCTGCTCGGCGTCGCTTTCCTCTCCCTGCTCACCCGGCTTCTTCGACTCGGGCGAGCCGCGTTGCACCAACCAGACCGTGACCAAGATGAACAGCAGGAACTGCAAATACTCCGACTGCCAGTTCTCCGCCACGTCGACGGCGAAGTCAGAGGAGGTGACGTACGCCGACCACGACATCGCCGTCCCGCCCTCGGCGAGCCGGTCGGCGTTGGCGGCGGCGTTACCGGCGAAGGACTGGCCGACCAGGGCCAGGACGAACGCGGTCAGGAAGAACAGGCTGAGGGCGTTGTCTCTGACGAAGCGTCTCACCGTGATCCTCCTTCTAGCGTCGCAGCAGGCCGATGACGAAGAAGCAGACCAGCCCGATCGCGATGATCGTCACGGTGACGGTGAACATGAGGCGCATGTCAGGTGCTCACCTCGCAGTCGTAGGGCAGGTCGCCGCGAGGCGTGCAGCCCGCGCCGCGGACCCGCCAGCCCGCAGGGAAACGATGCAGGAAGACGGTGTCGCCACTCAGCCGCACCCGGGCCTCATTTCCCCAGACCTCGGTGTCCAGCACCTGCCCGCCGGGCAGGTCAAGCGCGCCGATAGAGGTCTCGCATCTCTGATCGCCGGTCCGCAGGCTCCCGGCCGCCTCCGGAGCCAGCAGCGCACAGGCCCGCTCCACCTGACGGTCCCGCACGGCGGCGTAGAAGTCCTGTGCCGCTCGCTGGGCGTCGGGCACGGCCGCGGACGCACACCCCGCCACACATGCCAGCAGTGTCACTCCGGCCGCCGTGGCCGTTGACAAGCCGTGAAACCTCATACTTCGCTTCTGCCCCAGGAGATCGTGGATATCACGCCGGGGTCCAGCAGAACGCGTCCGCCGGCGGGCCGGGGCTCGCTTGCCCGAGGGCTCGTGCCGGGCGGTGCCGAGGTGACGATCCCGCCGCTCGAAACGCTGTGAGCACGGCGCGAGTGGCCGTCTCCGTCACGTCGTGGGCTTGACCATCTCCGAAGCTCGCCGCCAAGCCCCGACACGACACGGCCGACCGTCGCGTCGGATCGTCGTCACAGGTCGGTGGCTATGATCTTCTCGATGTTTCGTTCGGCGAGTGCCGTGATGGTGACGAACGGGTTGACGCTGGTGTTGCCGGGGATCAGTGAGCCGTCGATGACGTACAGGCCGGGGTAGGCGGTGAGGCGGCCGTAGTTGTCGGTGGCCTTGTTCAGGACCGCGCCGCCGAGCGGGTGGTATGTGAGGTGGTCGCCCCAGATCTTGTACACGCCGAAGAGGTCGGTCCGGTAGATCGTCCCCTCCTTCGCGTTGATCTTGTCGAAGATCGTCTTGGCCATGTCGATGGACGGTTGCTTCCAGGAGGTCTGCCAGTTCAGGTCGACCTTGCCCGTCGTGGCGTTCCAGGAGAACTGGGCGCGGTTGGGGTTCTTGGTGATCGACAGATAGAACGAGGCGAAGGTCTCGATCCCGGTGGGCAGCGGTGCGACCTCGGCGAACGCGCCGCCGGTGGCCCAGTTGTCGATGCCGGAGCAGGGGATGGTCGACTGGAGGCTGCCGGTGGGGTCCCACAGGTGGTTGGCGCGGCCGCACATGACGTTGCCGTTGTCGCCCCAGTTCTTGCCGATCTCGTTGTTCAGGTTGGGCAGCGCGCCGGTGGCCTTCAGCTTGACCAGCAGTTTGCTGGTGCCGACGCTGCCTGCGGCGAAGAACACCTTGTCCGCCGTCACGGTCTTGGTGGCCGTGGTGTCACCGCTGGTGTTGAGCTGCTCCATGATGACCGTGTAGCCGCCACCGGCCGCCGGGGCGACCGAGGTGACCCGGTGCAGCGGTGAGACGGTGACGTTGCCGGTGGCCTTGGCCAGGGCGATGTAGGTCTTCTGCAGTGACTTCTTGCCGTGGTTGTTGCCGTAGAGGATCTCGCCGGCCAGCGCCGACTTGGTGGCGGTTCCGGCCGCCTCCTGCTTCATGTAGTTCCAGTCGTACACGTTGGACACGAAGACGAACGGGAACCCGGAACGCTGGGCGTGCTTTCGGCCGACCCGGCTGTACTGGTAGCAAGCGGTGGTGTCGAACCAGGCCGGGTCGATGGTGGTGACCCCGAGCCCGGCGTTGGCGCGCGGGTAGTAGGTGGCGTACATCTCGTCGGCGTTCACCGACGAGAGGACGGCGCCGAAGTTCTCGCGCTTGGGGGTGACGGCCATGCCGCCGTTGACCAGTGATCCGCCGCCGACGCCGCGGCCCTGGTAGACCGTGATGCCGCCGAACTCCTCGGCGTCCAGGATCCCGGTGTAGCGGGTGATGTCCCTGTCGATCGGGAGGCCGAGGAAGTAGTTGAGGGGGGCCTTGGTCCTGGTGCGCAGCCAGTAGGACCTGTGGTCCGGCGCGGTCGTGGTGCAGAAGATCTTGCCGTCGGAGCCCGGGGTGTCCCAGGCCATGCCCATCTCGATCATGTGCACGTTGACGCCCGCCTGGGCGAGACGCAGGGCGGCCACGGAGCCGCCGTATCCGGTGCCGATCACCAGGGCCGGGACATGGGCCCCGTTGGCGATCGGAGCCGCCGCGGTGACGGCCTGCGCCTGGGCCTCGCCGGTGCGACCCGTAAGGGCCGCGATGCCTAAGATAGAACCAGTTCCAGTGATGAAACCACGGCGTGACACGCCTTTGGAGCCAGGTCCAACTGAGCTTTTTTCACTCATGTGATTTTCCTCACTCTCGGCGGATGGAACCAGTTCTATATGTTTCTCGTGTGTTAATCCACCACGTATCCGAGAGTGATTTGTGTCCTGCGGGCTACCTGAAACTCCAGGTCACGGTGGCTCGGCCGCTGGGTGTGCCCGGGGCCGCCGGGTGCGATCGCCGGAGGACCGGAGGAGCTGGAGGAGCCGGTGGCGTTGGTGGCGTCGGTGGCGCGTCGACGGTAAGGAGCCCGAGGCTGATCGCGTGACGGCAGCGGATGTGGGGGCCGATGTCACACTCCGGGGGCGGTGTCGCTCTCAGGGGGTGACCGTAGCCGTCGCGGCAGGAGAGATCCACGATGTCCAACACCCCACCCGACACCCCATCGAGAGCAACGGCCGGGTTCCCGGCCGGTACGGCGGGGGAAACGGCGACGCGGGTCTTCACCGACCATCGCGAGCTGCTGTTCTCCATCGTCTACAGCATGCTGGGCAGCGTCGCCGACACCGAGGACGTGCTGCAGGAGACCTGGCTGGCGTGGGCCCCCCGGAACCACCGGCCGACCGCGGATTCGGTCGCCGACCCGGTCGGTGATCCGGTAACCGATTCGGTAACCGATCCGGTCGCCAACTCGACCACCGATCCGGTAACCGACTCGACCACAGATCCGGTCGCCAACTCGACCACCGATCCGGTAACCGACCCGACCACAGAGCCGGTCGCCAACTCGACCACCGATTCAATAACCGACCCGACCACAGACCCGACCACAGACCCGGTTGCCGACCAGGTCCCCGACCCGGTCGCTGGTTTTGTCGTTGACCAGGTCTCCGACTCGCGCGCCCACCCGATTGCCGGCCCGATCGCAAACCCGCGCGCCTACCTGGTGCGGATCGCGGTGAACGCCGCCCTCGCGCGGCAGGCCGCCATCCGTCGCCGCCGCGAAACCTACGTCGGACCGTGGCTGCCCGAGCCTCTGGTCACCGCCGCCTCCACGGGCCACGACGCGGGCCACGGCACCGATAACGACATCGGCCACGGCATCGGCACCGGTAACGGCATCGGCCATGGAAACGGCCATGACGCCGCCGAGCCGATCCTGCGCGCCGAGTCCGTGTCGATGGCGCTTCTGGTGGTGCTGGAGACGCTCACCCCGCTGGAGCGCGCGGTGTTCGTCCTGTACGAGGTATTCGGCTATGCCCACACCGAGATCGCCGACATCCTCGGCCGCTCTCCGTCGGCGGTGCGCCAGCTCGCCCACCGCGCCCGCGAGCACGTCCAGGCACGTCGCCCCCGCTACCGGACCGATCCCCGGGTCCGGCGACAGGCGACCGAGCGCTTTCTCGCCGCCGCGCTCGGCGGCGACCTGGACGCGCTCATGGAGATCCTGGCGCCGGACGTGACCATGTGGACCGATGGCGGCGGCAAGGTCCGGGCATCGGTCCTGCGACCGGTGCGCGGCCGTGACAAGGTCGCCCGCCTGATCGTCGGCGTCACCTCCCACACGCCCAAGAACATCGACATCCGCTACCGGACGGTCAACGGGGACCCGTCCGCGCTGCTGTTCGCCGACGACGCCCCCTTCGCCGTCATGGTCGTCGACCTCACCGCGGAGGGGGATCAGGTGGCGGGAATCTACGCCGTCACCAACCCGGAAAAGCTTTCCTCCATCCCGCGCGAACCGGAAGGTACGAAATGATCCTGGTAACCGGAGCGACCGGCGGCGTCGGCCGTCTCCTCGTGGACCTGCTCGTGAGTGAGGGCGCCGAGGTGCGCGCCGTCACCCGCGCCCCCGGGCGCGCGACCCTGCCCGCCGCGGTCGAGGTCGTCCGGGGCGACCCGTCCCGTCCCGGCACGATCGCCCCCCACCTGCACGGCGTCACCGCCGTCTTCCTGCACCCCCGCACCGTCGGAGAGGCCGCCGACGAGTTGCTCGCCCTCGCCGGGGAACGGGGGACGAGGCGGGTGGTGGCGCTCTCGGCGATGAACGTCGACGACCCCTTTGACGACCAGCCCTCTCGCTATCGGGGGGACAGGAACAAGGAGGCCGAAGACGCCGCCGTCGCGAGTGGTCTGAAGTGGACCAGCCTGCGAGCCGGCTCCTTCTCCAGCAATGCCCTCCAGGCGTGGGGCGCCCAGATCCGTGCCGGTGACGTCGTCCGTTACGTGTACGCGGGGTTCCGGGAGGCGCCGATCGACGAACGGGACCTGGCCGCCGTCGGTGCCCACGCGCTGCTCACCGATGAGCTGGTGGACCGGAGGGTGGAGCTGACCGGCCCTCGGTCCCTGTCCCACGCGGAGATGGTGGCCGTCATCGGCGATGTGATCGGCAGGCCGTTGCGTTACGAGGAGATCCCGCTGGAGGCGGCCAAGCGGGGCATGGTGCAGGGCGGTCTTCCCGGGCCGTTCGTCGAGGCTGTGATGGCCAGGTACGCCAAGCACGCTTCGCGGGCACAGTATCCCCCCACGGGCGAGGTGGAGAAGATCCTCGGCCGCCCCGCGCGCACCTTCGCCGAGTGGGCCGCCGACCACGCCGACGCCTTCCGGAACTGACCGGGCCGTCGCCTTCGGCAAACCGGACCGCCTCTTCGAGAACCGTGCCGTCGCCTTCGGTAAACCGGACCGTCTCTTCGAGAACCGTGCCATTGCCTTCGGCCGCCATGCCGTCGCCTTCGGCAAGCCGGACCGTCTCTTCGAGAGCCATGCCGTCATCTTGGGCAAGCCGGACCCGTCTCTTCGGGAGCCGGCCGGATTCCCCGGGACGGCCTGTCGCCATGACTCCCCTGATCAGGTGGACGTCATGGCGACAGGCCGCCGTCGACGGGCGTACGGATGCGGAGGCCGTCCGCCCGGGTGCTCGAAACGTCAGTTTTCGCAGGACTCCCGGACTTCGGCGGTGCAGACGTCCCTGCCCGCGCCGCCGACGACGGAATCGGGGCCCGCGTTGCCTTCGAGGACGTCGTCGCCGTCGTTCCCGTGCATGATGTCGCCACCGGTCTGGCCGGAGACGGTGTCGCGGGCCGAGCCCCCGGAGAAACTGTCCTTGCCGGCCCCGAGGAAGGCCCGCATGGACAGGGCGGTGTTGTTGCGCAGGGTGTCGGCGCCGGCCTGGAGGCTGGCCTGGATGCCGGTGATCCCGGTGGAGGGGCAGCGGACGGTGTTGTCGTCGACCTTCTGGCAGGCACCTCCGGTGGAGAGCGTGTCGCCGGAGTTCCTGATGACGAGCGAACCGTCGACGTCGACGTCGATGCTGATGTTGTCGGCCAGGTTTCCCGCGTCGACGGACAGCAGGTTTCCGGTCACGATCACGTTGGTACCGGCCAGAGCGGGTCCGGCGAAGGCCAGCGGTGGGGTGGCCACCAAGATCCCCACCGCCAGCGCCCGCAGCCCGGCCCTGCGGATGACGCCCGGACGCGACGGCTCGCGCTTCGTGACGTTCCTCCGTGTACGCATGAATCCCCCGTGTGTTCGGCTGCCGGCCACTTCTGGCGGTGACCGGTCGGCGGGCTCCTGTGCCCGGGATGATTACACCCCGTGACTACCCATGACCTCGCGGCACTGCGCCCACGGTGAGGAAACTGTTTTACGGAGAGTTCTGAAAGCTAGACCGTCCGGCCCCCGGGTGCGCGTGCGCGGGCGCGTCGCCGAGGCGCCTCCGATGAACGCGCTGCCGGGGATGAAACGGTTGCCGACCGGCTCGGCCGGCCTGTCGGACGGATCCTCAGCCCTCGGTCGGCGTCAGTTCCGCCATCCGCGACCAGCCCTCGCCGGGCACCTCGACGTTGATGATCTCCGGTGTCTTCGCGATCACCGCGGGCATCCAGGCCATGGCGGTCTTGAAGTGGTCCGAGCCCACGTGCGCCTCACCGGCGGCGGACGAGGCGAAGGCCTCCAGCAGGACGAACTGGCCGGGCGTGTCGACGCTCCTGGACCATTCGAAGAAGACGTTACCCGGTTCGCTGCGGGTGGCCTGGGTGAAGTCGTCGACGAGCGAGAGCCACTCCTCGGCTCGCTCGGGACGAATGGTGAACTTGATGGCGATGAAGATCATGAGTTGGCCTCTCCAGCTCGGTTCTGGTCGGTTCCGGCCCGTGGAAAACCGGATGCCCATCTCGTGGGCGTGGCGCGGGACGACACCCGGTGCCATGGCCAAGATAAGTGGCGGATGCCGTCACCCGGGCACCGCCGCCACCCGAGAGGGAGCAGATCATGCAGGCTCCGCCGTCCCCCCACCTGACTCACCCGGTCATGTACCACCGCTGGTCCGAGATGACCTTCATGCACTGGCGGTATCCACCCGCCGCGATCCAGAGGCTGCTGCCCCCCGGGCTCACGGTCGACACCTTCGACGGCGCGGCCTGGGTCGGCCTCACCACCTTCCTGATGGAGGACGTACGGGCGCCGGGCGTGCCCGCGTTGCCCTGGCTGTCGCGGTTTCCCGAGACGAACGTGCGCACCTACGTACGGGACGAGCAGGGGCGTGACGGTGTCTGGTTCCTGTCGCTGGACGCCGGGCGCCTGCTCGCGGTGCTCGGCGCGCGGGCCACGTACCGGTTGCCCTACTTCTGGTCCCGCATGGCCGTCCGCGCCGTCGGCGAGCGGCGCGGCTACCGCTGCCGGCGGCGCCGGCCAGGGCCCGTGGGCGCGCGGTGCGACGCGGTCGTGGAGCTCGGCCCGCCGTTCACGGAGCCGGAACGCGACGAGCTGGCGCACTTCCTGACCGCCCGCTACCGGCTGTTCACCACGGTCGCGGGCAGGACGGCCACTGCGCAGATCGAGCACCCCGACTGGCCGCTGCGCCACGCCAGGCTGATCCACCTGGACCAGGACCTGGTCCAGGCGGGAGGGCTCGACGCGCCGGATCACGCTCCCGTGCTGCACGCCTCACCCGGGGTGCCGGTACGGATCGGGATGTGGACCCGGTGACGCGCGAGCCTCCCCGCCCGGCCCGGGTCCGTATCGTCACCCCTGCCTGACGAGAAGGTGGCGCGGCCCGCGCAGGACCGCGCTCTGCCGGTACGGAGGCGGGTCGGCGACGAGCCGGGGACTTTCCAGGTTGCGTACGAGCTCGTTCAGCGCGATCTGCGCCTCCAGCCGGGCCAGGGGGGCACCGAAGCACAGGTGGATGCCGGCACCGAAACCGAGATGCTGGTTGTCCCGCCGGTCGGGATCGAACCGGTCGGGGTCGCGGAAGGCGGAGGGGTCGCGGTTGCCGGAGGCGAGCACGAGCGTGATCCGCGAGCCCTTCGGGATGACGGTGTCCGCGACGGTGAGGTCGCTGTACGCGGCCCGCCAGGGGATGAGATGCACCGGAGGCTCGTAGCGCAGCAGTTCCTCGACCGTCCGGATGATCATTCCGGGGTCGCGGCGCAGGCGTTCCAGCACGCCGGGGTGGCGCAGCAGCGTCAGCACGCCGTTGGTGATCAGGTTGACGGTCGTCTCGTGGCCCGCGATGAGCAGCAGGTGGGCGGTGCTGACGATCTCCTCGTCCGTCATGCGCCCGTCGGGGCCGTCGTCGTTGGCCAGCCGGGAGAGCATGTCGTCACCCGCGGGCCGGCCGCGACGGCTCTCCAGGAGTTCGGCGAGGTAGACCCTGAGGTTCTCGCGGGCCCGTACGCCCTCCCGCATGCGCTCCTCGGAGTCCGTCGCGGGGTCGACGTCGAGCATGGCGACGATCGCCTCGACCCACTTGTGGAACCGTGGCTCGTCCTCGCGGGGCACGCCGAGCAGGTGGCAGATCACGGTGACGGGGAAGGGGTAGGCGAAGTCGTCGACGATGTCGATCTCGTCCTTGCTCACCAGGTCGTCGATCAGGCGCGTGACGACGGCGTTCAGGTCGGGTCGCATGTCGTCCACCAGCGTGGGCGAGTGCGGGGGGCCGAAGTGCCGCATCGCCATGCGGCGCAGCCGGTCGTGCTGCGGCGGGTCGAGGCCGATGAACGCCGGTGAGTCCCCGCGCATGGCGAGGGTGGGCCCCGGGTGGTCGAGGTTGTGCGCGTCGGAACTGAGGCGCGGGTCGTGCAGCAGCGCGGTGATCTCCCGGTAGGTGCTGACGATGTAGCCGCCGTCCTCCTGCCGGGCCACCGGGGTCCTGCGCAGTTCGGCGTAGAGCGGGTACGGATCGGCCCGGCTGGAGTGGTCGAGGATCCGCTGGAAGATGCTGGACGCCTGGGTAACTGTCATAGCCGCTTCTCCTGGAATATGCCGGTTCCGGCCGCTCGGAGGTCAACCGGCCAACCGGGTCAACCGCCCGGACGGGCGAACGCCACGCGCCGCTCGCTCGGCTCGTGGCCGGTGACCACCACCGTGGCTCCGTGGGTGATGATCACCGGGTCGGGGAAGTGGGCGGGGACGGGCCTCATGCCGGCGGGCCGGTCGGGTGTGGGGCAGGAGGGCGGGAAGGGCGCCGCCGTCTCGATCAGGTGCCGGTAGTGGTCGAGCCACTTGGCGTTGTCGAAGCTGACCGCCGCGGTGACCCGGCCGCGGTAGCCGTACGCGGCGACGAAACGCCGCTCCTCCACCGACCCCTGTGTCACGACGACCTCGTCCGACAGGACCGGAACACCGACGGACTTGATGTTGACGCCGAACTGCGTCGACCAGAACGCCGGCATGGACAGATGTGGCCAGCGGTCGGTCGCGGAACTGACCATGTTGTGTGCCGCGACCTGGGCCTGCTCCACCGCGTTGGCCCAGTGTTCCAGCGACAGGAACCGATACTCGTAGACCGGGTGCGGGCAGCGTGCCACGTCACCGGCCACGAAGACGTCGTCGGTGACCAGGCCGTTGACGTCGAACGCCCGGCAGCCCGAGTCGCAGGCCACGCCCCAGACACCGGCAGCCAGCCCCGAGTCCCGCAGCCACTCGGTGTTGCGCAGGCCGCCGAGCGCGACCACCACCACGTCGGCGTCGACCGTGCCGCCGTCGGAGAAGTGGGCGCGGCTCACCCGTCCCCGCTCGTCCCCCTCCAGCCGCGTGACCTTGACACCGCAGCGCAGGTCGACGCCGTGGGCGCGCTGGAGGTTCGCGGCGATCGAGCCGATCATGCTGCCGAGCGCCCCCACCAGCGGGGCCTCGGCCACCTCGGCGACGGTCACCGGTATGTCGCGCTCGCGGCACACGGAGGCGATCTCGGAACCGGCGAAACCGGCCCCGATGACGAGCACTCGGCCGGGCCCGGCGGCCAGCCGCTCCGCCAGGCGGCCGGAGTCGTCGCACGTGCGTACCACGAACACGCCGTCCAGAGCGGCCTCGGACGCGTCGGCCCAGGGTCTGGCGCGCACACCGGTGGCGATCAGCAACCTGTCGAAGGGGATCTCCCGCCCGTCCGCGAGCTCCACCCGCTTGCCCGCGAGGTCCAGCGCGGAGGCGGGTACGCCGAGCAGCCACTCCGCGCCGATCTCGCGACGCCGGGGCAGCGCGGTGCCGTCCGCGGGCACCCAGCCGGTCAGGACCTGTTTGGACAGCGGGGGCCGGTCGTAGGGTTCGCGCGCCTCGTCCCCGACGAGGGTCAGCGATCCGGTGAAGCCCTCGTCGCGGAGCGCCTCCGCGGCCCGCAGTCCCGCGAGGGAGGCACCGACGACGACGATGCGGCCGTCGCGCCTGAACCTGTCCCCGTTCCGGTCGCTGATCACGCCGCCCCCCGCCGGGGCGCCGCCGGTGTCACGCCGGTTTCCGTGGCCGTGGCCGTGGGCGCAGCCGTTGCTGTTCGGGTGGCCGTCGTGGGTGGGATCGCGGTCGCGTCCAGCCGGTCGACGAGGATCGCCTGGACCGGGCAGGCGGCCGCCGCACGCAGGACCTGGTCCCGCTGGGCCTCATCCGGACTGGAGTGGAACATGAGCGCCTCCTCGCCCCGCATCCGGAACGTGTCCGGGGCCAGGAAGGCGCACTGCGCATATCCCTGGCATCGCGCCAGGTCGACGACAACCCTCATGCGAACCATCCCTTCCAAACCTGCGTGCGGCCGAGTGAGACGGAGAGAAGCGGGGCGGCGGGGCCGATGTGGGAGGTGGACGCCCCGGGCACTCGTACCCGGCGGGCGTCTTCGGAGGCGCGCCGTGAGCGCGCCGAGGGCTCGATGCCGGTCTCCGGGGCGAGGACGATGCCCCTGAGTGACCGTGGCCGCGGAAGACCCGGCAAATCCCGAAAAAATCGCAAGAAGTCGTCCCACGACATCACCCATTAAGGCGCTGACCTGCCTGAATAAGCGTATCGCGGACATTTGGCCGATAAGTCGACCTTCCGCCAGATGACGGTCAAGGATTGCGTACGGAGAAGATTGCGTACGGAGAAGGGGGGAGCGGTGACGCGGCTTCCCGGAGCTTCCCGGGATTTCCAGGGATATCCCGGGTTTCTTAGAACGAGACCTGGAGTTCGTCCTGGCCGGGATCGTCTCCCGCGGGGGCGGGGGCACCTCGCACGGGGCCGGGAGTGCCGCCGGAGGCGGGAATGTCCCGCGCGGAGCCGGTCGAACCGCTGGACCCGCCCTGGGCCGGAGGAAGGCCGAGCCGCATGCGCAGGCGGACCCGCGACCCCTCCTCCGTCTGCTCGATGGCGAACTCGTCGCACAACTGGTTCATCAGCCACAGGCCGAACCCCCGCACGGTTCCCGTGGGACGTTCGCGGGGGACGTGCCAGGGGGTCAGGAGGCCCAGGGTGTCGGTGACATCGATGGTCAGGTAGGTCTCGTTCTGCCAGATGGCCAGAGTGCCCTTGCCCCCGCCGTGCTCCAGGATGTTGATGACCGCCTCGTTGGTGACGAGGAGAAGGTCGTCCAGCCGCTCGCCCCGCATGCCGGCTCGAACGGCATGATATTGGAGACGCTCCCGCAGAGCGCTGAGGTCCTCGTCGATCGGCCAGTGCTGGCCGTGGTCGCCGGTCACGACACCCCCTTGAGGTCGCCTTGTCTGGCAGTCACCGGGGGGCGAGCCGACTTGCTCCAGAATCAGGGCGTTGCTGACGAGTTACACGATGCTAGACACCTGCCCGCTCATTGCCAACTTACGACCGCACAAGCCAACAGATGTTCGCTCTGCCGCATCGCGAAGAGGGGGCAGGGATTCGCTACGACGGCCGGCTCGGCCGCAGCGCCTTGAGGGCGTCGGCCACGGTGGGCTGGATGCCGAAGGCCTGGGCGAGGCCGGTCAGGTGGAAGAGCCTCTCCAGGCGGGGGTGCAGGTTGGCCAGGACGATGCTGCCGCCGCGGTCCTGGACGGTCTGGCGGGTGTTCAGGAAACTCTGGATCCCCGTGGAGTCGCAGAAGGTCAGATCGGTCAGGTCGATGACGAGATCGCCCCGGCCCTCGCCGATGGCCTCCTGCAGATCGTGGTGGAACCGCTCGGCGTTGCTGTAGTCCAGTTCACCGGCCAGGGCCAGGAGGAGCGTCTCCTTCACAGCGGGGTCGGACACGTCGGTAACGCGGACGGCAGCGCTCACGGATATACCTCTGCAAACAGTGGGTGGGAGGAAGACTCGGCCGGGGAACAGTCGCCGGGCATGAGGACCGGGCCGGAACCGGGGAGTGGTGACCCGATCGCGATCATCCCGGGGCCGGGGGCCGGGGAGGGGGTCGATCCGGTCACTCTCAGCGTACGATCCTCCGAATTCCTCTAGAGAGCTCTTACGGTACAACTGAGGAGCAACCAGGAGTTATCCCACTGCGGTTACGGTGCCCGGACCTGCGGTGAGCACCTCCGTCCAGCCGCACAGCTCGATGATCCGCCGTGTGTGCGGCCGAAGGCCGTGGACGATCAGTTTCCGGTCGCCCGCCATCCCGAACGCCGTCTCCGCCAGCACTCTCAGACCGCCGACGTCGACGAAGCCGACGCCCCGGAGGTCGGCGTACAGATCGCCGCCGGTCCGCTCCACCGCCATGGCGAGCGCGCGGACCAGGACGCGCCGCGTGCCGAGGTCGATGTCTCCCTCGCAGTACACGCCGGCGGGCCGGCCGGTGAAGAGAATACGCAGCGGGCCGTGGTCGACATCACCTGTCATAGCGATCACCTTCTGAGGGCGCATGAAGGTCAGTCAACATCTGTCGTACCGGCACAGATGGGTCGGCTGATCGCCATGGGACGCCGGCCGTGCCGGGCGCCCGCTCTCATCATCCTTCAACAGGGCCGCTTCCGGTACGGTCCGCCGCCCGCGAGTTTCGCGCCACGAAAATCAGCGAGCCGCCGTGTCCGTGCGGTCACTCTCCGTGCTCACCCCCGCCCGGCTGGGATGCCCGGTACGGATACGGGTAGCGGGGGGCAGGGAATGAACGCCGCGCGGGATCGGCTGACCAGGAAACCGCCGTACGGTCGTCGTACGGCGGCCTGGCTAAGGAGGACCTCCATGCAGGCGGACGTCAAGCTCTCCCCCGGCGGTGATTCCTTCGTGGCGGAGGTGGACGGCACCGAGGCGGGACGGCTGGATCTCGTCAGGCGTGACGGGGTCATCGTCTACCCCCACACCAAGGTCCAGCCGGAGTACGAGGGCAAGGGGGTGGGGTCCGCGCTCGTCCGTACGGCACTGGACGCGGCCCGCGCGGAGAACGCGAAGGTCGTCCCCCTCTGCTGGTTCGTACGGGAGTGGATCGACCGTCACCCCGACTACGCCGATCTCGTCGAAGGCGCCTGACCTACCCGGCTCCAAAGTTCCATGCCGAGCGGGTTTGTGTCCTTCGCGCTCCGCGTAATCGGGCAGGAGCGAGAAGACGCGCTGGTCGTGCCCACGGCGGGCGGGACCATTTCCGGGCGACCGGTGACCGGAAATCCCAGAAGGGTAAAGCCGGGGCGTCGCGCGGGTTATCGTGAGAACCAGGACGGTTTCGCGACAAGACTCACGGCAGATCGTGATCGTCGGAACGTGCGCCGTACGGCATGATGCTGAAATCACCCGGTTGGTGTAGATCGGCCCTGGTGGCTTGTCGTGTGGACCGGATCATGGCCCGATCCCTTGCTAGGCTGCAGGGAACCGTTCGAACCGGGCGTTGTCTCACCCCGGCAGGTGAGACTTCTCAAGAAGTGGGGTCACACCGTGAAGAAGTTGCTCGTTCTGGCGCTCGTCGCCCTCGGGGGGCTGCTGGTCTGGCGCAAGGTGCAGGCCGACCGCGCCGAGCTTGACCTGTGGACCGAAGCCACCGGCAGCGAGAACTGACAAACGCGGCTACCGATTCGGGTGCTTTCATGGTCCTTGCCCAAGATGGAATAACACCCATCAGGCTTGTCTGCCTGGATCTGGCAGGCACCACGATCGGTGATGTCGCCATGGTCGAGCGGGCGTTCGCCGAGGCGATCGCCACGCAGGGCATCGTGCCCGGGACCGGTGCGTACGCTCGCGCCATGGTGCACGTGCACCGGTCCCGGGGATGTTCCAAGATCGATGTCTTCCGGGGCATCTTCCCGGACAACGAGGCCCAGGCCCAGGCGGCCAACCTGACCTTCGAGCGCTCCTACGAGGGCGCCATCGCGCGCGCGGGCTTGATCCCGTTGCCGGGAATCGTCGAGGCACTCGACAAGCTCCACGGCGCCGACATCAAGATCTGCCTCATCACCGGTTTCAGCCGCGCCACCCTCGGCCGCGTGCTGAGCGCCCTGAGCTGGTCCGACAAGGTCGACCTCGCCCTGTGCCCCGAAGACGCCGGGCGCGGTCGCCCCATGCCCAACATGGTCCTCACCGCGGTCATGCGCCTCGGCATCGAAGACGTCCGCCAGGTCGCGGTCGCCGGTGACTCCGAGAGCGACATGCTCTGCGGCCGCCGCGCGGGCGCCTCGGTGGTCGCCGGCATCCTGACCGGCGTCCACAGCAAGGAGCGCCTGATCAAGGGCGGAGCCACCCACCTCCTCGACTCCGTCGCCGACCTCCCCGAACTCCTCCTCGGCATCGCGCCGGTCGCACCCCCCGTCGCCGCCGCCGCACACTGAAGCCCGCCCCGCCACGCGGATCCAAGTGGCGTAGGAGCCGGTCCTGTTGCTACCGTGTACGACTGAAGCAGGTCGTGTGCAAGGGCATCTCCCAGGCCACCGACTTGAATCTCGGGGCCTTAGCTCAGTTGGCAGAGCGCCTGCTTTGCAAGCAGGATGTCAGGAGTTCGAATCTCCTAGGCTCCACCTGCGAGAATGCTCAGTCTGTGATCATGAAAACCGGGCTTGAGTGACTAACTGGGTGACTAAGCTCCCCGGGCGCCTCCGAAGAGATCGTCCATCGCCGTCGCGCCCTCCTGCATGACAGGCCGGATCTGGAGCCGATAGACCGTCTCGGTGACCACGGTGTTGGCGTGGCCGACCAGGCGAGAGATGTGCTCGATGGGGACGCCGGAGTCCGAGAGCAGCGAGACGAAGCTGTGCCGCATCTCCCTGGGCGTCCACTCCGTGTCGACCAGCCCCGCCTCCTTGAGGATCTTCCGGAAGTCTCGCCGGACGTTGCCCGCGCTCAGTGCCGTCCCGTTCTTCGTACAGAACACCAGCCTGCCCGTTCCGCCATGATCGGCGACCTCACGGGTGAGCCCTTCGTGTTCCCAGAGATCATGCAGCGCTTCGACACACCGCTGTGGCAGCTTGAGGGTCCGGCGGGACTTGACGGTCTTGGTGTCGCCGCTCTGCCGCACCGACCGCCACACGTAGACGGCGTACTCGGTGTGCTCCCACCCCGCCTCGGTGACGGGAACCCACGCCCTGCGCTCGTCGACGAACGCCACCACGTGAGTCCAGGACAGTTCGCGTAGCTCCTCGGTACGAGCCCCCGTGAGCAGCGAGAGGACGACGTACCCGCGCATGCGCGCGTTGGCCTGTTCCGCAGCCGCCATCACGGCCGTTGCCTGGGCCAGCGTGAGCGCCTTGGACTTACGCCCCTGACGTCCCTCGGGGACCTCGCACAGATCCACGACGTTGCGCTTCACCTTGTCGCGGACCATGGAGTTCTTCACCGACCGGTTGAGGATGCCGTGGATCATCTTGAGCGTCCGCGTGCTGAGTTCCGGAGCCTTGCCCGCCAGCCACCGGTCAACGTCCTCCACCGAGAGATCACGAAGCTTGCGGGCACCGAGGGCGGGGATGACGTGGTTCTCAGCGAACTCGGTGTACAGGCCGACCGTCTTGCTCCCCCGCCCTTTCAGCCCGTGCTCAAGCCAGTACTTCACCGCATCAGCCACGGTGTAGCCGCCCGACGCGATGGCCAGCCCGTCTTCGTAGTCGCGGATGATCTCTTTCAGCTTGGCCTTGGCTTCGGTCTTGGTCTTGCCGCTGGCCTTCTTGACGATGCGCTTTCCGGCCGGGGTGTAGCCGACGGTCACCGAGGCGATCCAGCGTTCGCGGGTCTCGTCCCAGTGCAGGCCGCCGTCTCCCCGGCTGCGTCGTGTGGTCATGATGCCCTCGCTTCCTGTTCGAGTAGTGCGACGTAGTCGGTGATGGCCGAGGCGGGGATGAGCCGGGTGCGGCCTTGGTGGACCGAGCGCAGGCGCCCGGAGCGGATCTGTTCGTAGATCACGCTGCGGCTCATGCTGAGCAGGTACATGGCTTCGCTGACGCGATACAGCCGCCGGTCGGCGGACGGTCGGGGTGCGGTCAACCGTCCTCCCGTTTCGCCGCGATGGCGCGGGCCTGGGAGACGCGGTGCCGGATGTGTTCGGCCATGATCGCCTCACCAGGGGTGTAGCCCATCCCGGCGAAGCGCCAGTGCCCGAGCACGAGCGTCGTCTCATCACCAAGGGCGGGTAGACCGCGCTGCTTACGTGCTTCGGTGGCCCGGTGGGTGGAGCGCACCTGCCGCAGGTCGCCCAGCGTGGTGGAGTAGGCGCGGCTCTTGGTGGAGAAATGGGATCTGGCAAGATTTTCGTGATGGGTGACTGTGGGTGTTCATGATCATGCGAGCAGGACTCGTTTTCGCAGGAGTG
>NZ_JBPJUQ010000111.1:0-17980 GCF_051192615.1 Streptosporangium sp. G11
GCGCGCGTGGTGCTCATCGTCATGCTCCTGTGCGGTGGAGGGGTGTTGCCGTTCGGACACCACGAACACTAGAAACCGCCGGCACTTCCTTCTGCGCAGGAATGCACACTCACCGTCGAAGGTGCACTAATACGGATTCGTACCCCTTCCGCTACCCCGCTCTCCGCCGGTCCCCGGCAGACACCGAGAGACGCCGGGAGACGTCACCGGCCGGCGGGGATCCGCCAGGCCCGGAGCCACAGGCGTCAGGCCCACGTCAGGGCCGCGTCAGGGCGTGGCGGTGGCGCGGTAGCGCAGCCCGTCCATCAGCAGGTCGAGCAGGCGGCGGGCCTGGTCGCGCTGCTCGGGCTCCCCCGCGGCGAGGGACACACCGCCCATGCCCATGAGCACGTCGACCGGCTCGACGTCCGACCTCACGGTCCCGGCGGCGGCACCGGCCCGGAGCAGCGTCTCGATCGCCTCGACCAGCCGGTCACGGCTCTGCGCGTACGGATCCCCGCCGGACGCGATGACCACGCGCAACGCGTCGGCCATGCCGCGCTTGGTCGTCATGTAGTCGACGAAGTGATCCATCCAGGCGCGCGTCGCCTCATCCGGCGGCATGCTCCCCAGCAGGTCCGGCACGACGTCGCACAACCTGTTCAGCTCGCTGCGGTACGCCTCCTCGATGAGCGCCTCGCGGGTGGGGAAATGGCGGTAGAGCGTGCCGATGCCGACCCCCGCGGCCTTCGCGATCGCGTCGAGCGTCACGTCCGGCCCGTCCTGGGAGAACGCGCGCACGGCGACCTCGAGCAGCCGGTCACGGTTGCGCCGCGCGTCGGCTCGTAGCGGTCGGGGGCCGGTGGCCGACACGGTTTCTCCTCGTCAGTCCGTCAGGACGTGGTGGCCGGCGGCATGGGCGCCGGGGCGATTTGCTAAACGGAGGGAACTCCACTTAGAGTCGTTCGTAGTGGAGGCTCCTCCGTTTGTACATCGTACCGGTTGGGCCCCCCTGTACGCATCGCCGAGCGAACCGCCAAGCAGGACAGGCAGGATCATGACTGAGACCACACATGTCACCACGCCGTTCACCGCGACGTCCACCGCCGCCGAGGTCGTGGACGGCATCGACCTCACCGGCCGCCGCGTCATCGTGACCGGCGGGGCGTCCGGCATCGGCGTCGAGACCGCACGGGCACTCGCCGGAGCGGGAGCGGAGGTGACCCTGGCCGTACGCGACCTCGGCGCGGGAGAGCGCACCGCGGACGACATCATCGCGACCACCGGCAACAAGCAGGTCCTCGTCGCGCCGCTGGACCTCGCCGACCAGGCGTCCGTGGCGTCGTTCACGGCCGCGTGGGACGGCCCGCTGCACATCCTCGTCAACAACGCCGGCGTCATGGCGTCGCCCGAGACGCGCACGCCGGAGGGCTGGGAGCTGCAGTTCGCCACCAACCACCTCGGCCACTTCGCGCTCGCCACCGGACTGCACCGGGCGCTCGCGGCGGCCGGTGGCGCCCGCGTCGTGTCGGTCAGTTCGAGCGCGCACCTGAGCTCGCCGGTCGTCTTCGAGGACATCCACTTCAGGGAGCGCGCGTACGAGCCGTGGGCCGCGTACGGCCAGTCCAAGACGGCCAACGTGCTGTTCGGGGTCGAGGCGACGAGACGCTGGGCGAGCGACGGCATCACCGTCAACGCGCTCATGCCCGGCGGCATCCGGACCAACCTCCAGCGGCACATCTCCCAGGAGGAGCTCGACCGGGCGATCGCGGCGGCCGGCGGCACGGGCATCACCTGGAAGACGCCCGAGCAGGGCGCCGCCACATCCGTGCTGGTCGCGACGTCGCCGTTGCTCGAAGGCATCGGCGGGCGCTACTTCGAGGACTGCAACGAGGCCGGCCGGAACCAGCCGGGCTCCCGCAGCGGTGTCGCCGCCTACGCGCTCGACCCCGAGGCGGCCGCCCGGCTCTGGCAGGTGTCCATCGAGACGCTCGCCCCGTAACCACCGCCACCCCGTCCCATGATCACCGTCACCTCACCCCGCGCCCCTGGCCGCCTCCGGCTCACCCCGTAACCGCCACCGGCCTGCCTCACCACCGCCTCGCTCGCCGACCGGCCCGCCGGGGGCCGCGGGCGGCAGGACTCCCACGGCTGCTTACCATTCGCCTAGCGCCGGGCGTGTGGTGCCCGGCGCCCTCGAAAGGGCAGGAGTCCGGATGAACACGACAGGCTCGTCACCGATCCCACGGTTCCACCTGGCCGTCCCCGTCGACGACCTGGAGGCGGCCGGCCGGTTCTACGGCGAGGTACTGGGCTGCGAGCGAGGCCGCAGCGCGGACACCTGGACCGACTGGAATCTGCGTGGCCACCAGTTCGTCACGCACCTCGCACCCGGCCGCGGGCGCGAGGCCCGCAACCCGGTCGACGGCCACGACGTGCCGGTCCCGCATTTCGGGCTGATTCTCACGGTTCCACAGTTCCACGAACTGGCCGAACGATTCAGGGCGGCGGGCACCGCGTTCGTGATCGAGCCCTACCTGCGCTTCGAGGGGCGGCCCGGGGAGCAGTGGACGATGTTCCTGCACGACCCGGCAGGCAACGCCCTGGAGTTCAAGGCGTTCGCCGACGACTCGCAGATCTTCGCCGCCTGATCCGCGGTCCGAGCCACGACCCGAACCACGGCCCGACCTGGTGAAACACGAGTGCCGACCGGACCGTCACCGGGCGGCCGGCCGCGCCCGGCCAATGGTCCTCACCTTGACCGTCACGGTGTATCCGTATATCGATTACAGCGACCGTCCCGTCCACGCATGGACGGAATACAAAAAAGGGAAATTAAAATTCCCTTATCATTTTCAGCATGATATTTTATTGGACCGTCGTCGTGCACGCGTTGTAATTTCGCCACAACGCCTATATCCGAGCCTCACGTCCCGGAGTGAACAATGCACACGACCGAGCGTTCGTCGCCCGCGCGCCCCAGGAGCGGGCTCGCCGTCGTCGCCATCTGCTTCTTCACCATCGTCTTCGACGGCTACGACCTGATCGTCTACGGGTCGGTGGTTCCCAGCCTGCTGGGCAGCCAGGAGTGGGCTCTCACTCCGGCGCAGGCCGGGGCCATCGGCAGCTACGCCCTGATCGGGATGCTGATCGGCGCGGTCGTCGCGGGCATGATCACCGATGTCGTCGGGCGACGCAGGATCATCCTTGTCAGCATCGCGTGGTTCTCCGTGGCCATGGTGCTGTGCGCCACGGCGTCGTCACCCGAGCTGCTCGGCCTCTTCCGCTTCGTCGCCGGTCTCGGCCTCGGGGGTGTCGTACCGACGACGATCGCCCTGACCGTCGAATACGCCCCGAGGAACCGGCGCAACCTCTACAACGCGCTCATGTTCTGCGGTTATCCGGTGGGTGGCTGCCTGACCGCGCTGGTGGCCATGGCGCTTCTCGCCGAGCACGGCTGGCGCGTGATGTTCCTGGTCGGAGCCGCGCCCATCGTGCTGATCCTGCCGCTCGCGATCTGGCTGCTTCCCGAGTCGGCGAGCTACCTGCTGGCGCGGGGACGCCGGGCCGAGGCCGAGGCCGTGGCCGCCCGCTACGGGCTGGACCTCGGCGACGGTCACGACGAGCCCGTCGAGCCCGTCGAGCCGCGGGACGGCAAGGGCTTCACCCTGCCGTTCCGGCGGGGCTATCTCATCGCCACCCTTCTTTTCGGAGCGGCCAGCTTCTGCGGCCTTCTGCTGGTCTACGGTCTCAACACCTGGCTGCCGCAGATCATGCGCCAGGCCGGTTATCCCCTCGGGCCCGCGCTGCAGTTCCTGCTGGTCCTGAACATCGGGGCGATCGCCGGCACCATCGTGATGTCCGCCCTCGCCGACAGGATCGGGGCCAAGACCATCACGGTCTGCGCCTTCCTGGCCGCCACCGTGTCCATTTACCTGATGAGCCTTGACCTCGGCACCGGCCTGCTGATGCTCTGCGTCGCCGTCGCGGGGCTGGGCAGCGTGGGAACCCAGATCCTGGTCAACGGTTGCGTCGCGACCTTCTACCCGGCCTCATGCAGGGGCTCCGCCCTCGGCTGGACGCTCGGCGTGGGCAGGGCCGGTGCGATCGTCGGCCCGCTCCTGGGCGGCTGGTTGCTGGGCTCCGGCCTCGGATTCGAATGGAACTTCTACGGGTTCGTCCTGCCCGCCCTGCTGGGCGCGCTGTTCATCGCCGCGGTCCCGCGCATCGGCCTCCGCCGGCAGGCGCCGGTCGTCGAGGAGGTCGCCGAGGAGGGCGGCCCGCTCAGCACCATCCCGCCCCAGAGGCGGGCGCAGGCCCACCACGACGTCATGCGTTGACGGCCCGTCGACCCTCCCCGATCAGTTTCGCCGGGGGCCGACCGTCGAGGTGAGGAACTCGCGGACGACCCCGGTGAATCCGACGGGGTCGTTGGCGTAGACGAAGTGGTCGGCGTCCAGCTCGGCGAGGCGGGTGCCGGGACGCCGTTCGACCATGGCCCGGGCCTGCTCGGCGGGGATGACGCCCTCGGTGCCCCGGATCAGCAGGGCGGGACAGGTGCTCGCCAGCCAGCCGTCCCAGTGATCGCCGTGGACCAGCTCCTCGGAGTCGACGATGTCCTGGGGGGTGGAAGGGCAGGCGTCAGGTGCCGTCGGCGTTCTCACGCAACGTGTCGGCGAAGAAGGGGCCCATCTGGCCTGGCCCTTTGACGAGCGCCTGACGGGTGGGGGCCCGGTCGCGCAGGGCGAGGACGAAGGCCAGCGGGTTGAGGCCGTGCGGGTCGAGCGAGACCGGCCGCTCCCTGTCCGGCTACGCTGAGCCGGGCTCCACCCCGGCCCAGCAGTACGAGGCCATGTGGGAGAGGATCATCGAGTCCTTCACCGCTCACCGGCCGCTGTGGATCGCCAGCTTCGAGGCGTTCCTGCAGGCCGAGCACTATCCCGAGCTGCGGCGGCATCTGTCTCGCGGCCAGGTCGAGGGCCGCCGCGGGCTGGTGGCGATCCTGGTGGGCGTCGAGGAGGACGCGGTCGGAGACGACACGGCGCGCACCCTCGGCTCGGTGCAGATGGCCCTGATGAGCGGCGTCGTAACGCAGTGGCTCCTCGATCCCGAGCAGGCACCGTCCGCGGCCGAGGTGGTGGCCGGGCTGCGAGCCATCGTGGCCGGACTCGGCGCCGAGGCGAGGTGACGGCGATTCCCTGGAGCCGCGCGGGGCTCCGTTATGGTGATCTTGAGATGTGTGAGATTTTTGCCTGACCGCAGAATCTGTCGTCTCGACAACCGTGAATTTCATAGTTGACACGAGATCGGAGGATCGTGTGGACATTGATCACTGGGTCGCGATCGGTCGTGATCTTGAGTCGAGCCCGGCCGTTCACCGGCCGTCGTCCTTTTCCGCGCTGCTGGCCGCGACCATGGGTGATTGCGAGGGAAAGGTCGTCATCGACGCCGGATGCGGTGCCGGTCTGGTCACCCTGGCGGCACTCTCGGCGGGGGCCGCTCACGTGGTGGCCCAGGACTACGACCCCGCCGCGCTGGCCGACACCGCCCGCAACGTGGAACGATTCATCGGGCCGGCCGCGAGAAGGCGGCTGAGCCTGTGGGAGGCCGACTGGAGCCTTCTCGGCCCGATGCGCGCGGACCTGCTGGCGGTCAATCCGCCCCAGCGTCCGTCGTCCCTGCTTCCCGAGGTGGACCCCGAGCTGCGCCATCTCCACGCGGGAGGGGGCCAGGACGGCCTGGACGGGATGCGGCTGGTGCTGGCCCACGCGGGTGCCACCCGGGTCCGCACCACCGCGGCCGGTGTGCTCAAGCTGGCCGACGCGGAGATCCCGGGATGGAGCGAGCCACTGATCGTGGCGAGCGCCGACATCCCGTACGACGCGGCGTGGCGGACGATCGTTCCCAGCCTGCACGACCGCGTGTTCGTGTGGGAGTTCGAGCGTTCGAAGGCTTGAGAGGGAGAGACCACCGAGACGGCGGTGGCCACGGGGCCCTTCGGATGCCCACGGGCTTTCCGGGCTTTCCGGGCCTCCGGCTCTTTCGGACTTCCGGATCTTCCGGGTCTTCCGGCTCTTTCGGGCTTCCGGGTCCGCCGCGAGGGCCGAACCAGCCGGTGAACGCACCTTTCGTACTTTGGGCCGATCCGGATTGGTACGGGCTCTCGTACCATGATGAGGTGCTCCCCCTTGTTCGATCCGTATGGGACGAGCCCCGTCCCCCCAACCCCCCGACACGGGTGTGGCGAGACTGGGTGCTCGTGGGGCTGCTCGTGCCGGTCGCGCTGCTCGAAGGAGTGCTGCGACCGGACCTTCCGTGGCGGGTCGTCTCGGTGGCGGTCACCATCGGCCTGATCCCCACGTTGCTGTGGCGCCGGAGCAGGCCCCTGCTGGTGGTCGCGATCGTCTTCGGCACCACGAGCCTGGCCCCGCTGTTGACGGGCGGCGACCCCGTGGAGACGTACACGATGGGGTATCTACTGATCGTGGTGTACTCACTGGTCCGCTGGGGGGCCGGACGCGAGGCCGTGATCGGTGTGACGATCATGCTCGTCGCGGTCTACCTCTCGGTCGTCTTCGACCGCATCGCCTCCGCCGACGTGGTCGCGGCGTTCGCCATCATGTTCTCCGCCCTCGCCCTGGGCGGGGCGTTCCGGTATCGGGCGAGGGCGAGGATGCGCGAGCTCGATCAGGTCAAACTGCTCGAACGCGAGCAGCTGGCCCGCGACCTGCACGACACCGTCGCCCATCACGTCTCGGCGATGGCGATCCGCGCCCAGGCGGGCCTCGCCACATCGGCGTCGCGGCCGAACGCCGCGACGGAGGCGCTCCACGTGATCGAGGCCGAGGCGTCACGCGCCCTCGCGGAGATGCGTGCCATGGTCCGCGTCCTCCGGCGGAACCAACCGGCGGACCTGACGCCCGGCCGGCGCATCACCGATCTCCACCAGCTCGCGAGCCGGGGCTCGTCAGGCCCGTCCGTCGACGTGGAGATCTCGGGTGACCTCGACGACCTCCCCCCGCCGGTCGAGGCCGCGATCTACCGCCTCGCCCAGGAATCGGTCACCAACGCCCTGCGACACGCTCGTCAAGCCACCCGCGTCGAGGTCCGCGTCACCGCCGACGACACGTCGGTGCACCTGCGCGTGAGCGACGACGGCGACACCGGTTCCATCCGCCCGCCCTCACCGCCGGGATTCGGGCTCATCGGCATGATCGAACGCGCCGACCTGCTCGGCGGCACCTGCGAAGCCGGCCCGAACCCCGATCGAGGCTGGACCGTCACCGCCGTACTCCCCCGGACCGGATCGGCGACGTGAGCATCCGGGTGCTCGTCGCCGACGACCAGGAGATCGTCCGTACCGGGCTCGCGATGATTCTCGACGCCCAGCCGGACATCGACGTCATCGGCGAGGCCGCCGACGGGTGGCGGGCCGTCGAGCTCGCGCGGCGGCTGCGCCCCGACGTCTGCCTGTTCGACATCCGCATGCCCGGCATCGACGGCATCCAGGCCACCCGCCTCCTCGCCGGGCCGACCGTCGACGACCCCCTCGCCGTCGTCGTCATCACCACGTTCGACCTCGACGAATACGTCTACGCCGCCCTGAGGGCCGGCGCCCGGGGCTTCCTGCTCAAGGACGCCGGCACCGTCCTGCTCTCCCAGGCCGTCCGCGCCGCCGCCAACGGCGACGCGCTCATCGCCCCCAGCATCACCGCGCGGCTGCTCGGCGCCTTCGCCGAGGCCGGGCCCACCTCGGCGCCGTCGCAGCCCATCGAGGCCCTCACGGACCGGGAGGAACAGATCCTCGTCGCCGTGGCGCGGGGGCGGACCAACAGCGAGATCGCCGGCGAGTTCCACATCTCTCTCAGCACCGTCAAGTCCCACATCGCCAGCCTCATGGCCAAGCTCGGCGCCCGCAACCGTGTCGAGATCGCCATGTGGGCCTACGAGACCAGGCGCGTCAAGAGCTGATCCGGGCGCGGGGCCGCCTGCGGATGATCCACTCGGCCACGGCGAGGTTGATCACCCAACCGGCGCCCACGAGCAACGCCCTGCTGAACTCGTCGGTCGTGCCGACGAACAGGAACCAGGGCAGGTGGGTCAGCGCCTGCGTGCCCGCGGCCACCCCGATCGCGTAACCGCGGATCATCCAGGCGCGGTGCCGGGTGATGTCCCGCCGCCGGATCGCGGCGAGGCCGAGAACGATGGACAGGACCATGGCCGAGCCGAACACGAGCCGGAAAGCGGCGAGGAGATCACCGTCACCGGGCGGGCGGGCGTAGAACAGGGTCATCCACAGCCCGGAAAACGCCACGACCAGTCCGCTCGGGACCAGAAGCCGCCCGGCGGCGCGGTGCCAGCCGGGCCTGCGGCGGCGGAAACCGGGGGCGAACTGGAAGGCCCCCAGAAGGCTGTACAGACTGACGCAGAGAATGTGCAGCACCACGGGCACCGGCGCCGCGAAGAAGCGCGCGTTCCCCGGCGTGACCGCCGCGCCACCGGTCAGCTCCGTCAGGCGGACGGCACCGGCGACCAGGGGGATGACGCTGAGCAAGATCAGCCCGGCGGGCACGAGCCGGTCCGCCCTGAAGGAGGAGGTCTTTCCGTTCCGGCCGTCCGCCGGCCCGCCGCTCCGCGGCCGTCGCGGGAACGGGCGGTGTTCCTTCGTGCTCTGGTTGGTCATGTCCCGATCGTGACGGCTCGGGCGGGGGCGGTTCATCGCCAGAACGGCCAGGACCAGGGTGGCCGATCATCCACCGATCGGGCGTACTTTCGGCTGATGAGCCCCTCGCGAGGCTCTTTTACATTGATTTCCGTGGCACGAGGCACTCTCGGCGCCATCCGGTCGGCGACGCCCCCGATCCACCGATGTCGGCCACGACGTCGATCCGCGAGTACGGCGTTCTCCGACGGACCCGTACCCACCCACGATGGATGAGGAGAATGCGTTGAAGGCGTTCGTCCTGCGCTCGTACGGCTCACCCGACGTTCTCGATCTGACGGACATCGACATGCCTGTTCCCGGCGACGACGAGGTACTCGTCCGGGTACGCGCCACCTCCGTTCAGCCCTACGACTGGCACCACATGAGAGGCGAGCCGTACGTCTCACGCCTGATGGGCGGCCTCGGGCTGCGCAAGCCGAGGATCAGCATCCTGGGCGCCGACATGGCCGGGCAGGTCGAGGCGACCGGCAGGAACGTGACGGGATTCCGCCCCGGTGACGAGGTGTTCGCGCTGCTCGAACAGGGCGGCTTCGCCGAGTACGTATGCGTCAGGGAAGACGAGCTGGCACCGAAGCCGAAGAACGTGTCGTACGAGCAGGCGGCGGCGGTACCGATGGCGGGCAGCACCGCCCTGCTGGGCCTGCGCGACGAGGGACGGATCCAGCCGGGGCAGAAGGTCCTCGTCAACGGGGCCTCGGGAGGTGTGGGGACGTTCGCCGTCCAGCTCGCCCGGGTGTTCGGCGCGGAGGTCACCGGTGTCTGCAGTACGAAGAACATGGACCTGGTCCGGTCGATCGGCGCGCATAAGGTCATCGACTACACCAAAGAAGATTTCACCCGGAACGGGCAGCGCTACGACCTCCTGCTGGACATCGCGGGAAACCGGCCGGCCTCGGCATGCCTGCGAGCGTTGACCCCCAAGGGGACCCACGTCCTCATCGGCGGGCCGGGCGGCCGATGGCTGAAGCCTGTCGACCACATTTTCTCCGTGCTCGCGGTGTCGCGGTTCGTGTCCCAGAGGGCGGCCATGGTGGACGCGACCCGATGCCCACAGAACAAGCAGAACCTGATGATGCTGGCCGAGCTCATCGAGGCCGGGAAGATCACCCCGATCATCGACCGGGGCTACCCGTTCGAGGAGATCCCTGCGGCCGTCCGATACCAGGAAGCGGGACGCTCCCCCGGAAAGGTCGTCATCACCCTCTGAGACATCGGCACCCACCACGCGCACGACGATCACCTGCGGGCACCGGCTCGGCACGCCTCCACAGGAAAAAGTCCTCTCCCCCGAGACACGGGCTCGGCACGCATTCACGGGAGAAAGTCCCCTCACCCTGGGGCACCGGCTCGACATGCCTCCGCGGAAGGAACTCCCTCACCACCGACGATCACAGCGGCCGGGGAGCCCTCCGCCGAGGCGGTGGTGATCGCCCGAACCTCGTGGGCCACAATGGCCCACGGAGGTGACGGTGATGATGCGGCGTGGTGTCGTGGCGACACTGATCTCCGCGACGGCGTTCGGGATCATGCCCATCTTCGCCTCCTACGCGTACGGCACGGGCATGTCGGTGACGACGCTCCTGATGCTGCGGTTCGCGATCACGGCGGCGGTGTGCCTCGCGTGGCTGACGCCGCGTGGCAGGCTCGGGCGGCTGACGGGACGGCAGTGGGCGAGCCTCGCGCTGCTGGGCGGCGGCATGTACGCGGCCCAGTCGCTGCTGTACTTCACGGCGGTCCAGCGAATCGCGCCCGCCCTCGCGGTGCTGCTGTTGTATCTGTACCCGGGGCTCGTGTCGGTTCTGTCGGCGATGGTGGACCGCACCCGCCCGAGCTGGACCGTCGTCGGGCCGATCCTGGTCTCGCTGGCCGGGCTGACCCTCGTGGTGGGCCGTCTCGACGCCGGTCTCGACGTCCTCGGCGTGCTCGCCGCCGTCGGATCCGCCGTGGCCTACGCCCTCTACATCGTCCTGGGCAGCAGGATCTCCGTCGAGCTGTCCCCCACGATCACCACGGCCTACCTGTCGGTGTTCGCCACGGGCTCGTTCACGCTGCTCGGCCTGACGACCGGCGGCCTGGACCTCGGTTTCGCGGCGGCGGGCTGGGGCTGGGCGGCGGCCTTGGCGATCGTGTCCACCGTGATCGCGATCGGGCTGTTCTTCGTCGGGGCCACGACACTCGGCCCCGTCCGCGCGTCGATCCTCAGCATGCTCGAACCCGTGGTGGCCGTCGTGGCCGCCTGGCTGCTGCTGGGCGGGACTCTGTCCGGGCCGCAACTCCTGGGCGGGGCGGTCGTACTCGCCGGAGCGGTCTGGGGCATCCTGGCGACCCCGTCCCGTGGCACCGCCCCGTCGAAGGAGAAAGCCGCCGCGTAGAACGTGTTCCATACGCACCCCGGGCCGTCCACGGCCGGCCCGGCCGCATCCCCGGGTCACCCACCGCGTAGATATCGCCAGCCCAGCACGCCGAACCACAGGATGATCGGCAGGTGAAGGGCGTACCCCAGCTGCTCCATCATCACCGACGGCCCCCGGACACCGGTCGTCCACGGAAGCGCGACCGCGACCAGCCCCGGGAGCGCGACGACCGCACCCGCACGGCGAAGCCCCGCGGGCATCGGGACACCGGCCACGGCGGCGGCGGTGGCCGCGACCCAGAGCAGCCCGGCCAGGTTGACCATCCACTTGGCGGTGAGGAGGACCGCCGCGGCCACGGGGACGGCCGCGGGGACGGCGGTCAGCTGGGTCAGCTGGGTCAGCGCCAGGTTGCCGGCGTCATGGAGCATGCCCGCCAGCCCGGCCGCCGTCAGCAGCCCCCCGGCGAGCACCACCAGATACGGCCTGGGCGCCCTGGCGGAGCCCGCGGCCATCACCAGCCCCGCGGCGGCCAGCGCCAGCCAGCCCAGCACGTCGAGGGCCAGCTCGGTCATGTGCAACCCGACGTGCTCACCCACCGCGGCCAGCGCCCCGGCGGGATCGGAAGGATTCAGGGTAAGCCCCGATGGCACCACGACGGCCGCACCGGCGATCATGGCAGTCAGCGAGCTCAGCAGCAGCACACCGGCGAGCCGGCTTCCAGGGTTCGAGTCGGTCATGGACGGTGACGGTAGAACCCTGACGCAGGGACAAGGTCAAGCGCGAGGGGGCGATATGTGGCGGATCGGACAACTGGCGCGCATGGCCGGCGTCTCGGAACGCACCCTGCGCCACTACGACAAAATCGGGCTGCTCGTGCCCGCCGCGACAGACCGTGCCACCGGCTACCGCTGGTACGGCGTGGCAGAACTGTCCCGCCTCGAACGCATCCGCGCGTTGCAGCGCCTCGGCCTGCCGCTGCGTCAGGTCGCCGACCTGCTGGAGGCGCCCGACGCGCGACTGCGGCAGGCCGTGGCCGAGATCCTGGCGAGCATCCGGCATGACATCACCGCCCTGGCCGCGACCGCGGCCCACGCGGAGGACCACCTCGCGACGCCGATGTCGATCCTGCCGCAGCAGACCACGGTGGGCCCGCGCCGCCTACGCGTCCACCACCTGCACCTCGATGACCCGGCCAGGCTGGCCACCGTCTGCCCGGCGCCGCCCGCGACCCTGCTGACCTGGCTGCGCGGGCACCCGACCGGTGGATTCGCCGCGGCGGTGACCACGGATCGCGGCGGGGAGCAGCTCATCCTGCCCGCCCGTACCGTCGTACGCGCCGTCGTCCCGCCCGCCGGCGTGATCCAGGCCGGGCGGGACCTGTTCGGCTGGCTGGACCGCCACCATATGGACGTCGCCGGTCCCAATGTGGAAGAGCACCTCATGGATGCCGACGGCGCGCGGGCCACCGTCCTGGAAATCCCCGTACGTCCACGTGCGACCCCGGGGAAGGGCGCGAGGCATCAGCCGCCGGACGCCGGCCTTCGACCACCGTGACGAACTTCCCGCGCGGCCTGTCCACGTGCGACACCGGTAGACGGCGACGCCCCGAAGACCGGCGGCCGACCAACCTCTGAGGACGGCGGCGGGCGGCGGGCGGCGGGCGGCGGGCGGCGGGCGGCGGGCGGCGGCACACCCTGGCAGACCGGCGGAACGCCACTGTCCGCGGACGAGACCTTCTTGCTACCGTCCCCGCATGTCCCCTCGCATAGTGGTCATCGTGCTGGCGGCCGTGCTCGCCACCGGAGCCTCGCTGCCTCCTCGCCCCGTCCGCGGAGACGTCAACGGGGACGGCGGCGCCGACCTGGTGGTAGGTGGCGCCGGTCCGCTCACGATTCAGCCCCTGAAGGGCAGAGCGGCGGTCCGGAACCAGCGCGCGACCGCGCTGTCGACGGGCGACTTCGACGGGGACGGCCTCGCGGACGTGGCGGTCGGCGCCGACGGCACGGTCACCATCCTGTACGGCGGACGCGCGAAAGGCCATGTCGGCCGGACCGGCCGTTTCACCCCCGGCCAGGGAGGCGTTCCCCGGCTCGGCACCGGTCACGGCTTCGGCAACGCGCTGACCACCTCCGACTTCAACCGGGACGGTTACGTCGACCTCGCCGTAGGAGCGCCGGAGACCACACTGGACACCGCGGCGACGCGCGGCGGCGCGACCGTCGTCCTGTACGGCTCCCGCCTCGGTCTCACCGCGTCCGGGGCACTGCGGCTCAGCCAGAGCGCGCCGGGGGTGATCGGCTTCAGCCAGCACAGCCGTCTGTTCGGCGCCGCGCTGGCGGCCGGGGATGTGACCGGCGACGGATACAACGACCTGGTGGTCACCGCTCCGTCCGGACGGCCGGGATACGACATCGGCGGGGCCGTCCACGTGTTCAAAGGGTCGGCCAAAGGCGTGACGGTCACCGGAAACACCATGGTGACCAGCGGAAACGTGGACGGTCGCGTTATGGACACGCGGGCGTGCGCGGGCGGCCCCGACGGCGCCGACAACAGGGCGAACACCGCCAGGTGCACGCGCGAGCCGTTCGGCTGGTCGGTCCGGGTCGGCCGCTTCCACGGCGGCAGGTACGCCGATGTGATCGCCGGGATCGGCACCGGCAAGCTCCTTGTCCTGCGAGGCGGTCCCGCGGGCGTCGACAAGGGCCGGCTGAAGACACTGGCGCTGCCCGGCATCACCGGAACCAGCGCCCCCGCCAACGATCACCCCGGCTCGCTCGCGGCCGGCGACATCGACAAGGACGGCTACACCGACCTCGTCGCGGGGGCTCGCGGCAGAGGCGAGGTCGCCGTCCTGTACGGCTCCGCCGCCGGGCCGCGCCGGCCGGTCTGGCTCGGGAAAGGCGGGGTCAACGTGGCGCTGCTCGACGTGGACGGCGACACCGTCCCAGAACTCGCCACCACCGACGGTGACTCCACCCGGGTTCTGTGGATCAAGAACGGCCGGGTCGCCAGGACCACCGCCCTTCCCCTGCGGGGACGGCTGATCGCACGTTGACCACCGGCCCACGGGCAGCGCCGGAGGCGGAGCTTCGGAGCCGTCCGGGTCCGTTCGAAGATGTCGCGCGCCGACGTCAGAGATGCGAGGAAACCTCTTCGGCCCGATGCCGGTGAGGTGGATTATGAGGACATGACCGGACGTCGTATTGCCCTCCTGGTGACAGCTGTTCTGGTGGCGGCGTTGGCCGTGGCGCTGATGGTGCTGCGCTGGGACGACGCGAACAAGGTCGCCGTGGTGGTGTCGGCGTTGGCGGCGGTCGCGGCGGTGGGCGTCGGCGTGTGGGCGGCCTCGTCAGGCACCAGGCCGTCGGGGAGCGGGTCGCCGCGGGTGTCGCGGTCGGGTTCGGCCACGGCGGGCCGTGGCGGGCGTGCGGTGTCGGGGATCGCCGATCGGTCGGGGTCGCTGCCCGGCGAGGCACGGGTGGACCGTAGCGGAGACGCTCGTACGGGAGACGACGGGGACGCGGTGTCCGGGATCTCCAGAGGCTGACGGCGGAAACGCCCTGGTCGGGCAGGGGTGAGACGTGTCGGGCGGCAGACCGTTCTGGAAGATCTGGGCCGGCCGGACAGGTTCGGCGTCGGCCGGCGATCACAGTGTGGTCGTCACCGGCGTCGCGAACTTCGGCGCGATGCCCGCCACACCGTCACCGTCGGGATACCTGCAGCGGGTGCGCCAGGTGTTCCCGGGCGTGCTGGTCGGGCGTGAGACAGAGCTGGCCGAGCTGGCGGCGTTCTGCGCCGTGGACAGGGGCCCGGCGTATGTGTGGTGGCAGGGCGAGGCATGGGCGGGCAAGACCGCGTTGATGGCCTCGTTCGTACTCGCTCCCCCGGCCGGGGTGCGGGTGGTGTCGTTCTTCATCACCGCGCGGTGGGCGGGCCAGAGCGACCGAGGCGCGTTCTTGGGATCGGTGCTGCCGCAGCTTTCGCAGATCACCGGCGAGTCGCTTCCGGACGTCCTGACCGAGGCGCACCGGCACGAGTGGTTTCTACGGCTGATGGACGACGCCGCGCGCCTGTGCGCGGTCGGCGGTGGTCGGCTCGTGCTGGTGGTCGACGGGCTCGACGAGGATCGGGGGGTGACGACCGGCGCGGACGCGCACAGCATCGCCGCGCTGCTACCGGCCTCCCCTTCGCATGGAGCGCGAGTGGTGGTCGCGGGACGGCCCAACCCGCCGGTGCCCTCCGACGTTCCGGACTGGCACCCGTTGCGTGATCCACAGATCGTCCGGCCGTTGACCGCGGTGCCCGCGGCGGTGGTGGCACGCAGGGAGGCCGAACGGGAGCTGCTGCATCTCGTGGACGCCAAAGGGCTGGGCCGCGAGCTGCTCGGCCTGCTCACCGCGTCCGGTGGCGGCCTTTCCGGCCAGAACCTGGCAGAGCTGGCCGGGGTGTCGGTCTGGGAGGTCGAGCGTGTCCTGCGGGCGGTGACGGGCCGGACTTTCACCGGCCGCGACAGCACCTGGCAACCTGAGCCCGATCGGTTGTTCGTCCTGGCCCATGAGGAACTCATGCAGACCGCGCTGCACTGTCTCAGCGGCGACCTCGACGAATGGCAAGACCGGATACACGTCTGGGCCGACGGTCACCGGGACCGGGGCTGGCCGGCGGGGACGCCGGAGTATCTGCTGCGTGGATATCTGCCGATGCTACTGAAGGTCGGCGATGTGCGACGTATGACGGCGCTCGCGACCGACCGGGCCCGGATTGACCGGATGCTCGACGTGAGCGGCGGCGACGCAGCGGCCATGGCCGACATCACCGCGATCCAGGAGTACATCCGCGATCAGCCTCACCCCGACCTCACCGCGACCCTCCATCTCGCCTACACCCGCGAATACATCACCCAGCGCAACAGCAACATCCCCGAGAACCTGCCCGCACTCTGGGCCATGCTGGGCAATCCCACCCGAGCCGAAGCGCTCGCACAGTCCGTCACCGGCCCGGTCGGGCAGGTGAAGGCGTTGACCTCACTGATGGGGGCGGTTGCGGAGACCGGTGACCTTGGCCGCGCTCGATCACTGAGCGACCAGGCCGAGACCATCGCACGCACCATCGCCGACCCCTCCCAGCAGGCAAGCGCGCTGACCTCACTGGCCAATACCGTCGCGAAGACCGGTGACCTCGATGCCGCCAGGCGACTGCTCGTCATGAGCCTGATCACCGTTGATCCGAACTCGGCGCTTCAAGCCTTGGCCGTGGTCGCCCCCCAAGCAGTGCTTGCCGTCACACCGGATTGGCTCGGGGTCGAATCGTGACGGGCCGACCGGCGGTGAACGCGAGGAGTCGGCCGTGCCGCGGCACAAGAACCGCTGCCCACGCCAGGACCACCGCCCGCGCGGGAACGTCGACTCCCTGAATCCAAGGCGGTTTTCTTCGCGTGAACAATGGCCACGTCGTTGTTCGTGCTCGCGTCAGGCCGCGAGATCCGACAGTCGTCCGGACGAGCACCAATTCGAAGTCGATACACCGTCGTGGTCCGGACCGACCAGATGTCACGTCTTTTCGTCGGTCCCGCTCAGTACTCTGAGCCCCACGTTTACCGTTTACGGGGATATTTCAATACATCGGCAATGGAGGCAGTCGTGTAGCTGAGCATTTCCATGGTTCAGCTCCTTTCGCCCGCCGATGGTTTCCCCTTCCTCAGCCCGTCCGGTTCAGGACGGTTCACTCCCCCCTCGGAGGATCAGTGAGACTACGGTCTCTACTGGCGAGCACCGCTGTGCTCGCCATCACCGCGACGGCCGCGCTAGCCGTCGGAGCACCGGTTCAGGCCGCGGCCGCCACCCCGGCGGTGGCGAAAAACCTCTTGGCCGAGGTGAACGACGGCAAGAAGGTACGTGCAATCGTCGAGGTCAGAGGCTATGCCGCCCGGGTGGCCGAAGCCCTCGAAGCGGCTTCGAGCGAGACCACCGTCATCGACAAGACAAGCTCCAGCGACTTTCTCGTCGTCACCATCGACAAGCCGACCCTCGCCGCGGCCATGACCAATGACATGGTCAAAGCCATCTACAAGGACGAGTTGAGCAAGCCGACGCTCGACGTCAGCACCAGGCTGATCGGTTCGGACAAGGCCAATCAGGCGGGCTGGACCGGCAAGGGCTCCACGATCGCGATCCTGGACACCGGCATCGACCGCGATCACCCGTTCTTCACCGGGCGGATCGTGGGCGAGGCCTGCTTCTCCACCTCCGATGCCGACCCGCTCTACCAGGCCGACTCGTTGTGCCCCAACGGCCAGCCGTCCCAGATCGGCACGGGCGCGGCCGACGCCGAGACCGCGAAATGCGTCGTGAACGGCGCGGTCAAGTGCTACCACGGCACGCACGTCGCGGGCATCGCGGCCGGGAAGAAGACCGGAACCGCGCCCTCCGACGGCGTCGCGCCGGAGGCGGGCATCCTGCCGATCCAGGTGTTCTCCCGGTTCAACGGCCCTATCTGCCGGGAACTGGCCACCTCCGCGCCGTGCTTCCTCAGTTTCACCTCCGACCAGAAGCTCGCGCTGCAGCACGTCGACCGGGTACACGCGGGGCTGAACGTCGTGGCCGCCAACCTGAGCCTCGGAGTAGGCCCGAAGCACAAGGTCCACTGCGACCAGGACCCCGCCTACGGAGCTCTCATGTGGGAGATCCTCTGGCTCAAGGACTTCGGCGTGACCACCGTCGTGGCGGCGGGCAACGACCGGCATGAGGACGGCGTGGCCAGCCCCGCCTGCATCTCCGCGGTGGTGTCGGTCGGCGCGACCAGCAACCGCGACAATCCCGCGCCCTTCACCAACCGCGGTCCTCTGCTCGACCTCTTCGCACCCGGCGTGGCCATCGACTCCGCCATACCCGGCAACACCTTCGGTGTCCTGAGCGGCACCTCC
>NZ_JBPJUQ010000112.1:0-17950 GCF_051192615.1 Streptosporangium sp. G11
CCGAGGGCCCTGCCGAAGCGTCCAGCTAAGTTACTCGAAGGTACCGCCAACGGCTGTCCGCAGGTTCCTCAACCCCGAGCATCGCCACAACCGGCACGGGGATACCAGCCACCGAGAACTACCCCGCGGGATCCTGCTCGGATCACCGCATCGTCTTCGGCACCGCCACCGTCGCTGTCGGCTGAGCACGTTAGGCCTCCACGATTGCCCGGCGGGGTGTCCAACCGTGGGTACGATATGCGGCCGTATAGCGGCCGATGTCCACGGCGCGAAAATGTTGACAGCTGAGTCGGCGACTGGCTGAATGGGCGTCCGCGCCTGGAAGGAAACCCGTGCGTCTCGCTCGCCCTCTCGCCGCCACCATGCTCGTGGCCGCCGCCTTATCCGCCCCGCAGCCCGCGCAGGCGGCCGCGTTCAAGCATCCCGGCGTCCTGGTCAGCCGCGCTCAGCTCGACTTCGTCAGAACCAACCTCGGCAACGAACCGTGGAAGTCTGCCTGGAACGCCCTGCAAAAGAGTTCGTACGCCTCGCTGTCCTACACGGCCAAGCCCCGCGCCGTCGTGGAGTGCGGCATGTATGGGAACCCCGACCACGGCTGCTCGGACGAGCGTGAGGACGCCAATGCGGCCTACACACACGCCCTGCGGTGGTACCTCACCAAGGACTCCCGTTACGCCAAGAAGGCGATCCAGATCATGGACGCCTGGTCAGCCGTGATCACCGAACACACCGGGAGCAACGCGCCGCTACAGATTGGCTTTGCGGGCGCCAACTTCTCCCGCGCCGCCGAACTCATCAAGCACACCTACACCGGCTGGACCCAGGCCAGCCGGTTCGCCGACAAGCTGCGCACCGTGTACCTCCCGACCGTGATCGCCGGAAAGCCCAACAACCAAGGCAACTGGGAACTGATCATGACCGATGCCGCCATCGGCATCGCCGTGCACCTGGACGACCGCGCCTCATTCGACCGAGCGATCACGACCTGGCGCGGCAGGCTGCCCGCCTATATCTACCTCAAGACGGATGGCTCATACCCCAAGGCGCCGCCGAACAGCAAGCACGACACCAAAGCCGAGATCATCGAATACTGGCACGGGCAGACCAAGTTCGTGAACGGCCTTACCCAGGAAACCTGCCGTGACTTCGGGCACACCGGATGGGGGCTCGCGGCCATCTCCCACGTCGCGGAGACGGCCCGCCACCAAGGCGTGGACCTGTACGCCACGGCCAAGCACCGGCTGCGATACGCGATGAACTTCCACGCTCGCCTGCAACTGGGCGCGACGGTGCCATCGTGGCTGTGCGGCGGAAAGGTCACCCCCGGCCTCGGGCCGAACCTCGAAGTCGGCTACAACGCGCTGCACCAGCGTCTCGGATACGACATGCCCCATGCCGAGAAGTGGGTGATGCAGAAGCGCCCGGTCGGTGCCTCGCGCTTCCTGGCCTGGGAGACCCTCACCCACGCGAAGAACCCGCGCTAACCTCGGGCTTTCGCGAGGGGGCCTGTCCGGTCCTTGATCAAATAAGTGGAGAGTGCTGCTGACCTGCAACGATGGGACTTGTCTAGGGTCCAGTCAGTCGCAGGGAAAGAAGCACTCTCCAGGTGAGCAAGCGTATCGGGTCGTATCCGCGTGTCCACGTCCGGGACGACGGGGGCGGGGTGGTCTCGCAGGCCGGCGGGGTGCTGCTGGTGGAAACGGTCCGCAAGACAGGGCTGGACACGGCGGTATCGGGGGCACTGGCGCCATGGCGCAAGCCGCGTGCGGTGCACGATCCGGGCAAGGTGCTACTGGATCTCGCTCTGGCGGTGGCGCTGGGCGGGGACTGCCTGTCGGACATCGGCGTACTGCGGGCCGAACCCGCCCTGTTCGGATTGGTTGCCTCCGATCCGACGGTCTCGCGTCTGGTCGAGACCCTGGCCGCGGCCGGGCCCCGCGCGCTGACCGCGATCCGCCGCGCCCGCGCCGAAGTCCGCGAACGTGTGTGGACGTTGGCCGGCGCCGATGCCCCCGACGCGGGCGGGCAGGTGACCGTGGACATCGACGGGGTGCTGGTCCTGGCGCACTCAGAGAAGCAGGACGCGACCGCGACGTGGAAGCGCACGTTCGGGCACCACCCGCTGGTCGCGTTCGTCGACCACGGACAGGCCGGGTCGGGGGAGCCGGTGGCCGCCGTGCTGCGACCGGGGAACGCGGGCAGCAACACCGCGGCCGACCACATCACCACCACACAACTGGCCCTGGCCCAACTGCCGAAACGCCACCGGCGGGGTCGCTCGACCCTGATCCGCACCGACTCCGCCGGCGGCACCCACGAGTTCTTGAACTGGCTCACCACGCGGGGCCGGTGGGCTGTCCTACTCGGTCGGGATGACCATCACCGACGCGATCCACCACGCCGTGCCGCAGATCCCCGAATCGGCCTGGACCCCGGCAGTCGAACCCGGCGGCCACGTCCGCGACGGCGCCTGGGTCGCCGAACTGGCCGGCGACATCCTGAAGGGCTGGCCGGCCGCGATGCGGCTCATCGTCCGCAAAGAAAGACCGCACCCCGGTGCCCAGTTGCGGTTCACCGATGCCGACGGCATGCGCCTGACGTGCTTCGCGACCAACACCACCGGCAGCCCGATCGCGGGCCTGGAACTGCGGCACCGCCAGCGCGCCCGAGCCGAGGACCGCATCCGAGGCGCCCGCGCCACCGGCCTGCGCAACCTCCCCCTGCATCACACGGCGCAGAACCAGATCTGGCTGGAGATCGTCCAGCTCGCCCTGGACCTCCTGGCCTGGATGCCGATGCTCGCCCTGACCGGCCAAGCCCGCCGCTGGGAACCCAAACGCCTGCGGCTACGACTGTTCGCCGCCGCCCGCCTGGTCACCACCGGCCGCCGACGCATCCTGCGGCTGGCCCGCCACTGGCCCTGGACCGACACGATCACCAGCGCCTTCACCCGGCTGCAAGCCCTCCCGAACCCCGACTGACCAGTAACAACGACCCATCCCAACGAGCAGCCGAACGCCCCGGAACCGTGGAACCCGGCGCCCACCCGACACGACAGTCGGGCCATCGGCCTCCCCACCCCCAGAACAACCCCTGACCCAGCACGCAAAAAGCCCCCGCCGGCGTCCAACGAGGGCTCATGCAAGATCGAGGCTAATGGGGAAATACGGGCAACCAGAACGCTCGTTGCGCAGGCTAAAACCGAGCCCGGGGGTACGCAGCAAGCGGCGCTGCAACCGAAAGTAGCCGCGTGCGGACGGCGTCCTTCTCCCGAACGTGGCCCCAGCCGCCAACGAGCGACGCGATCTTGTTCACGGAGGTGCCGACCTGGGGTTTTGTCTCCCAGACGTGCGTGTTCTCAAAAGTCGTAACCGTCCCCGCTTCCGAAAACACGATCTTCTTGGAAGCCGGGTGACCTGCGCAGATCGGCTTACTTTGGGGCTAGGGACACGTTCGGGAGGAGGAGGCCGGACGGGCCCGATGCCAGACGGCAGGCAGGGAGCCCGCGCAGTCACGCGGCTTGGCCCCTGCGATCCGCGTGTGCCCCGCCGCCGAGACGACGGACTCGAACGCGGCCGTTCCGGACATCGTCACACGGGCCTGTGTGCCGTCCCAGCTCAGAGCGTAGGGCAGGATGCGGGGCACGGTGATGCTGTCGCCCAGCAGAACAACGTGACCGCCGTCGGCGGCGACATCGCGCACCGCCTGCAGCCGGCTGCCGAGCAAGCCCGAGTCCTGCCAGCGCGTGCCGTCCCCATGCAGGACGAAAGAGCGTTCGTGGAACATCCGCTCCTCGTGGTTGCCAACCAGCCAGATGTCGGTGCCGCTCTTGACGTCGATCCCCGTCACCTCGACCTCGACGTCGTGGTCGATGGGGACCCTCTTCCAACGGGAGCCGTCCCAACGCTGCAGGACCGGCAGGAGGCTGCTGGAACGCGTCCCCTCGCCGCCCGCCACCCAGACCTCGTCCGCGCCCAGCGCCGCGATGGCGTTCAGGCGCGTGTACGGCTGGAGGGAAGGGGCCGGCATCTGCACCCACCGTTCCTGCGCCGGCGCCGACGAGGCCAGCACGGCGACGCAGACGAGCGAAGCCACCACCCCACGCGTGATCTTCATCGCCGGGCAGTCTGGCACAGGCTCCGGCTGATGGACGGCGTATCCGGCGAATGCCCTATCGGCGGTAGATGATCGCGTGCTGCTCGGCACAGATGATCGCGTCCAGCTCACAGCGGTCCTCCGACCCGACCAACAGGAGGTGGGCGGTGCCCGGGACGCGGGTCAGGGCGTACTCGTTCCCATCGCCATCCGCCGCCCCGCCGAGGGGGAGGTACTCGGATGTCCATCGTTGCCCGTCGTAGCGCAGGAGCATGAGGCGTCCCAAGGCCGCTTGATCGTCCGTGCCCGCCAGCCACACGTCGTCAGGCCCGAACGCGGTCACGCTGTGCAGCGTGTACGGCCGGCCGGGCAGGTCGATCTCCTTCCAGGACGTGCCGTCCCAGTGCATTACCACGGGCCTGTCGGGCTTCCCTCCTGTATCGCAGACCATGCCCGTTCCACGCTCGCCTGTGGCCCAGACGTCGGAGGGTCCGTTCTGCCAGACACTCGTCAGCACCCCGGTGCCGATGTCGGGAAGCGGCATCGGCACCGGCGTGCCGCGGGGAGAGGCGCTGTGCCAGATGGCCGGGCGCGAATCGGCGCACTTGCCGCTCGTCCGCGTCCCCACGATCCAGGTGTGTCCGCCGCCGGCGGCCACGGCCTCGAACTTCTGTCCCCGGCGGAATATCCGCTCGGTGAATCGCCTGCCGTCCCACGTCAGCAGGAGCGGCGTGTGAACATCCTCGTCGCGGGCCCGTGCGCTGCGGTTGCCGATCAGGGCGGCGCGGGCGCCGTCCATGGCGACGTCACTCAGTTCCTGCTCCTTGGCCGCGCCGAGTGGGGCGAACGTACGCCAGCCGTGACCATCCCAGCGCAAGGCGTAGGGCATGTCCGTGTCGTCGGAGAGGTAGGCGTTCCCCACCGCCCAGGCCCGATCCGGACCGTCGGCGTCGATTCCGCTGATGGCGGTGTCGCTCGCGCCGGGGAAGCGTTCCGACATCTTCTGGTCGACGCGCCAGCGGGCGCCGTCCACCCGGAAGAGAACGCCGTTCCAGGTTTCGGTGCCGGAGTACCCGATCGCCCAGGCCGCGTCGGGCCCCCAGGCCGCGACGTCCCGCAGCGAGGTGGCGAACTGCTCCTCGTCGGCCTTCTCGATCCTCTGCCATTCGGACGCCAGAGTGATCTCCGGGAGCGGCGTGCGGCTCGCGAGCGGCGGCGGCTTCGCGCCAGGCGCCGCTTCGCCGGTACATGCCGTCATCACCAGCAGGCAAGCGAGCACCGCCGCGACCCGGCACCGGCTGGCGCCGCACATGCCTTTTAAGGCTCCTGTGAGCGTCATTGTCGCGCATTGTGACAGAGCCGATCAGCGGAGCGCCACCGCCGGCCAGGGGAGGGACGGTTCGCCGAGTTGCCGGCGGCCTTGCCACCGAGCGGCGAACGCTGGGAACGAACGGGCCGGGATGCGCTCAAGGCTGCTATGGCAGCCAGCCGGCACGGACCTCGCCCGCGCCGCTGGTCTACCCCATGCGGTGCGCAACTGAGCGCGCGTGGGCCAAGCGGTGCGCGTAACCTTCGGGCAGGGTCACGGCGAGCGACCGGTACAGCTCGACCGCCTCCTCCACGGCTGCCTGTCTCTCCGTCGGCGTGCTATCGGTGACCAGGCGGACCTCGGCGAACATCACCAGCGCGTTCGCATGTCCACCGCTGTAGCGGGCCGGGTTCTGTCCGGCCAGCCGCCGGCACATCTCCACCGACTCGGCCGTGGCCGCCAGCGCCTCGGCGTGATCGCCTCGCCGGGAGCGTACGAGGCCGTGATCGGTCAGCGCATGGGCGAGACCTCCCGCGAAGCGGTGGGGATCGGATTCGTGCAGCCGTCGATAGGTGTTCAGGCACTGCAGCGAGGCGGCCAGCGCCTCCTCGTGCCGGCCCAGGTTCGTCGCTGCCACGCAGAACGTATGGCGCGCCAGCGCAAGATCTCGCTCGTGGGCCGCGGAGTCGGCGACCGCCAGACCCGCGCAGATCGCGACGGCCTCGCTCGCGGCCTCCAGCGCCTCCTCCTGGCGGCTCGGGCCGAGGTCCGCGAGGACGCAGGATCTATTGTTCAAGGCCAACGCCAGCCGGGGAGCGTCGTCCTGGCCGCGGGCGATCTCGACGGCCTCGGAGTTCACGGCCAGCGCCTGGTCGAGCCGGTTCAGCATGTGCAGGTAATTGCCCTGGTTGTAGAGCCCGGCGCACAGATTCCGCGCTGCCAGGCGTACCGTCGAGCGGCCTTCCTTGACCTCCAAACCGCGTGCGATGAGCTCCCGGTCGTCCTGGAGATCGTCATCCTCCGCGTACGACAGCTCCATGCGCTCCTGGCGTTCTGATTCTCGTGCCACGAACTCGCGATAAAGCGCCACCCCTTCCTCCGAGAGAGCCAGCGCCTCGCGGTACGAGCCCAACGAGGCCAGGTGCATGGCACCGTTGACCAGCGCGCCGGCGAGCCCGCTCCAGAGAGGGGATTCGCCCGTCTCGATCTGCCGCCGGTACACCTCGACGTACCGAGCGAACGCCGCACCCGCCTCCTTGACCCGCCCGGCGTCGCCGAGAGCGCGACCCAGCGACTCCAGGGACTCGGCGTACGCGACCGGCGAGCTCTTCGCGCGCCCGCGCCAGAACGCCACCCTCTCGGTCGCGGCCTCGATCGCTTCGTCGAAACGTCCGGCACGGGTAAGGCGGTCGGCGTAGTCGGCCAGCGCGTGCGCGAGGGCGTGTGCCCTCGGTCGGCCCTTGCCTCCTGCCGGCTGCCGCCGGATATCGCCGACCGCCGCAGCCGCGGACTCCACCGCTTCCTCGCGCCGCCCAAGTTTCGCGAGGATCATGGTGAGCGCGGAGCGCGCCTCGTTCGCGTCGTCCAGGGCATAGGCGTCGCCGCCGATCAGGCGCAGGCTCGCCGAGTGTTCCTCCCGCGCGATGGGTAACGCCTCCTCGTGGCGTCCAAGCTGTACGAGGGTCCGGCGCAGCGAACGCAGCGAGCGGTGAAAATTCTCGCGACAGACGTTTGTACCGTTCGCGCTCTCGGCCCGATAGAACTCGACCGCTTCGAGATACGCGAGTCGCGCGAGGTCGTACCAGGTCAGCTCCTCCAAGTCGGCGCCGAGCTCCAGCAACCATCGAGCCAGCGCGTCCGGCTTCGGCCACGCCAGGCGCGGCTGCGCACGCAGGACCTGAACCTGGTCGACGCCGGACCGCGCGGACCGTAGCAGCCGGTCAGGATGGTCCACGCCGGACGGCACGCTGCGGTTGCGCAGCATCTCAGGGGTTATCTGATCCTTCACCGGTGAAGGTAAACACACTCCGACGGACCACGCGGCCTCATTGACGACCATGGCGTCCTCTCCGTGTGACCGCGGCCGCTTCCTTTTTCAGAGGCGAGCGTGGACTGCGGTGGCCAGAATGGAGGCCGCGCCCGGGTCGTGGGCGGCCAGCACGGCCAGGCCGGGATTTTGCAGGCGAAACTCGTTGGTCATCCGTGTCGTGGCGGCCAGCCTGTGCTTCTCACCGACGCCCGGCACCTGGCCGCGCTCCAGCAGAGCCGAGTCATAGGTCAGGTCGCCGACCATGAGCAGCGGTGTCCGGCCAGGGCTGCGGACCAGCATCGACAGCGACCCGGGAGTATGGCCGGGGGTGGGCAGCAGCACCATGCTGCCATCGTCGAACAGGTCATGGCCGGTGGTGAAGGGGGCGAGGGCAGGGTCGGCGAGGGGTTCGGGAGAGATGCGGCGCCAGCGCAGTCCGGGCAGGTCGATGTGGGAGCGCAGCAGGCCGCGAAGTTCCGGTGCCGGCCCCCCGAGGGTCTCCCACTCGTGTCGGCTGACCACGATCTGGGCGCCGGTCAGTTCCCGCAGGCCGCCGATGTGGTCCTGGTGCAGGTGGGAGATGACCACGGTGTGGACATCGCCGATGTCGTAGCCGATGGCCGCCAGCTGGGCGGTGAGGGTCTGCTCGGGGCCGATGTCGAAACGGGCCAGCCGGTCGTACATCACCCCGGTGATGCCGCCGGGGAAGTAGCCGGGGTCGGTCACCGATGCGCGGTCCTGTCCGGTGTCGAAGAGCACCAGCCCGTCGCCGCGCTCGATCACGTAGACGTTGATGGGCAGTGGCTGGGTCCAGCGACGCGAGGTGAACAGCCACCAGTACATCGGCTTGCGGGTGGCGGACACGTGCTCGGGGTGGATCGACACCGACCCGGTGCTGACCATCGACACCCGCTTGATGCTTGCTTCGCTCATGACGTTCGTCTCCTTGATCGAATTCATATGCGGAATGCCGACGCCGCTTGACAGTGCAGGTCCGCACGTGACGCTGCTTCATCAGATCTGGAGGCCGGCGCAAGATGGTGTGCGGGCGGACGCGTATTCGCAGCCGCCGTAGGACCTCGTGTGGCATTCGAAGCCGGCCATACAGCCAGAAGGACCCATCGGATCGCCCCGGAGACTTGGCGTCACCGAGGTGAGTGGCGGGAAGGACCGACATCGACCCGCTCGGTCTGACGTGGACCATTCGCTTGGTCGGCGAACTGTTGATCCGCCTGGTCAAGCGCGTCTAGTTTGTTTCGAGGAACGTTTTGAGCTCGGCCAGGAGGCGTGGCCAGCCCTTGGTGACGGCCTCCAGGACGGCGCTGCCGGATTCGAAATCGTCGTGGACCACGGTCAGTCTGGCCGTCTCGCCGAGGTCCTCGATATCGAAGGTCACCTTGGAGCGGCGCTCGGCGGAGAAGCGGGCCAGGAGTTCGTCACTGAACCCGCTGACCGCCGCCCAACGCGGCGTGAAGGTGTGCCAGGTGTAGGACAGCCGCTTGCCGGGCTCGGATTCGAGCACGACCTGGGCCGGGTCGGCGATCGTCACGTCGTGCTCGGGGTAGCGCACGGTCACGGTCGAGCCGGGCTTCCAGTCCGAGTCGAAGGTCAGCCCGCGCCAGCAGCGCCGGGTGATGGCAGGGTCGGTCAGTGCCTGCCAGAGGCGCTCGGGAGTGGTGTTGATGTAGGTCGTGTAGACGAACTCGGGCTTGCCCATACAGGTGTCCTCCAAAGCTGTTTCCAGGTCGGACCAGGCTCCGACGGCCGCCGGGAACCCGTCAGCGGGCCGCGCGGAGAGGGGCACGTCACCCCCTCGTCCACAGGCGCGGGGGCGTAAGAGATGGGGGATCGGCGCGTCGGATCGGCGTGCTATCGCAGCCGCTCGCTCAGGAAGTCCTCCCAGGTCCGCTCACCCGTGGCAGCCCTTTCGAGAGACAGATTCTCGCCGGCCCGATAGGCGCGGCCGGCCTTGCCCGGCATCCGGACGGGCATCATCAACCGTCGCTTGCCGCGCGCCCGGAGGTATCCGCGGGTCAGCTCGGCCATCCCGTACACCCTGGGTCCGGCCAGGTCGGGCACCAGGCCGGCCGGCTTGCCGAGTGTCAGCTCCACGAGCCGGGCCGCCACGTCGCGCGCGTCCACCGGCTGGAACCGCATTCCACCCGGGACGGGTATCACCGGCAGCTTCGCCATCGCCCGCACGGTCTTGAAGGTGAGGTCATGGAATTGGGCGGCCCGTAGCGTCGTCCAAGGCAGGCCGGACCCGGCCACGGTTCGCTCGGCGCCGAGCTTGGAGCTGAACCAGCTCAGCGGGATCCGGTCCGCCCCGATAACGGAGATGTACAGCAGGTGCCGCACCCGGGCTCGCGACGCGGCCCGTACCAGGTTCTCGGTCGCCTCGGTATCGCCCTTGGTGCTGCCCGCCAGGTGCAAGATGATCTCGGCCCCGTCTACCGCGGGCTCGATTCCCTCGCCTTTGAGTAAGTCGCCGCTCATGTACTCGACACCGTCGAGGGAATCGCGGTCGCGGCGGCTGAGCACCCGCACGTCACAGCCGGCATCGCGCAGGAGCGGCAGGACCAGACGTCCCAGCGTGCCGGTGCCGCCGGTGAGCAGAATCGATGAGGTCATGATTTCTCCAGATTCTTCGGATCCGGGAGTCGATCTCCCGGTGGAGCCGGACCGGACCAGACCGGACCGGGTGTCTGGGAGCGCACGCGTTCTTCCCAGCGACCTTTCCGGCAGATGAAACGTAACGTAACGTTCAATTGAACGTATTAACGCAGCCAGCGGCGAGGTATGTCAAGAACGAAACGTTATGTTCTTCGTGGTACGGTTTTTCTCGTGACTGGAAAGCCTGGTGGTGCCGCGCGATCACGGACGGTGATTCTTCAGGCCGCCCTTGATCTGTGTGCGGAACGGTCCTACGCCGCCGTGACCATGGAGGCGATCGCTACCCGCGCCCAGGTCGGCAAGCCGACGCTCTATCGCTGGTGGTCGTCGAAGGGCGCGTTGTACCTGGACGCGATCACCGAACTGACCGGGCCGTACTTCCTCGTCCCCGACACCGGCGACCTCGCGGCGGACCTGCGCACCTGGATCCATACCGTCGCCAAGGTCTTCGCCGACGATGCGCTTGGCGGTCTTCTCGCCGGAGTGGTCGGATCAGCGCAGCACGACCCCGAACTCGCCGGCATCCTCCATGAACAGGTCCACATCCCTCTCTCGGGACGCAACCGCGAACGGATCCGCGCGGCGCAAGAGAGCGGACAGGTGGTCGGCTTCGACCCCTACCTGCTCGAAGACATGCTCGTCGCCCCGCTGTGGTACCGGCTGCTGATCACCGGCCAGCCGATCACCCCGCAGTATGCCGACACGGTCCTGAACGCCGTCCTCAACTCCAACCCCACGCCGACCGGCAACGCCTGAGGCCGAAAACCGCCTCCGTGAATCCCTGCGGCTCACCGGTCCACGAACGTGGGTGAAGGGTCCAGGGATCCACCCCGTAGCCGATCATTCTCAGGATCCAGGCGTGTTGGAGCAGCGGGGGGCGTCGTCCAGGGGCATGCCGTAGATCCCCTCATCCGGCGGGGCGGCCTGAAGCGGGACGCCCCGCGCGGCGAGCACGCCACGCGGGGCATCCCGCGATGAGGACGAACAATCCACATGACACTCGACGGCGGCGCAGGGCTCGCGAAAAGCCTCCCGAAGGTGACTTCCGCGGCTAGAACCTCAGTGACTTGAAGGCGCGCACCTGTTCGACGATGGCGCGTTCCGTCGGCAGGCGTTCGACCGACGACGCGCCGAAGAAGCCCACCACGCCTTCCGTACGGGCCAGCACGTGGGCCGCGTCCTGCGGTTCGGCGATGGGCCCGCCGTGGCAGAGCACCAGGATGTCGGGGCGGACGGCCACCGCGGCGTCGCGCATCGCCTGGACCCGTTCGACCGCCTCGTCCAGGGAGAGCGCGGTGCCGGCGCCGACACTGCCCTTGGTGGTCAGGCCGACGTGCGGGACGAGGACGTCGGCGCCCACCTCGGCCATGGCCCGCGCCTGGGCGGGGTCGAAGACGTAGGGGGCGGCGACCAGGTCGCGCTCGCGCGCCAGCCTGATCATCTCGACCTCCAGGTCATAGCCCATCCCGGTCTCCTCCAGGTTCTGCCGGAAGACCCCGTCGTACAGGCCGACGGTCGGGAAGTTCTGCACCCCGGCGAAGCCCATGGCCGCGAGCTGGTCGAGGAACCTGGGCATCAGCCGGAACGGGTCGGTGCCGCACACCCCGGCGAGCACCGGGGTGTCCCTGACGACGGGAAGCACCTCGGCCGCCATCTCGACGACGATCTGGTTGGCGTCGCCGTACGGCAGCAGCCCGGCGAGCGAGCCCCGGCCCGCCATCCGGTAGCGGCCGGAGTTGTAGATGATGATCAGGTCGACGCCGCCCTCCTCGGCGCACTTGGCGGACAGCCCGGTGCCGGCGCCCGCGCCGATGATCGGCCGGTCCTCGGCGACGGTACGGCGCAACCTGGCGAGGACGTCCTCGCGGTTCACCCGGCACCTCCGGTGCGACCCCGGTGAGGGCCGGGAAGGAACCTCCGGCGCCGGCCCGCCGGTCGCGACACGTCCGGGAAACGGTGGTGGACCACGCGCGGACCTGCCGGTCGCGGCGCGGCCGGGACACGGCCATGGGTCATGCCGCGTCCCTCGCGGTGATCATCAGGTGCAGCCGGTCCGCCATGGCACGGCCGAAGGCGGGATCGTTGACGTGCAGGTCCAGCTCCTGGACCTCGACGGCCGAGCCTCGCAGCCCCTCGGCCAGGGCCTCGAAGCAGGACTCGTCGGCCTTGGGGTCGCGGAAGGGCGCCCCTTCGGCGTCGAGGGCGGAGACGCCGCCGCGCGGGACGAACAGCACGGTCGGGCCGTTGGCCGCGCTCAGCTTGGCGGCCATCCGGCGTCCGAGCTCGCCCATCTCCTCGGCCGTGGTCCGCATCAGGGTCACGGTCGGGTTGTGGACGTACAGCAGGCGGTCGCCGAAGTGCTCGGGGACGGTGTCGCGGGGACCGAAGTTGACCATGTCGAGCGCGCCGGGGGCGACCACCTGGGGCACGCCTCGCGCGCCGGCCGTGGTGAGCCGGTCAGGGCCGGCCGACAGGACCCCGCCGACCAGGTCGTCGGCGAGTTCGGTGGTGGTGAGGTCGAGCACGCCCGAGATCAGGCCGCTGCCGGCCAGCGACTCCAGGGCCCGCCCACCGGATCCGGTGGCGTGGAAGACCAGCACCTCGTAGCCGAGCTCGTCCAGCCGCTGCCTGGCGGCGTCGACCGCGGGCGTGGTCACGCCGAACATCGACGCGGCCACGAGCGGGCGGTCGTCCTCGACGACCGGGGACGGGATGCTCACCATGCCGGCCATGGCCGCCGCGGCGTTGCCCAGGACACGCGCGGAGACGCGGTTGACCCCGGCGAGGTCGACGACGCTGTACATCAGCGTGACGTCCTTGGCCCCCACGTAGGGGGACACGTCGCCGGAGGCCATGGTGGAGACGATGAGCTTGGGCAGGCCGATCGGCAGGTCCCTGACGGCCCGCGCCGCGATCGAGGACCCGCCGCTGCCGCCCACCGCGAGCACGCCGTCGAGACGGCCCTGAGCGTACAGCTCGGCGAGGACGGCGGCGGCGCCCTCGCCCATCGCCGTGACAGCCGCGCCCCTGTCGCCGGCCGCGCGCAGCACCGCGACGTCGGCACCGGCCGCCAGCGCGACCCGGTCATTGCCGACGTCGGCGGGCACCCGCGCCTCACCGATGCCCGCGTCGACCAGGACGACCTCGCAGTCGAGGGCGAGTAGCCGGTCGTGGAGCCAGGCGTACTCCCACCCCTTGGTGTCCAGTGTTCCCACCAGGCCTATCGTCGGCATCTCGCGCCACGCCTCTCTGCTCGCAGACCTTTTTTCGCCGTTTCGCCGTTTCGCCGTTGTCGCCGTTTCGCCGTTGTCGCCGTGCGGTGCCGTCTCGCCGTACCGGTCAGGTCAGGTCAGAGCGCGGCGGAGAAGTTGCCGTAGTAACCGCCCAGCTCCTGGCGGTAGACGCTCTGCCGGTAGGTCGCCGCGTCGTACTCCGGCGCGTCCTGGATCTCCTGCTTGGTCCGCGAGACGTACACCTTGCGCTCCTGCCGGTCGATCCTGGTCACCGTGCTGGCCGGGAGCACGACCTTCCTGCCGGAGAGCCACGAGCCGACGTCGGCCACGACGTAGCTGTCATCGGTCACGTTGCTCTCCTCCTCCACCAGACCGACCTTGCCGTCGACGGCCTCCACGTCGAAGCCGATGACGCTCATCGTCTCGTCGGGGCCGTAGACGCCCTCGCGATAGCTCCACAGTCCTTCGCTCGCCATGTGTGGGCTCTCCTCGTCACGATGTGTGTGGCCCCCCGCCTACCCGTGGCGGCCGAGGTAAACGGTGCATCAGGTGGCCGTCTTCCGCCAGGAGGCGGGCCGTACGGCGCGCGAAATACGCCCGGAGGATCATCGGGCCGCGCGGACGCGCGAAGGGTCGGCCCGGGAGCTCCCTCCGCGGGGAAGAAACCGCCGCCGGGGACGGGCGGCGACCCACCCGCGAGGCGCGCGGTACGGGCGGTACCTCTAGAATGTGATTCTAGGATTGGCCGACCCCCGGCCCCGACCGCGAGGAGCCCACGTGCACGACGTCTCACCGGAGCTCCGGGAACTCGGGGCCGTCTTCGACCACACGGCCGTCGCGGCACCGCGGATCAGGGACCTCCTGCCGATCTATCATGACCTGCTGGGCGGGACCTTCCGCAGCGGCGGCGACAACCAGCTCGGCGGCTACCGGGCCATGCAGCTCACCTACCCGGGCGGCGGCAAGATCGAGCTGATGGAGCCGCTCAAGGGCTCCACCTTCTTCGACAGCTTCTTCGAGCTGACGCGCGGCCGGGGCGGCGTGCACCACCTCAACTTCCACGTGGACGACATCGACCTGGCGGTCTCCCTGCTCACCGAGCGCGGCTACCGCCTGCACGGCCTCAACCTGGGCGACCCGAGGTGGCGCGAGGTGTTCCTGCACCCCAAGGAGGCCCACGGCGTGCTGATCCAGCTCGCCCGGCCCGGCCCGCGCGACTCCGTGCCCGTCCCCTCCCTCGACGACGTGCTGGCCGGACGGGGATACCGTGGCAACGGGGTTCCCAGCCCCGCCTGAACACGGCACATCATCGGGCGGGACGGAGTTCCGGGGACTTTCCGCCCGGCGGACGGCGAGAGGGACAGATGACACGCAAGCCGGGCACCTGGGAGTGGAGCCGCACGGCGCAGACTCGTACGAGCATGCTCGAAGCCGGCAGGGAGGTCTTCACCGAGCGCGGTTTCGCCGACGCCGGGGTGGCCGAGGTCGTCGAGCGCGCGGGCCTGAGCATCGGCAGCCTCTACCACCACTTCGGCGGCAAGACCGAGCTGTTCCTCGCGCTGTGGGAGAGGCACCAGGCCGAGCACGAGGAGAACGCGGCCTCCGCGGTGGCGAGGGCCCGCCAGTCAGGCGTCCGCGACCCCCTGGAACTGTTCGTCGCCGGCGCCCGCGCCTTCCTTGAGGGGTCGTGGAGGCGGCGGGACCTGGCCCGGCTGTTCATGGACGGGGACGGGCCCCCGGGATTCGAGCTGCTGCGCCGCACGCGCGGTCGCGAGTGGGTACGGCAGAACGGTGTCCTGCTGGGCGCGGGCGGCACCTCCCTCGACCGCCTGACGGCCGCCGTCCTGACGTCGGTCATCGGCGAGGCGGGCCGCGAGGTGGCGACCTGCGACACCGAGGCGGAGGCCGAGCGGATCATCGAGGCGGCGATCGAGCTGATCCGCCGCCTCGACCCGCTGCGCGCCCCCTCGGTCTCGGCGGGGGAGTCCCGGGCAGAGCCTCCGGCCTGAAGCCCTCCGACGACGAGCGACACCATCGCCGGACGCCGCCGGCCCGCGGGCCGGGATCGGCGAGGAGGCCCGACCGGATTCCACGGGACCGGGCACGGGGCGCGGGTTCCCGGCGTGAAAAATCATGCGTAATACTCGCGGGCGCGAGCGCGAATATACATTGACAATCAATCGCCTCTTTCGTCTTTCCGACACACACGCCACCGCGAAGCGGCGTCTTCCTCGACGAGCGAGAATCAATGGCCTTGAGAGGCGTCACCCGCGGCAAAAACGCGACGACCGGCGGCGACGCCCCGCCGCGAAACGGCCGCGCGAATATCCGCGACGCGGTGATCGCGGCGCCGATGCTCGTCATGGTCGTCGCGTTCGGCGTCATCGGTTACCGGCTCTACGACCAGGCCAGCGAGGATCCTCCCCTCCCCCCGGACAAGGTCGGCAGGGTTCTGTTCTTCGCCTCCAAGGGGGCGGAGATCTCGGAGGCGACGCTCCAGTTGTCCCCTCCCGCCGCCGGGCAGCAGGCCTCCCGCCTGCTGAGCATCGAATTGAAGGCCAGCCCGACTGAGAGCGGTGAAGGAAAATGGGCGCTTTTCGTCGACCACACGCTCGCGCCGAGGGACGGCGCCGGACGCCTGAGGATCCCTGACCTCACGGTGGATTGCGCCGCCCCCGCCAAGGAGGGTGTGGCGAACGTGTGTGACAAATACGAGGGAGATCCCATCAGCGCGGACATCGGACTGGGAACCGGGCGGGCGGGGGGAGGCCCGTTTCCCGACTACGGCACCGGACTCGTCATCTCCGGCGACATCCCGGACCTCGGTCCCGCCGAATCGGGGCGAGGAGTGGTGCTGCTCCGCGTTCCCGTCGAGAGGGGCTCGGTGCAGAACACCTCCGCCCAGTACCTCATCCGCCCGCCCGTGCTCGGCAACGACCTCCTGCCCTACGACGAACAGATCGTGCTGGACTACGACGGGGCGTCGTCACAGACGACATCGCCGGCGAAAACGCCGGAGAGGACGGAGTGGCACATCACCGAGGGCGCCCCCGGGGAGGGACCGGAGTTCCGGGTCGTCGTCGCGCAACGGCTCGGCGAACGGCTCACCGACGTGACCTTCAACCCCCGCTCGCCCTCGGACTGGACGTGGACGGGCCGCCAGATCCTGGACGTGGAGGCACTCGCGGTCCGTCCGCACGTGCAGAGCAGGCAGCAGCGGGACCTGTTCTGGGCCGCGGTGTGGATCTCCCTGTCCTCGGCGTTCCTGGTGTGGTTCCTGGAGATCGTCACCACCGCCGTCCGCTCGGCCCCCGGTGCCGAAGACGACACGGGCGGGCGGGGGACGACCGTGGACGACCGGGAGGACCCGCCTCCCACCTCGGGTGACAGGGTCCTGCGCTCCGCCCGGCGGACGCTGGCGCGACACATCGCCCTGCGCGCCGACCGGATGGCCTCGACACCGCTGGGCCAGGTGCCCGACGCCGACTTCGGCCTGATCTGGACCTGGCGACGTCTTGACCCGGCCGCCGCCCGCGCCTGGCTGCGTGCCCAGATCGACGAGAGGCGGTGGCCGCTCTCCGCGGTGATCACGCGGCTGGTGGCCGGTGGGAGACCACCGGGCCGCTCACCCGCCGGCGAGGAGAGCGCGGACATCGCCGGCGACTTCCTCGGGGCCCGTTATCTTCTCACGGCGATCCGTGACGAGCTGGCCGGCCGTCCCGCGGCGGACCGCTAGTCCGGCATGCAGCCGCCCACGCCACCTCTCGCCCCCCGTTCGAAGGCCGAGACGCGCTCGGACGCGGAACCGTGGTCGCCCGGTTTCCGCCAGGGTTTGGTGTCGCCCAGCTTCCGGAACACGACTTCGAGCTCTTCCACGTCTCCGCTCTCGAACAGGAGGGTCCCGTCACGGGCGGCGCCGTACAACGCCGCTCCGGCCAGGCAGTCGGCCTGGAGTTCGCGCGCGCGCCATATCAGGGAGTCGTCGAGCCGGTTCTGGACGGCGTGCCCCCATTCGTGGGCGATGACCTGGTAGACCCACACGTCGGCCACGCGGTAGCCGTCTTTCATGTACGCGACGTCCCACGAGATCATGTCCCTGCTCCAGCAGTAGTGCGCGTTGTCGTAGCCGACCCGCTTCCCGTCGCACATCGGCGGCTTTCTGCCGCCGTACGAGTAGCCGCCGTAAACCGTCGGCCGTGAATAACGGCCGTTGAAGAGGCTCGGCCAGTGTGTCGCCCAGAATCGGTTCACCACACGGAGCGCGGATGAGATATCCGAATCAATGTCATCGTCGCGTGCCTGCGCAGTCTCTTTCCTCGCACTCGACGCGTCCGCCACTCCCCCGACCATCGTGCTGACCGCTGCGAAGACGACCGTGGCCAGAAGAAAGGTCAATGTCCGATGTCGCATGCGCACCTCTTCCCGTGTCCCGTCCCGGCCGATGGTAAATGCCGATGACCTCTCCAGGAAGGTGTCAATTCATTTATGAACAACTGTATTGAGGTTTTCTCAGGCTGAACGAAGTGGGCGATAACAGACCTGCGCTACCAGCCAAGACATCTCGGCGAACTTATGGACGGTCTGCCGTTGGCCAGAAATGGGCGTGGAGCC
>NZ_JBPJUQ010000113.1:0-17158 GCF_051192615.1 Streptosporangium sp. G11
ACGTCCAGTTGAAGGACTTCATTAGGCGATGTCTGCATAGACGATCAGCTTAGGGCTGGCGCCTTCGACTACCTGGGCGCGCTGTTGCATCGTCCTCTGTCTTCTGCTCTGCCATAGAACGACCTCACGATCACCTCTCAAACACTCACTAAGACCGACCGGCGCGTCCTGAGCTGGGGTGTCGGTAAGAGTCGTGCAACCAGGTACAGGGGATTGAGTTCGCCCAGGTCAGCGGAAGTGCCCGTGGGCCGGTTGAGGGGGCCTTTCCCCGATCGTGGGACGTGCGTGATCGTGCGCGGCCAGTATTGATCCGGATTCGTGTGGTTTGCGGCGGCATGGCTGGCCGCTTCGCGAGAGAGCCGGATGCCGCGTGGCGCGTGTGCTGGACGAGGACGAGCTCGTTGGAAACTGGACGCTGGTCGGGGACGAGCTGGATCAGCTGTCGGGGCGGCGGGGCGCGACGAAGCTCGGGTTCGCGCTCTTGCTGCGCTTTTATGCGCTGAACGGCCGGTTCCCGACGGGCCGTGCCGAGCTTCCCGATCAGGTTATCGCCTACGTCGCCCGGCTGGTCGACGTGCCCGCTTCGGAGTTGGGGCTGTATGAGTGGGACGGCCGATCGATCAAGGACCACCGCAAGGATGTCCGGAAGTACTTCGGGTTCCGGGAGTGCTCGCTGGCCGATTCCGACAAGGCCGCGGACTGGCTGGCGGCCGAGGTCTGCCCCAAGGAGCGGCAGGTCGACCGCGTGCGCGCCGAGCTCCTGGCGCATCTTCGCCAGGAGCGGATCGAGCCGCCGGCGCGGGACCGGATCCGCCGGATCATCGGGACGGCGCTGCGGCAAGCCGAGCAGACACAGACCTCCCAGGTCTCCAGCCGGATCCCGGCTGAGGCCCTCGGGCGGCTGCTCGCTCTGATCGCCAAGAGCGCCGACCCCGGCGACGAACCCGAGGACCAGGGCGAGGATGACGGCGCTCTGTTCGGCGCCGCCGAGGCCGCTGCGGTGGACGTGTTCGCGGTGATCCGCGAGGAGCCGGGCAACGTGTCGGTGAAGACGATCGAGCGGGAGGTGACCAAGCTGACCGCGATCCGCAAGGTCGGCCTGCCGGACGACCTGTTCACCGACGTCGCCCCGAAGGTGCTGGCCTCCTGGCGGGCGCGCGTCGCCGCCGAAGCCCCCTCTCACCTGCGCTCGCACCCGCACGACGTCAAGGTGACGTTGCTGGCCGCCTACCTGTGCTGCCGGTCCCGCGAGATCACCGACACCCTGGTCGACTTGCTGATCGCGACGGTGCACCGGATCAACGCCCGCGCCGAATCGAAGGTGACCAGCGACTTCGTGGCGGAGCTGAAGCGGGTGTCGGGCAAGGAGAACATCCTGTTCAAGATGACAGAGGCCGCCTTGGAGTCGCGGGTGGAGGATGTCATCTACCCGGCCGTGCCGGGCGGCTACAAGACGCTGGTCCAGCTGCTGTACGAGTACAGGGCGAAGGGCTCCTCCTACCGGCAGCACAAGCAGCGGGTGTTCAAGGCCTCCTACACCAATCACTACCGGACCGGCCTGATCCAGATCCTGGAGGTGCTGGAGTTGGGGTCGACGAACACCGTGCACGCGCCGATGATGCAGGCCCTCACCTTGATCAAGCGGTACAAGGCCGAGCAGTCCAACCGGATCAAGTGCTACGCCCTCGGCGAGCACGTCCCCGTCGACGGGATCGTCCCGGCCGAACTGGTGGAGCTGATGTACCGGGCCGACAGCACCAAGCGGCAGCGGATCCTGCGCACCGTCTACGAGTGCGGCGTCTTCCAGACCCTGCGGGAGAAGCTGCGCTGCAAGGAGATCTGGGTGGTCGGCGCCGACCGGTGGCGCAACCCCGACGACGACCTGCCCAAGGACTTCGAAGCCAACCGGACGGAGAACTACGCCAAGCTCCGCAAGCCGCTGGACCCGCAAGTGTTCGTCGACCAGCTCCGCGCGGAGATGGACGCCGAACTGTCGGCGCTGAACGACGCCCTGGGCGGCAAGGGCCTTTCCTGGTTGAGGATCGCCGAACGGCGCAACGCCGGGGCGATCCACCTCACCCCGCTGGACGCCGCCCCGGAGCCGCGGAACCTGCGCCGGTTGAAGGCGGCGATCCGGGATCGGTGGGGTGTCGTGCCGCTGATGGACATGCTGACCGAGACCGCGCTACGGACGGGCTGCTTGAACGTCTTCACCCCGGCAGGCACCCAGAACCACCTGGACGCCCAGGTGCTGTTCGAGCGACTCCTGCTGCTGATCTACGCCTACGGCACCGGTACCGGGATCCGTGCGGTGGCCGCCGGCGACCACCCGCACACCGAGGACGACCTGCGGTACGGGCGTCGCCGCTACCTGACCATCGAGGCCTGCCGCGAGGTCGCCCAGGTGATCGCGAATGCGACCTTCGCCGTCCGGCAGGCCGCCCTGTGGGGCGAGGGCACGACCGCGGTCGCGTCGGACTCCACCCACTTCTCGGCGTTCGATCAGAACATCTTCACCGAGTGGCACTCCCGTTACCGCAGGGCCAAGCGCGGTGTGCTGATCTACTGGACGGTCGAGGTCGGCGGGTCGATGGCCGTCCACTCCCAGCTCATCAACTGCTCGGCCTCCGAGGTCCACGCGATGGTCGAGGGCGCGATGCGGCACGGCACCGACATGGAGATCGAGCAGAACTACGTCGACTCCCACGGCGCCAGCTACGTCGGGTTCGGGATCACCCGGCTGCTGGACTTCGACCTGGTCGCCCGGTTCAAGCAGATCAACAAGATGAAGCTGTACGTCCCGGGGAAGGGCGAGGACTTCTCCTACCCCCTCCTCGGCCCCGCGCTGACCAGGCCGATCCGGTGGGACATCATCAGCCAAAACTACGACGTCATGATGAAGTACGCCACTGCGATCAGGCTGCGGACCGCCACGACCGAGGCCCTGCTGCGCCGGTTCACCTCCGAGACCACCCACCCGGCCTACGCCGCGATGCTGGAGGTCGGCCGCGCCCAGCGCACGATCTTCCTCGCCCGGTGGCTCCGCGACCGCGATCTCCAGCGCGAGACCGAATCCGGGCTGAACGTGGTGGAGAACTACAACGGCGCAGGCGACTACATCAAGTTCGGCAAGCGCGGAGAGCTCGCCTCCAACCGGCGCGAAGAGCAGGAGCTGGGGATGTTGTGCCTGCACATTCTCCAGTCGGCCCTCGGTCTGATCAACACGCTGATGATCCAGGACACCCTCGCCCTACCCGAGTGGGAGAACGTCCTGACCGACGCCGACCGGCGCGGCCTCACCCCGCTGTTCCACACCAACATGACGCCTTACGGCGAGATCCAGCTGCGCACCGACCGGCGCCTGGACCTCGCCGACCTGCCGACCGCATAGCGGGCCCTACCCGCAGTCAGGACCCGCTGCGCGTCCACTGGGCCCCCCTGGCGGTCTGATGGCGCGGTGGCCATGGTCGAGCGGCAGGGTGCAGTGCCCGACGTAGGAGTCGTCGGAGTTGCTCGGGTGCAGTTCACCGCACATGCGCGGCGCCACCAGGTCGTCGAGGTCGTCGTCGTAGAAGCCCTCTTCCTCCCGGTGGGCCAGGCACTCGGCGAGGAGCTGGCGGGAGGTCTTGGAGGGCAGTTCGCCGATCAGGGCGTCCTTCAGAGGGTCCTGGTAGCAATCGCCGGGAATCCAACCCGGCTCTGGCAGGCATTCCTCCGCAGATTCGATCTTGAGCACACCTTCCGCATGTTCAAGCAGACCCTCGGCTGGGCCACCCCAAAGATCCGCGACCCGCACGCCGCCGACCGCTGGACCTGGCTCATCATCGCCGCGCACACCCAGCTTCGTCTGGCCCGCCCGCTCGCCCTCGACCTGCGCCGCCCGTGGGAGCGCCCCTGCCCGCCCGAGCGGCTCACCCCGGCCCGTGTCCGCAGAGGGTTTCGTCACCTCCGCGGGAGACTCACGCTGCCCGCCGGTGCGCCGAAACCCGCCGTGCCCGGCCCCGGACGACCCCGAGGCTCAAAGAACCGGGCTCCCGCCCGTCATCACGACGTGGGCAAAACCGTCAAACGCGCCGCCACCCTCACCGAACGCCACGAACAGGCAGATTAAACAACAAGCTTGGGCATCCATAAGAGCACGGCCCGCGGGCACCACAGCGGCGACGCTCTAATCCTGGCCTCAGGTTGATCGGGGACAATGAGCGGCAAAAGCATCGACTGGAGGGGCGGGCCGGCGTGCGGATCATGATCGCGGATGACGAGGCGGCCATCCGTGAGTCGCTGGAGCGGGTACTCCAGGTTGAGGGTTACGACACCAGCACCGTCGCCAACGGTCTCGCTGTGCTCGACGGGGTCGGTGGCGACGCGCCGGATCTGCTGATCCTCGACGTGATGATGCCCCGCCTCGGCGGGTTGGAGACCTGCCGGCGGTTGCGGGCGGCGGGTCGGGATCTGCCGGTGCTGATGCTGACCGCCCGGGATCAGGTCTCCGACCGGGTCGCGGGGCTGGACGCGGGCGCCGACGACTATCTGCCCAAGCCGTTCGCCACCGAGGAGTTGCTGGCCCGGGTCCGGGCCCTGCTGCGCCGCCGCGCGCCGAGCGACGACGAGTCGCAGATCCTGACGTTCGCCGACGTCCGGGTCGATCCCGACAGGTTCGAGGCGTGGCGGGGCGGGCGGCCGCTCCGCCTGACTCGGACCGAGTTTTCCCTGCTGCAGGTCCTCGTGCGCAACGCGACCCGGGTGTTGACCCAAGACGCGCTGTTCGAGGCGATCTGGGGCTTCGACATGAGCGTCACCGCCAACAACCTCCAGGTGTACGTGAGCTACCTGCGCCGCAAGATGGAGGCCGAGGGTGAGCCGCGATTGATCTACACGCTGCGCGGCTTGGGGTACACGTTGCGGGAGACTCCTCCGTGAGCAGGCCCACCGGCCGGGGCTCGCGCCGGCTGACCCGTTGGTGGCGCCGACGGTCCCTGCGGACCAGGCTGACGGTGATCGCGGCGACGGCCATCGCGGTCAGCGTGTTCGTGGCCTTCCAGGTGGCCAGCGAGCTACTGGACTGGGAGCTGCAGAACACCGCGGAGGATCAGCTACGCACCGACTCCCGCGTCCTGGCGACGAACGCGAAGCGCGCCGGTCTGGCGCAGGTCCAGCTACCGCCGTATCCCGGATCCGGTCGGCTGGTGCGGGTCATCCTGCCCGACGGCTCGATCCGGACGCCGGCCGGCCAACCCGCGCTGCCCCCGGTCAGCGAGCACGCCGGGCGCGTGGCGCAGGGCGCGTCGGCCGACCTGATGGAGTCGGGCGACAGCGACGACGACGGCTACCTCATCTACACGCTGCGGGCGGGCGACGGCGCGGTCCAGGTGGCCCGCGTCGCCGACGACACCCCGATCAACCGGTTCGGGTTGGGCATGCTGCTGCTCGGGCTGCTCTGCGTGGTCAGCGGCGCCCTTGTCGGGCGGACCGTGGCGCGGACTGGGCTGGCACCGATCGACCGGCTGACCGCCGCCGCGGTCCGTGTCGCGCACACCCGGGATCTCGACGCCGACATCCCGGATGAGGGCGGTGGGGAGATCCGGCGGCTGATCCAGTCGATCAACGACATGCTCGCCGCGCTCCGGGACTCCCGGCGGGCCCAGCGGCTGCTCGCCGAGGACGCCGCCCACGAGCTCAAGACCCCGCTCACCAGCCTGCGCCTCAACATCGAGCTGCTGATCCGGCTCGATCGGCGCGGCACCCTGGACAGCGCACTGCCGGCGGAGAGCCGGACCCGGCTGCTCAACGATCTCGGCGCCCAGGTGGCCGAGTTGAGCACCCTTGCCGCCGAGCTGACCGACCTGGCGCGCGGTGACGTCAGCGACGAGAGCACCGAACTGCTCGACCTCGCCGACGTGGTGGTGGCCGCCGCGACCCAGGCGCGTTCCCGCGTGCCCGACATCGAGGTCGCGCTCGACGTGACCTCCGTGTGGGTGAGCGGGCGTCCCGCTGCGCTCCAACGGGCGGTGCTCAACCTCATCGACAACGCCGGCAAGTGGTCCCCCGCGGACCAGCCGGTCCAGGTCCGGCTCCGTGCCCAGGGCGCGTCGGCGGTGCTCGAGGTCGACGACGCCGGGCCGGGCATCGACGCCGCCGACGTACCGCGGGTGTTCGACCGGTTCTACCGTGCCGACAGCGCCCGGGCGTTGCCGGGATCCGGTCTGGGGCTGTCGATCGTGCAGCGGGTCGTCGACGCCCACGGCGGCCGGGCCACCGTCGCCCGCTCCCCACGCGGTGGCGCGCTGCTTCGGGTCGACCTTCCGGCCGCCCCGATCGCGCGGCTCACCGCCGGGGAGGACACCCCGGTGCGCTGACCCGCCCCGGCCGCACAGCGCAGGACCAACGGGCGGCGACCGTCGGGCCCATGAAAAGATCTGGGACGGGCCTGGGTCCCCGTCCCAGATCTCGTCCGTGCCGCCGCGCTCACCGTTGCAGCGCGGGCTCCTCATCGTCCACGAGCGGCCGTTGACCGTCCGGCAGCTCCACCGGTCGGGACAGCCGGCTCGGCCACCTAGAAGTCGGCTCTGAGCTGAGTTTGGCTCCCGTCCATCGCCGACGGACTTTCGTGGGCGTGACTTCGGGCCCAGTTGCGACGGGCCTTGATTCTCGTGCGGGTGTCGAACGGCGCTCCGGAGAGAAGTACCGTGGTACCACCTCCCTCCTGAAGATGACGACCGTAGTACGACGAAACGGGACGGAATCGGGCCTAGCGTTCAGGGCTATGACGAAACCTGAGAGTCCACTGCGGAGGTTCGGGGCGGCCACCATGGTGCTGGCGACGGCGTTCGCTGTCGTCGCCGCCTGCGGGTCGGACGCCGACAAGAGAGCGGCGCCCGCCGCGGCCGGCTCGCACAGCGCGCACGCGGGCAGGTCATCGGCTCCACCGCAGCCGCTGCGCGCCGGCGAGCGGTTCGTCGACCTGAAGATGGCCGAGGCCTACACGCCCGCGCCGCCGGAGGGCGGCGGCACGGACGAGTACCGGTGCCAGTTGATCGATCCGGGCCTGACCAAGGCGGCGTTCCTGACCGGGACCCAGGTCATGCCGGAGAACGTCGCCATCGCGCACCACGCCATCGTGTACGCGGTGCCGCCGGGCGGCGCTGCCGCGGTGCGCGAGCAGGACGCGAAGACCCCCGGCCTCGGCTGGCAGTGTTTCGGCGGGACCGGCGTGGCCGGCGCCGAGGTGGAAGAGGGGGACGCGGCGTGGGTGGACACCTGGGCGCCGGGCGCCACGGAGACGCTGCTCGACCAGGACGCCGGCTTCAAGCTGGAGCCGGGCAGCCTGATCGTCCTCCAGATCCACTACAACCTGCTCGCGACCGACGGCAAGCCGGCCGGGTCGGACCGCTCGGCGGTGCGGCTGCGGCTGACGGACGGCACGCCGCAGACCCGGGAACTCGAGACGTGGTCGCTCGACGCGCCGATCGACCTGCCCTGCGCCGCCGACGAGTCGGGTCCGCTCTGTGACCGGGCGGCCTCGATCGCGGACGTGACGAAGCGGTTCGGGCCGGATGTCGGCGAGATGGCGGACCGTCAGGTGGAGGAGTGCAACCAGGGCGGCGCGCCGAAGCCCGGTGACACCCAGACCTGTGACCACAAGGTGGAGGCGCCGGTGACGCTGTTCGCCGGTTTCGGCCACATGCACCTGCTCGGGCGGGCCATAAAGGTCGAACTCAACCCGGGCACGCCGAAGGCCAAGGTCGTGCTGGACGTGCCGCAGTTCGACTTCGACAACCAGCGGCTGATGAAGCTGCCGTCGCCGGTGGAGATCGGCCCGGGGGACACGCTGCGGGTGACGTGTACGCACGACGCGGGGCTGCGCAAACTGCTGCCGCAGCTGAGCAAGCTGCCACCGCGCTACGTGGTGTGGGGCGACGGCACCAGCGACGAGATGTGCACGGGCATCATGACGGTCTCCCCCCGCAAGTCCTGACGAAGCGTCGAACGTGTGTGAGCTCACTGAGGTCAACAAGCCGAAAAACTGCTCTGAGCTCACACACGTCCGCACTGAACTCACACCCGTGCGGCGTCGTGGCGGTCGGACGGGCGGTGACGTGGGCGGCTGCAGGCGGACCCGGCAGCGGAGTGGTCGATCACGCGGAGCGGATCGGCCCGGAGCGGTGCGGCTGGGAACTACGGTCGCGCCCCCGACGGACGCGCGAGATGAAGCGCTAAATCGGCCGGGTGAGTCTCAGGTCGTAGGCGAGGATAACGGCCTGGATCCGGTCCCGTGCGCCGATCTTGGCGAGGACCCGCCCGACGTGGGTCTTCACCGTCGACTCCGACAGCGTGAACCGTTGCGCGATCTCGCCGTTGGTGAGGCCGTGGCCGATGGCGACGAGGATCTCGCGCTCGCGGCCGGTCAGGGAGTCCAGCCGGGGATCCTCCCGCACGGGCGCGCAGAGGTCATCGCCGAGCCGGTCGGCGAACGCGTTGAGCAGCCGCCGAGTCAGCGCCGGCGCGATCACCGCGTCCCCGGCGGCGACGGCCCGGATGCCGGCGAGCAGCTCCTCCGGGCGGGTGTCCTTCAGCAGGAAACCGCTCGCCCCGGCCCGCAGCGCGGCGAGCGCGTACCGGTCCACGTCGAACGTCGTCAGCACCAGGATCCGCGAACGCCCACCGGCGGCGACGATGCGCCGGGTGGCCTCGATCCCGTCGATGCCCGGCATGCGGATGTCAATCAGCACCACGTCGGGATGCAGCTCGGTGGTCCGCCGAACGGCCTCGGCGCTGTTCTCGGCCTCGCCGACGATCTCGGTGTCGGGGGTGCTCTCCAGCAGCATGCGAAACCCGAAGCGCTGCAGCGGCTGGGCGTCCACCACGAGCACAGAGATCATGAATGGCTGCCTTTCAAGGTCGCGTAGACGGTCCAGCCCGTCGTCCGATGCGGGGCCGGCGCTGACCGTGCCGCCGTAGAGCGCGGCGCGTTCGGCCATGCCGGCGAGGCCGAGACCCGCGTCGCCCGGCGATGCCTACTTCATACCGAGCGAACCTGAGACGACTGTTAAAACGGCGCTCAGGCCGGTTGGCCGCCGGCGCGGGTTCATCGTCAGGCGGGCCGCTGTCGTGCACGACGATGTGGACCTGGCAGGAGTCGGCCGCCAGGCTCAGGTCGACGGTGGTGCGCGGGCCGGCGTGCTTGAGGGCGCTGGTCAGGGCCTCCTGCACGATGCGGAAGGCGGCCAGTTGCACGCCGAGGTCCGATCGCTCCTCATCGCCATGGCTCACCCACGACCGCCAAGAGTGGCCGAATTCGCGCGTCTGAATCACGTCAGCGTTGGCCGCCTTCAATGATGAGCGGCTTGTGCCTGGTGCGCCACTGGAATCGAGCCGTCGATACAGCGTGCCGTCTCGCCGGCTGCCCGAGCGCGATCGCCAAGGTGACGTTGAGCGCTGTTGTCGCAGTTGAGGGGTCAATTGGGCGACCGGGGTGAGGTCGGGGTGGCTAGGGTCGGCGTGTGGCTGAGGACTTCGACCTGATCTGGCAGGGATTGCGGGCGACGCGGTGGGATTCACCGGCGGCGGCTGCGGCGGACAAGGCGCGCCGCCGGACGTATGTGGCGGCGTTGGAGCAGGCCGAGCAGTTGCTGCGCGCGGCCGGGAGCGTGGGACCCGCAAGTCCGCTCCTGCTGTTCTACGGGTTGAGCCAGGCGGGGCGAGCAATTGCGGCCGCGGCAAAGGACCTGAAGGGCCCGGACTGGCTGTTGGACGGACACGGGATCAACGTGACGCCGGGCATTTTGAAGTCGGCGGACCTGGCTGGGATCACGACGGTGACCGATGCGCCGGACCGAAAGGGTAGCTTCGCCCGGCTGTCTGAGCTGCTGGGGTCTCCGTTGTGGCCGAAGGACGTGCATGATCCGATGCGGCTGGAGTTGGTGTGGGACTGTCTTCCCGAGTGCCGCGACCTGCCTCTGGGTGATGATCCGCAGGCTCGGCGGACAGCGCTGCAGATCGAGCCTCAGGGTACCACCGCATGGGCGGTAACCCGCTCGTACCGACGCCGCTGTGGCCGCTGCCGGACTGGGTGATGGACGCCGAGGACGGGCACGGTGCGCTCGCGGACTATCTGTCGGCGTTCGTGCTGGGGGAGAGGGCCTCGGAGCCGTACCGGCTGGCCTCGGTGGACGGCCCGCCGGAGTTCGAGCGGCACGTGGGCGGCTGGGGCGAGATCATGATGAACTGGCGGCCCCCGGAAGATTGGCCGGCCGGGGAGTCCGGCAAGATCGCCTACCTGGAGTCGTTCACCCGCGCCTACGGCCGGGGCCGCTACCTGTTCCCGGCAATCACCGGCGCGGGCAAGACGATGCATCCGCTGATGGCGTGGTGGGCGGTGCTGTTCGTGCTGTCGATGCTGGCCAGGTACGAGCCCGCTCGGTGGGGCGCTCATATTGCGGTGGACTCCAGCCGTCACGCGGTGACGCTGGAGCGGATCTTGGGGCGGGCGCGAGAGGTCGTGCCGCAGGTGGTTGCCGAGACGCTTCAGGAGGTTGGAGGCTAGTCGGCGTCTTCATCAGCCGTGAAGAAAGCTCGTCGGGAGCGTGCGCAGCGACCGACCGAACAGTGCCTACCAGTTCAGGGACAGGTTCGTTGGATTCTCGGCGATTGCTACCTGGACCCCTTCAGGAACCTAGCCACCGTCGTGGGCCGCATGCCCAGGTGGTGCGCGACGTACCCGGGCAGGACCGAACCCCGGGTCGCATCGTCAAGGGTGGCCACCACCAGGGCGACCGCGTAGGCGGGCCAAGGCCGGTGAGGGTGCCGGCCATCGGCTCGGCGTCGGTGCACGCTCATGGCCCTCGCCCGCGACCGCCCCCACGCCGCCAGGCTCCGGGAGCGGTTCGCGGCCAGCGACGACACCGCCCCCAGGGGCCCGTCCCCTGACCTCGGAACCGGATGTCACGTTCCGATCAAGATCATTATCAGCGCTACCGCTGTTCCTGGGTTCCTCAACCCTGGTAGTCCTGAACATAGATAGAGAAGTCGTATCCAGCGGCTTTGTGACCGTCGCGGTATCCGGGGCATTTACCCTTTTTGGCGAAGCCGTTGTAGAACAGCACGGAACACTGCACGCAGAACCGCCACTGGTTCTGCGTCCCACGTGGCTGGCCTCGGTCGTGCGGCAGGAGGAACTGGTTGTAAGGCCTACCGTAAATAGCGTATTCGTGCCCATATATCCCACCACGGTCCGCGCATCTCCCGGGTTCGTCGCCCCAGTAGAGGGTCGAGCATTTGTTGCACTGGCGCCAGTTGGCCTGGATGCGGGAGGTCTCGCCTCTGCCGCTGCTTTCCCGGTTGTACGTCAGCTTGAAGACCCAGCCTTCGGCCTCATGCGGGCCCATGCGTGGGCAGAGACTACTAAAACCGGATGAACTAAACCTAAACAGGGCGAAACACCTCTTGCAGAACCGCCAGCCGAAAGATGTGTACAGGGGTTCCGCTGCCGCCGAAGTGGGCGAGAACACGGATTCGGCCGCCACCGCAGACAGGCCGAGCGCGAGCGTGCCGGTTAGCACGGAACGGCGCGGTAACCGCCTGATGTTGGATTCTTCCTTCATCGGTTTCCCTCTCGATGAATGGTCGGATAAAAGGAGACTATATTGATCAAAAAGATTCATAAATGGGGCGTAGCCGTTTAGGTTTGGCAGATCAAGGACGGGACGATCCTCGTCCCTTGCGCGCCCACGCGATCATCTCCGCGCACCTGACAGGGCTATTGCGTAGCGCCGATGATCACCGTCGTCGTGGCGGTCGCCTTAACGGGTGACTTTGTTCTACAGCATCGGCGGAGCGCGACTCCCTCCTCGTTCCAATGAGGAATCAGGTCTTGACAACTGCCGGAGACTTGAAGCAGCGACCACTGATTAATGTTCCTGACTCGGCGTCTTGGATCGGTCGCCCGGCTCATCCACCACGCAGGGGTGCGTATGGATCTGGACCTCGGTTTGGTCACTGACTTCTTGGTGCTCGTGGAGGAGAGGCACTATGGGCGTGCGGCCGTGCGACTGCACATGACTCCATCGGCGTTGACCAAGCGCATCCAACGGCTGGAACGGCAAGTCGGGGTTGCCCTTGTCGAGCGGGGCCCTGTGGGTGTGTTCGCCGTGACCTCCGCGGGTCGGCGGTTCGCTACCGCCGCCGAACCCTTGATTGCTCAGGCCACCGCTGCCCGTGACAGTGCCTGGGCCGCACCCGCCCGCTACACGCTGCGGATCGGTGTCCCCGCCGGCCTCGGCGTGATTCTTGGACACACCGACATGATCGGCATCGCCCGAGCGGTCCGCCTCAGCTTCCCCGAGGCCCGGCTGGTGCGCCAGGACGTTCCCTTTTCCGCGCTCACCCACTGCCTGCCCGACCATCAGGTAGACGTCCTGTGGACCACCGCGCCCGTGCGGCATCCCGCTGTGAACTCCTACCCCCTGGCCACCACCAGTGCGCGCATCGGTGTGGTCGCCGCCCGGCATCCCCTCGCCGATGCGAAGACGATGAATGTGGAGGACTTCAGTGAGCACCCCATCCTGTACAACCCGGCCGCCGCCGACGAGTGGATGAACCGGTTCTGGCTTGAGGATGTACGGCCACGCCGGGAGGCGCGCCTGGTCGAGACCGACGCCGGGAACCTCACCCATGTCCTGCGCCATACCGCCGATAGCACAGCCGTGATAGCCACCCTCGCGGAGATCGCTCCGCTCCTGAACTCTCACTTGCGGGCGGTGACGCTGACCGGCGCCGCCCCTATGGTCTTCCACGCCGCATGTCGGCGCACCGACCGGCGTGGTGCCGTTCACGCCCTCGTGAAAGCCTTCCAGGCTCTCGGCCCCCGCCTGCTGTAGGCACGCTCAGTGGATAACCGTCGGACTGCAACCTGCGGGTGCGCTCCAGCGGGATCGTCCACGCGGCCATGATGACCCGATGGCTGGGTGGTGAGCGGATGCTCGGCCCGGCTTGCATGGTCGGTGTCAGCGGCTGTGCTCGTAGGGGTTGTGCTGCCCAATCGTGCGAAGCATCTGCACCCCTGAAGACTCCATCGCGATCTCCGCTCGGAGGGCACTCGAACTTCTGATATTACCCAAATATCGGAAGCCAGGCACCGGCCCCGCTTCTGATATCGCGGCCCTGGGCTACGCTTAACCCGTCGAAACCACTTCTGATATTGCGAGGCCATGGTGGGGCGGCAGCACCAGGCGGTACCCGAGGCGTTCACCACCGTCCATGCCGCCTACGCCGCGGCGCTGGAACGCGCGCCCTTGGACGGCGACACCCGCCGCGCCTACGACTCCCGGGTGCGGACCTTCCTTGCCTGGCTGGATGCGAGCGGTCTGGACGGCGACCCGCTCACCGACGCCCACGACCGCGACTTCGCCGTCCGTGACTACAAGACCCACATGAAGACCGTCCTGCACCGCGCGTCGAACACCGTGAACGCCCATCTGACCGCGCTGGACCACTTCTTTTCCCAGCTCGGGCTCGGCCCCGCGAGCGTCCGCCGCGATGATGCCCCCAAGCTCGCGCCCCGCGCGCTGGACGCCCGTCAGCAGAAGCGGTACCTACACGCCGTCGAACGACGCCCCCTGGCCCGCGACCGCGCGATCGGCCAGCTGCTGTTCTACTCCGGGCTGCGCATCGCCGAACTCGTCGCCCTGGGCGACGACGACGTCCCGCTCTCCGCGCGGAAGGGCAAGGTCATCGTCCGCTCCGGGAAAGGCGAGACCTCCCGCGAGGTCCCGCTGCTCGACGGCACCGCCCGCGCCTCGGTCACCGAGTGGCGCACCGACCGCGCCACCTGGCCCGGCGCCGCCAGTTCGGCCCTGTTCCTCAACCGCCGCGGCGGGCGTCTGTCGACCCGAGCCGTCGACCAGCTCATGGACGAACTCGCCGCCGACGCCGACATCCTCGACGACGCGGGTGCCCTCGCCCTGTCCGCCCACACCCTGCGCCACACCCTGGCGACCAACCTGCTGCGCGCCGGCGCCGGCGCCGGCGCCGACATCGTCGTCGTCGCCGAGATCCTCGGCCACGCCCGCCTCGACACCACCCGCCGATACACCCTGCCCACTCACGCCGACCTCGAAGACGCCGTCAGTCACCTCCCCACCGATCAGTAGGGCACCGCTGACCTGGGCGAACTCAATCCCCTGTACCTGGTTGCACGACTCTTACCGACACCCCGACCAGCGCCGCGTGGGTGCGCCCTTTTCACAGCCCGGCTTTGCCCATGGGATTGTCCTTCCAGCGGTCGACGGCGCGGACGTAGCCGTGCACGGTGGGGGAAGTGGGCTTCCAGCGGCCCTGTTCAGCGATCTTGCCGGTGGGCACGTTCGCATCAGCCAGGGTGGTGGCGCCGCCAGCGCGCAGTCCGTGTGCGCTGTAGCGTTCGGCGTCGGCCAGACCGGCGCGTAGTGCGGCGTCCTTGACGATGGTGTTCAGGGTGACGCCGGATAGGCGCAGTCCGCCGCGGCCGGCCCAGCCGGGGGTGCCGCCGATGCGGCCGAAGCGGTCGATGGGCCGCAGCAGTGCCCCGGTGGTGATGCCGCACTCGTGCAGCACGGTCAGCCAGGCCTGCACCGAGCGGACTGGGCAGGTGGAAAGATGTGAGCCGTAGGGGACGGCGACGGTTTGTCCGGCGGCGTCCTGGTCGGTTTTGCTGACGGGGATGAACACCTCCAGTCCTTGGCGCGGGAAGGTGAGGTGTTCGCAGTCGAGGGCGGCGAGTTCGCTGCGCCGGCCCATCAGGGCGAAGCCGAGCACCAGCGCGGCCCGGTCCCGGATGCCGGTGGGGGTGTCGTCGGGGGTGTGGGCGATGAGGCTGCGCAGGATGTCGATGGTGATCGGCGGGGCCTTGCGCACGGTGTTGCCCGGTTTGGTGCTCCAGGCGCGGCGGTAGGCGCGCAACGCGTCGCGAGCGGCGGTGGTGTGCGGCTTGGGAAGGCCGGCCTTGCCGTGCGCGGACGACACGCAGGCCAGCGCCTGGTCGATGCTGGCCGGGGCCAGGCCGCGCCCGGCCAGTTCGGCGACGAAACTGGCCAGGGTCGCGGCGGTGGCCGGCAGCGGGGTGCGGCCGGTGGTGGTGCACCAGGACAGATAGCCGGCCCAGACGCGGGCGTAGGCGCGGGTGGTGTTGGCCGCCGGGGCCGCCGCGATCAGTCGCGCCGCTTCCTCGGTCACGTACTCGTCGGCCGAGCGCCGCTCGCCGGCGATCGTCACCCCGTCCAAGACAACCGCATCGTCCATCCGTGCCGCACTATCGGCAGGAGCGCGCCAGGCGAGCGCGGTTCCGGACGAACTTGGCTCCTCGGGGGAGACATCTACCCCGGCACCGTCATCGACACCAAGGCCTGACATCGCGCCACTGTCGTCGTCTGGGTGCTCCAGATGCATGCAGCTACTCCCGGTTAATTCATAGGATCATCGGGTCTATTTTAGTGCTCTCAGGCTTGCGATAAGCAAAGTTATCGCAAGCCTGCTGCCGCACGCATGCATCACTGGAGTTTCGTATCGTGACGTACGAAATATTGATCGTTCGCGAACGGTACGATGCTATTCTTTGCCAGTGACTGAAGATCCTTCCCGTGCGTTCGCCCCCTTTGTGACCCTTGAGGCGGGCCCAGATGATCCCGATACGGGACGGATGTGCGCCCGCTCGGGATGCGTCAACCGGCTTGAGCCGCTGGGCCGCCGCGGTGGTCGTCCGGCCCTGTACTGCGGGGACGCCTGCCGCGCCGCCGCGCACCGCGCCCGCACCGCCACCCACACCCCGGTCCTCGCCGAGGCGCTCCACCGCACCGGCGCACTCAGCGGAGACCTGCTGGCTGCGGGCGAGCAGTGGAGCGCCCAGCTGACCGCCTTCGCCGAGGCGCTGAGCGCCGCGACCACCGGCGCGCTCACCCAGATCGACGCCGCCGAGCAGGCCGCCGAAGAGGCCCGCGCCGCCGCCGCGGCCGCCGAACAGCGCGCCACCGATGCCCAGCACAAGGCCCAGGCCGCGATCGCCGCAGCCGACAAGGCCATCCAGCAGGCCACCGCGGCGCAACACCGCGCCGAGGACTCCGAACGGGCGGCCTGGCGCGCGGCCGGCGAGCACGAAGCCGAACGCGCCCGCGCCCAGCAAGCCGCCACCGCGGCCGCCGAGCGCGCCGCGGCCGCCGAGCGCACCACCCGACGCATCAGCTCCGAACGCGACGCCCTGCAAGGCGTCTTGGACGCCGAACGCCGCCGGGCCGCCACCGCGGCCGACGACCACGACCGGCAGATCGCCACCCTGCACAACACGCTCGCCGACCGCACCGCCGACCTCGAGCAGGCCCGTAGCGACCTGAAAACCGCTGGTAGCCGCACTAAGCGCGCCGAGACCGCCGAGCAGAAAGCGCTCCAGGACGCCGAGGCGGCGCGCGCCGAGACCGGCCGGGTCCGCGAGGAACTCACCGCGCACATCACCCAGCTGAAGGAGAAACTCGCCACCGAACGCGAGGACCTGCGGCAAACCCGAGTCCACCGCGATGAGGCCCGCACCGCGACCGCAGTGGCAGACGCCCGACTGGAGGCCCTGCAGCAGGCGCTGGAGCGAGCCGAACACCGCGCCCAGGCGGCCGAGCAGCGCGAAGAGATCGCCCAGCAGACAATCAGCCGTCTCCTCGTTCTCCAGCCGACCCCGGAGACCGCGTCGGCCGAGGGCGCGGGGGCGCCGCCCATCACGAAGAACTTCTCTGAGCGTCCCTGAGACGCACACGCCCGTGCGCCGCAGCGGCCGGCGGCGCCGGAAAACGCCTCTCTCAACGCCATCTCCCGCCCCCGTTCAAGGGTGCAGGCGTCGAACCGGACGAGCGAAGAGACTGAGCGCTGAACCGAGAGCAGACGATCGTGGAGGAAGACCGTTACTGACGGCACGAATGACGATTGTCGCCAACAAGGTCGGCCGCTGGCGCGACAGCGCCGTGCGCAGTGTCGATCTCTGATCCGCCCGCTGACCCGAGGGGGAGCGTCGAAGGCATGCAACTGACATCTCGGTGACAACAGCACTGACAGTCCGTGGCAAAACCAGAGGTCGCGTCCTCGGAGCGGTGTAAAAGGCTCGACGAGGTAGGTGCCGTGGGTTGATCTTAGGCGGCCTCGGTCGTGG
>NZ_JBPJUQ010000114.1:0-17126 GCF_051192615.1 Streptosporangium sp. G11
CCGCCGCCTCGGCGGAGGTGGCCGTGCCGCCCATGACGGCCCCGGCCGCGAGCAGCGCGGTGGCCGCGGCCGACGTCAGAACCCTGTTCCGTGACAAGCCCTTACCAAGTCCCACGAATGATCATCCTCCCGTTGAGCCATCCCGTTGGCCGCCGCCCGTTCGCGCCGGCGGTTCCAGGTTCGGACGGTTCTCGGAGGATGTATAGACACCGTTATCGCCCGTACGGTCATCGCCTCCCCGAGTCGGTGTGAGGCCTGGGAAAGGACCTTCGAGACCTCGGGAAACACCGCCCTCGCGCCCGCTGTCCAGGTGGGGACGCAAGGCGGAGTCGGATGAAAGATTCACCCGAAACCGCGCCCGTGCTGCCCGATCGTGTTTCCCGCCGGACCGGCGAAAACACCGGTCCGCGGCGGCGAGAGGCGGAGCGGCCCTTCGAGTTCGGGCGAGCAGGGCGGGCGGTGTCTCAGTCGCCCTGGGGGCCGGCGGGCGGTTCGTCGATCGGGAAGAGGATCGGGCTGAGCAGGTATTGCGTGCGGTCCGGCGTGGGGGGTTCGCCAGCCGGGGCGCGATCGCGTGACGCATTTGGCTGATCATGTCCAGGAGCTCGTCTTGGCTGAGCCAGACGGCGTGCTGGCGGTAGCCGACGAGGTCCGCCTCCGGCTCGGCCGGCCCCGCACCCGGCCCGGCGCGGTGGCCGCGGACAAGGCCTACCCCTCCCGCGCCAACCGCCTCTACCTGCGTCGGCGCGGTATCCGAGCGGTCATTCCGGAGAAGAAGGACCAGGCGGCCAACCGCAAGAAGCGCGGCTCACGCGGAGGCCGCCCCATCCGCCACGATGTGGCGCTGTACAAGGAACGCGATACCGCCGAGCGCTGCATCAACCGGATGAAGGAGTGGCGGGGGCTGGCCTTGCGCTTCGATAAGACGCCGGAAAGCTACATCGCCGGGCTCTACATACGGGGCGCCATCCTATGGATCCGAAGCCTTGACCCCGCCTAAAGATCCGAACTCAGAACAGGCCCTAACCTAGCCGCGTATCCGGGGCGGCACGGTGAGCGATCCTGTATGTCACAGAGGGGTCGTCTCAGATGAGCCCGGCTCGTCTTTAGGCGACCTTGACGGAGTGCGGGCCGACGCTGATCGTCACCTCGACGTGTCCGCCCAGCGCGGCCGCGTAGGCCCGGAGAGTTTCCAGCTCCATGGCATCGGGGTCACCATTTTCGATCTGGGAGACCCGCGACTGGGAGATACCGAGCGCGGCGGCGACCTCGGCTTGGGTTTTGCCCAGTGACTTACGCAGCTCTTTCAGGTGATAGCCCGCCACGTATGCATCCAGTTCGGCTTCGGCGGCAGCCTGACGCTCGGGGTCGGCCAGCTCGGGATGGAGCCGGTGGGCCTCAGCCTTGACCTCCTGCCAGCGGCGCGCAGGGCTCATCGCCTGTCCTCCTTGGTCTTCTCGGCCTTCTTCTCCGCGCGGTACTCCATGTAGCGAGACTTGGCCAGCGGGATCGCTTCGTCATACCAGCGCGACCACTTGCCTGCCTTGTCTCCGGCTACGAGAAAGACCGCTTCTCTGTCGGGGTCGAAGATGAAGATGATTCTAATCTCTGATCGTCCTCGCGAGCCTGGACGGAGCTCCTTGAGGTTGTTCAGGTCGTCGTCCTCCAACGTGTCCACTAAGGGGCGACCGAGGGTGGGGCCGACCTCAGCGAGCCGGTCGATCGCCTTCTCGACGAGGATTGCCGAGTCTGGATCACTCTCACAGAGTTTCAGGAACCAGGACTCTACGTGGTCCAGTAGGACGATCTCCCAGGTCATCTTTAGAATATAACTTCTGACTCATATCCGGGCCGGAGATTCGGCCAGATTGAAGAGACTCGTTCGACAAGGCAGGCAGATCCCCCTTGCGCCAGGGGTGCGGAGACAAATCGCCGAGGACGCACCTGCGCTGCTACATACAGGACGACGGGCTGCTCGACCGGTTTGGCTACCACGCCTCCGAGTTGTGACGCAACGGGCGGGACGTGTGGGCGGGGGAGCCGCAGACGCCTGCGGAGAGCACGAGTTCTGGGTGACTAATTGGGTGACAACGACCACGGACGGGGCTGGACAACGGTGGACGGTCGTGGACCGTACACCCAGGTCAGGTCGGTATCGATCCTGGTCGCGCCCCCGCTCGGATCGCCTTACAAGCGAGATGTCACTGGTTTGAACCCAGTAGTGCCCACCAGCCAAAACGCCCTGTCTCCGATCATGGAAACGGAGCTTGGGTGACTGAGAACCTCTGCCCCATATGGCCCGGATGGCGTGCGGCTTCGAGGAGGCGCACCGGCGCAACTCCGTGCGTGCCTACCGCAGGCACGGCGGCTTCTGGGTGGCGCTCGGCGCGACCGCGGGGTCTTCGGGCTGCTCGCCTGGGCGGTCGCCCAGGCGAGGCGGCCCGTCGGCACCTCGCGACGTCGTCGAGCCCTGATCGGGGAGGTCACGCATCGTCCGGCAGCGGTTCGCCGGTCTCCAGCAGCGACTTCAGGCTCGCCACCACGTGCGGCCAGCCGTAGCTGACCATCTCGGCCAGGCTCGATCCGGGCTCGAAGCCGTCGTGCACGACGGTGAGTTTCACGACCTGCGCGTTCTCCTCAATCGTGAAGGTGACCTTCGAGCGGGCCTCGCCGGACAGCCGGGCGAGCAGCTCCTCGTCCCAGCCGAAGCGCTTGGCGAGCTCCGGGGTGATGGCGTGCCAGGTGTAGGAGAGCCGACTGTAGGGGTCGGCCTCCAACACGACCTGCTCCGGGTCGCTGATCAGCACGCCGTGGTTGTCCCAGGTCATCGGCGAGCCGACGGACCAGTCCGTAGTGAACTCCGTGGCCCAGTAGCGGCGGGTGAAGGCGGGCTCGGTCAGCGCCTGCCAGAGCTTCTGCGGGGTGGTGCGGATGTAGGTGGTGTAGACGAAGGTCGGCGCGTCCATCGGGGTTTCCTCCAGGGCGAGTTTCAGGTCCGCCAGGGCTTGAACCCTGGCCTGGTCGTAGCGGCTGATCCACCGGTGGGCGATCTCGTGCACGGGCGCGGCGTTGAGGTAGTGCAGCTTCTCCCGGCCCCGCCGCACGGTGGCGACGAGCCCGGCCTCCTCCAACACCGCGAGGTGCTTGCTGACGGACTGCCTGGCCATGTCGAGCCCGGCGCACAGCTCGCGCAGCGTCTGCCCGTTGCGGGCGTTGAGCGAGTCGAGCAGCGCGCGTCGGCTCGGATCGGCCAGTGCCTTGAACACCTCGTCCATGCCCGCCCTCGTACCCAGGTTGCCGTCTGTCGATATGCAGCCTTTCGGCTGCCTTTAATTTAGGCAGCCGGATGGCTGCCTGTCAAGGCGCGCGGCTACAACGGGCGAATGCGGGAGCTGATCACCCTTGGCACGGTCTCGCAGGTGCCGACGCGCACAGTGCACACCCGACGGCCGGTCATGGAACCTCGGTCGATACGGGTTCGCCCCGACTTCGTTCACGGGCGTTCCGCGCGCTTCACCCGGTATCTCTTCGAACAGCGATCGTCCCCCTCACGTGTAGAAGCAACCGACGCACACGCCCCCACGTGTGGCCGTCACCTCGTTCAGGTGGCTGCCCTCGGGCCGGCCGTTGACGACCACGTAGCGCGGCTGATCGAGGCCCCTCAGGTCGGGCTCATACGACACACGCTTAACAAGCTCCAACAAAGGGACCGTAGAAAAAACCGCTCTGTCTCAGATTCGGTGGTGACCGAGTGTGGTCACGGGTGATGAGGAGGCGCTGGAGACGAATCAGCAGGCCGGAAGGGTGTCGTGGCGCGGTCCGGCGAGCATGGGTACGGGCGACCGTGCGGTCCCACAGGTGTCTGGTGAGGAAACCGCCCGGCTCCGCGAGGTCGGCTTGACGCGCACGTTCCGTTACCACCGAAAGAGAGCCGGAGCCGAAAACCGTACAGTCCCCGGTGGAGGTGCCGCCTCAGGCCGGGGGAGCGGTATGACGGAGGGGAGATGGGGAGCTCTACACCGGACGCTGGTAACGGATCTGGGCGGGGTTCGCGGCAGGGATAGAGGACACCGCCAGGCGGAGAAGAAAACGGCGGAGACGACGAGGGGGCGGGGCCGAAAGGCGCGGGCAGCAGAAGGGCGCGCTCGCCCCAGTCGATTCCCGGCCGCAATGCTGCGAACCGGGCCGGAAACCGAGTTCTCTCTGCTCAGAGCAGATCTGCCCCAGGCGGATCGCGTCGACTCCGATCCGGATCGCCCCACATGATGGACGCATGGGCGAAGAATCGAAACTTCCACTGTTCAACGCGCGAGTAAGACGTGAGCTTTACGAGCGGCGTGTCCTCATTCTCGACGGCCCCCTCGATGACGACAATGGGACGTTGCTCGCCACGCAATTGATAGCACTCGCCACGCAGGATGCATCGACCGATATCGCGTTGTGGATTCACTCCCCGGGCGGCTCGGTTCCTTCGATGCTTGCGATCCGTGACATCATTCGACTCATTCCCTGCGACGTATCGACCCTCGTGCTGGGCATCGCCTACAGCGCCGGGCAATTCTTGCTGTCATCGGGCACCCGAGGGAAGCGCCGCGCCCTGCCGCACGCACGTGTCCTGATGCACCAGGGCTCGGCCGGAATCGGCGGCACCGCGGTCGACATCGAACTGCAGGCCGGCGACCTTCGGCATACTCGCGACACGGTGCTCGGTCTTATCGCCGAGGACACGGGTCAGCCCGTAGAGCGCATATTCGAGGATTCTCTGCATGATCGCTGGTACACGGCGCAAGAGGCGCTGGACTACGGCTTCATAGACGCAATCGTCCAGAGCTTCGACGAAATCGCGCCAAACAATCGACCACGGCCCGGATTCGGCGTCACCGAAGGAGTCGGCCAGTGACCACGTACACGATCCCTAACGTCATCGCCCGGAATTCTCGTGGCGAGCGGATCATGGATGTCTACTCGCACCTGCTCACCGAGCGAATCGTCTATCTGGGAACCGCAATTGACGCGGGCGTCGCGAACGCGCTCGTCGCACAGCTTATTTTTCTGGAGTCGGACAATCCTGATGCCGACATACAGTTCTATATCAACTGTGAAGGCGGGGACCCGAGTGCAATGCTCGCGATATACGACACCATGCGCTATATCCGCCCGCGGGTTGAGACAACCTGCGTTGGACAGGCCATCGCGGTGGGTGCCGTCCTTCTCGCCGCAGGCGCCGAAGGAAAACGTGCCGCTCTCCCGCACGCACGAATAATCCTGCACCAACCGGCTGCTCAGGGGCGCGGAACGATCCCCGACCTCATCTTGCAAGCCGATGAGGTCGTACGTGTCCGAGCAGACATCGAGCGCATACTGTCACGGCACACGGGCCAGACCATCGAGACCCTACGCGCCGACACCGATCACGATCGCGTGTTCACCGCGACCGCGGCCTTGGAGTACGGGCTCCTCGATCAGATCATCGAGGAGCATTCATAGGCTCGTGGATGATCCCGGCAGGCCACGCTACGCGGCCAGAGCGTACGCCGCCGAGCAGGTAGCGCCTCTCGACGTGCTGCTCTGAGCAGACCGCAAGCTCTCGGCAACGGCAAGGGTCAGATCGACCAGGGTGACATCCAGCGCGCCGGCGACCGCAGCGATCATTTCGCTCGATGGCTCTTTGACGCCTCGTTCCATCTCGGAGAGATACTGCGGCGAGACGCCGGCGCGACGCGCCGTCTCGCTCAACTTCTCGCCCCGCTCGTGACGAAGGCTTCTGAGACGCTCACCGAGCGCGTGCCGCCACAGCGGCTCGCGAGCTGGAGACGGCTTAGGGGCGGTCCGATCGATCGCTGGACGTAGCGGCGGGACAGAGGAGGCCATGCCTCACCATAAGTAGACGGCGCGTTCGAGTTCTGCTGGCTTCGCGCAGAGCGGAACCGTCCCTCGCCTCCTCCGTCCCGGCCCTCGGGGCCGGTGAGAATCGCGACTCGAACTCTGATGTGCGAGCCGAACTGACATCACATCGGCGCGTCCGTCCGCAGGTCACCGAGGCCGGTTGCCCTTCTTCTTACGGCCGGCCAGCACGGCCCGGCGACCGGAGCCATTCTGATTCTGTACGGGTTTTTTTGCTTGCCGCTGTGCCGGTTTCTCCACGGGGGCGGCGGGGGTACGGCCCCGCGAGCTGTTCACCGTCCGGCCGCGGACGATGCCGATGAAATCTTCCACCAGGTCGGTGGTCGCGTCCGTGGGCCAGGTCAGCGCAACCTGAGACTGCGGCGCGTCCGACACCGGCCGGTAGGTGAGATCCCTGCGGTGGTGGAGGCGTGCCAGCGACAGCGGAACCAGGAGAATCCCGGTGCCGGCCGCTACCAGCTCGACCGCGTCCGCCGTTGTGGCCGGGCGGGTGAACGCGGGCAGCCCAGGCCGGACCGTCCACTCGATGGTGTCGTCCAGGGGATGGAACACCTCGTCGTCGACAAGGTCGGCGACGGTCACCTCGTCGGCGGCGGCCACCGCGTGGTCCTTGGGCACCATGACCACCATGGTCTCCACGTAGAGGGGAATCACGCTGAGCCCGTCCCGGTCGACCGGCAGCCTGAGGAATCCGGCGTCGGCGCCGCCATTCCGCAGGAGTCCCGCCGCCTCGGCGGCGGGAACCGCGACCAGGGTAACCGGCACGTCGGCCATTCTCTCGGTCCAGACGTTGACCCATTTCGCGGGTGTCACCCCGGGCACGTAAGCCAGTCGAAACAGCCTGCCGGTCTCTCCATCAGTCACTTCCTCAGGATACCGATGTCAAGAGAACCTGTTCCGGCTGACTACTCTTGACACCATGACCTCGCCCAAACCAAAGACCATCCAGACGATGAAGCCCGCGACCGCGGCCAAGAAGCTGGGTGTCCCCCTCTCGGCCACTCCCGCCGAGTTCCAGGCGAGTGTCGTCTCCAGGGACGAGCTGAACGAGTTGCAGTCGACGCCCCCCGCCTGGCTCGCTGACCTGCGCCGCAACGGCCCGCACACCAAGCAGGTCATCGCCGCGAAGCTCAAGGTCTCCATTGCCGGCCTGCTCAGAGGTGGGATCACCGGACCGCTCACCACCGCTGAGATCGACGCGCTGAAAGCGGAGAACCCGGCGTGGCTGGAGCGCGAGCAGTCCAACCAGGTCGAGGCCCGCAAAGAAGCACTCCGCCTCAAGCAGCGCTAGACAGCTGAGATCCCGCACGTCTCCGACCCCGGACGCGTCTTCAGGCTGCCGCCACCGCCTCGCCGAGTGACCATCCGAGTAGAAAACCCCGCCGAGGCATCGGGATCGTTGACAAGGCCGGATCAGCGATCGAACCATGCCACGGCAACAGGGCGGGAAAGCTGGAACACGACGACGCCGGCCAGGACCAGATTAAGCAGGCTGCCGAGGCTGGCGCCGGACACGAAGCCATATCCTCCGTCGAGGATCATGAAACCCTCGACCACGAGAGCGGCGATTCGCACCCATCTCTTGCGTGAGGAGTAGCTGGCCGCCAGCACGCCGGTCAACACCGTGGTCGCGATGCCGAGAATGAAGAGGATGAAAAGGAAGGGCGACAGCCCTATATTGCCGATGACGTCGTCGACGCTGATCGTGCCGTTGAGGTTGAGGAAGAGGGAGAGAACCAGGAACCCGAGCAGCGGTAGCGCCACCTGGATCCACATGATCCACCGAGCCCTTTTCACTGCCTGTGGCATCAGCTCGGTCTTGTGTGACTCTGACACGGGGAGCCTCTTAGGGGGTAGAAAGATCAATGCTGGCCCAGCGTAGGCGATCATTCGCCCGTACGCCCTTGCGGCTGAGTGACCAGCTGAGTGACAACCCCCCGGACGCTGACGATCCCAGCAGGAAGGGCGTGGTCTCGAACCAGGTGAGGCCGGTACCGCGATTGCTTCGCGTCGAAGGGGCCAAGGGCTTGAATCCCCTCGCCTCCACAGGATCGAAAGGCTTGGACCCGGATCATGGAGCCAGGCCTTCTCGCTGTTCGGGAGCTATGCGGTTGGTCGGTCCTCCGAGGGATGTATAGCCTCCCCGGGTGACCAGAACTGCAGTTTGAACAGGGCGAAGCCGATGATGTCCGCCGTGAAATTCTCATGGTCGAGAAGCTTGCGGTGGACCCTGAATCGCCATTCATGGTCTCGACGGCCGAGATCGAACTCCTCGTGGTAATCGAAATCTCCGGAGTAGCACCTGATCGCACATATTTTCCCGGAAGTCAGGTAGATGCTTCCGGGCTGACTTTCATCCCAGTCGAGGCGGGCGGCTCGCCGTCCCAGAGCTCGTATTCGACGAGAACGTGATCGCAGTAGGTGGCGCTTAGCGAGATGCCGTTGGGGCCGCCGGCGATCCAGGCTTCCCCATAGGCGTCTCCGACGGCGCTCCATGGCGCTTCAACGTCTGCGACCCCCTGCAGGTGCCACGCTATCTTGCGCGAGTCGAGAAGTGTCTTGATGATCTCTGCCATGGCGCTCCTTGAGGGAGGGGCTGGACACATGCGTGCTGATCATGGCGTACAGGGCTGACAATTCGGGCCGGCTCCGAGAGACGCGCCGCAAGCAGGACGCCTCCTGCGGTCGTGGGGGAGGGCTGTGCCCGACTCCGGGCCCTGCGGCCGACGAAAGCCGTAAGGGCACGCGGGGCCGGCAAGGTGAGTGGAGCAACGCCCAGAACCTGTGGAACCGAAAGAGCCCCGCTTCCGGTCATGGAAACGGGGCTTCGTGCCATTGGCCCACCCCGGCGAGCACTCCCGAAGATCTGTCGCCATCCCTCGGACGAACTCCGGAGAGCCTGCTGTTCATCGCGTCGGTGAGCTTCTCGCACGCCTTCTCCGGTTCTTCCCGGAACGCCCGTGGCACTTCGACACACCGGTGAGGAAGCTTGAGAAGCGATGGAATTTGACGGTTTTGGCGGCTCTCTTCTGCCGCGCGGACCGCCACCGTGGATCGAGAACCGCTCCCAGCCCGCATCGACCACGGGTGACTCCCCGTCGAATATGAGCACGTGGGACCCCGGGAGCGTGGAGTCGGGTCAGAGAGCGGCGAGTACCGTGAACGGGTCGGCGGCGCCGCCGTTGTGGACCGCCGCGATCCTACGGCGCAGGGTGAACGCGGCTCCGGGTTCGATCGTCACCTGGCGCTGGCTCATCACCCAGATCCCGCAGGCGTAGGCGGTGAAGCCGGCCTCGTCGTAGAGCAACCCGTACGTCTGCCCGTCCGATCCGGTCATGCCGATCCACGGCGCGGTGGGTGTGAAGTCGGCCGGGGCCGAGGCGGTCACGGTGCCGTGACCGGCGACGCCGCTGCGCTGGCCGGCGCCGTCGTGGTCCACGACGTCGCCCAGCCAGAAGGTGCGCGGCACGGTACCGCGGTTGGTGAAGACGCTCTCCGCGGTGACCCAGGGCTCTCTCGCGCGGACGGTGTACGTGGTCACCACCTCGATGCCCGGCACCGCTGTGCTCGTCCCGGTGGCGCGGACGCCGGCCTCGGGGCCCCCGGCGGAAAGGATCTCCACCGATGTGGACCGTACGGTCAGCTGCTGCCAGGCATTGGAACCGCGCGGCTGCACGGCTGACGCGTAGGGCAGATTCAGCCAGTCGAGCTGGTCCAGGTGGCCGACGGCCGCCAGGTCCAGAGGCTTGCCGACGGTCACATTGGGCAGTTGCGAGTCCTGCGAGATCGCCGAGACCGCCAGCGCGAGCATGTCGTTGGAGAGCACGATGTCGGAAGCCGTCGCCTGGGACTGCGGGCCGGGCACCGGACGGCCGGTGCCGGCGCGCACCGCCGCGCGCTCCAGCTTCACGTCGACCTGGGTCTGGACGCCCTTCCGGACGGTCGCCGCGACGGTGACCGGCTCGTAGCCGACGCCGTTGGTGGCGACCGTGCAGTCGCCGGGGGGTGCGAAGGCGAGGAACTCGCCGGTGGTGTCGGTGGTGCCGGTCGAGATCCGCCGACCGTCCGTTCCGGTGACCGTCACCTGGACGTTGGCGAGCGGGGCGCCGGTGGCCCGGTCGACGATGTGGCCGACCAGTCCGTCGCCGACGTCGATCCGCCGCGCCCCGGGCGTCCCGTCCTTCACCTCGAAGGCGGCGATGGTGAACGCCGGGGAGGCGGCGTCCGCCGCGTTCAGGACGATCCGCAGGTCACTGCGCCATCGCTGCGGGGTGACGTCGCAGATCACGTAGCCGCGGTAGGTGCCGTTGTAGAACTTCACGTGCGGGTTCGCGACCAGGCCGGCCCGCACGTCCGCGTCCCAGCCGGCGCCGGAGGATATCGAGGTGCCGGCGAACTCGGTGGCGACGACCTCGGAACCGGGGTCGTCGAAGTCGAGCTTGAGGTCGTTGACCCAGTGGGTGTGCCAGTCACCGCCGAGCACCACGGGGTTGGAGGGCCGGTTCTCGGCGATGAAGCCGAGGATGCGGGATCGGGCGGCGGGGTAGCCGTCCCACTGGTCCAGGTTGACGACCTTTCCAGGACCGAGGTCGTAGTCGAAGGCGGCCATGATGGTCTGCTGGGCGATGACGTTCCAGCGGGCCTTCGAACGGCTCAGACCGTCCAGCAGCCACTGCTCCTGCTCGGGCCCGGTCATCGTACGAGCCGGATCCTCGGCCTCCGCGCACGGGGCTTTGCGGCCGTCGCCGCATGGCTGGTCGCTTCGGTACTGGCGGGTGTCGAGCACGCTGAACTCGGCCAGTTTGCCGTACTGGACCCGCCGGTACATCAGGGCGTCCGGGCCGTCGGGCCGCTGCTCGGGACGCATCGGCAGGTGCTCGTAGTACGCCTGGTAGGCGTTGGCGCGGCGTTCGAGGAAGGGACGACCGTCACCGGCGCCGCCCGCGATGTCGCCCGCGTAGTTGTTCTGGACCTCGTGGTCGTCCCAGGTCAGGAAGAAGGGGAAACGGGCGTGGGCGGCGCGCAGATCCGGGGAGGTCTTGTACTGGGCGTGGAGCCGGCGGAACTCGGTCAGGCTGCCGCCTGACGTCTCGTAGATGTAGTCGCCGAGGTGCAGCACGAAGTCGAGGTCCTGCTCGGCCAGGTCCCGGTAGGCGGGGTACGGACCGCCGGCCCACGACTGGCAGGAGACGAACGCGAACCGCATCCGGTCGGCTTTCGCTCCAGGCGGCGGCATCGTACGGGTCCGGCCGACACGGCTGTAGGTCCCGCCGGACAGGAATCGGTACCAGTACCACCGGTCGGGCGACAGGTCCTCGGCGAGTACGTGCACGGTGTGCGCGGACTCGGGCAGGGCGGTCACCGAACCCCTCTGGACCACGTTGCGGAACGACTCGTCGCGCGCCACCTCCCACTGCACATCGACAGGCTGCGCGGGCATGCCGCCGGTCTCGGCGTTCAATGGGTCCAGGACGAGGCGGGTCCACAAAACGACGCTGTGATGGTTGGGATCACCGGAGGCCACGCCGAGGGTGAAGGGGGCTCCGTCAAGTTCCGCGGCGTGGGCGACGGGCGCCGGCGCGAGTTGCCCGGCCGCGAGGACGCCGACGGTACCGCCCGCGAGGGCGAGAAATCCGCGGCGGTCAAGGGTTTTCAGAGAAGTCACGGCGAAGAGCTTGTAGGAGGCCAACGCCGCCTCAGTATCGTCGTCATGAACGATTCGGATATGAGATCCGTCGGTAAACCGACGACATATCGGACATGGAGCGGCGCTGGAACACACGCACCGAGTCGTTGTGATAGATGGGGCGCCGATCGGAAATCGCCGTCGAGCGGCTGAAGGTCCGCCACTTACGGTTCCCGGCGAGGCGCGAGGTCGGCTGTCTCCCTGACGCGCGGGTCCGTCAATCCGAGGTGCGCATGGAGGTGCGCCGGGCGGATCCAGGGCCCGTTTCAAAAGCAGGGCCTGTTTCAAAAGCAAGGTCGGACAGGTGCTCGCCCCCTCCGGGACAGGCCGTGAGGGCGCCGTCCCGGAGGGGGTTTCGGTCAGAGCCTCCGGTAGTAGACGGTGACCGGGAGCGGGGTGCACCCGAGCTTCTCGTAGAGGGCTCTGGCGGGCGCGTGGAAGGGGTCGCCCCCGGTACCGATCTCGACCACCTCGGCTCCGAGGGAGCGCATCTCACGGAAGGCGTGCTCGCACAGCGCGGTGCCCGCGTGGTGCCTGCGGTGCTCGGCCGAGATGGCGAGGTGCGTGACGGTTCCGTTCCTGCGAGCCGGGTCGAGGAACCAGGCCACGTAGCCGACGACGGCATCCTCGGTCTCGGCGACCGCGACGTGCCTGTGCCGGTCCGGGGCGTGGAGATCGGTGACCTGCTCGCGATAGTCGTCGCGCCAGTCGCCGTGCTGGTTGGCGAAGACGACCTCACCCACCAGGGGGCGGAAGTAGTCCTCGTAGAACGGCCGGAACGTCTCGATGGTCAACTCGGTGAGCCGCGCCAGGTCATGCTGAACAAACGGGCGGATGAGCATGGAAGTGCGCCTTTCGGGCTGAGGGCTTGATACCTAAACGAAAAAGGGCATCAGTTAGCCCGCTCACGGCCTGGTGTCAGCGGTGAGCCGGGCCCTCAGTTACGAGTACGCCAAGCGGCGAAGCACTCCATGGCACACCACGATAGTGTCCCGCCGGACAACGGCGTCGACCGGATCGTCTCGGCGCCGTCCGGTCCCGGGTGCCTCGACGGGGACCACCCGGGCGACATGCCTGAGGTCCATTACAGAATTCGGCCGAGGGGCGGCTGCGGCGAGTGGTCAGGTGCGGGCGTGCGCGTCGAGGATGTGCGCGACGGCCTCGGTCACCTGCTCCGCGAACGCGATGTTCAACCATTCGTCGGGCACGTGCATGTTCGAGTCCGCCCCCAGCGCGCCGGTGACGACGAACTGCGCGTTCAGATAGCGCCGGCCGAGCATCACCATGAACGGGATCCCGCCGCCGATGCCGAAACCGCGGCACGGCTCGTCGAACACCTGATCGCCGATCTCCTCCAGCGCCGCGGCCAGCCAGGGAGCGGTCTCCGGGGCCCGCCAGCCGTTCACCAGAAGGAAGTCGCCTACCTCGACCTGTGCGCCGTACGGCACGTCGGTCGTCAGGATCTTCACCAGCGCGGCTCGCGCGACCTCGGCGTCGACCGTCGGGGGAGTCCGGAAGCTCAGCCGCAGGGACGTCGAGGCACGCAGCACGGCTCCCGCCACCGCGGGGTCCGGGAGCCCGGCCGCGCCGATCACCGACAGCGTGGGCCGCCAGGTGTTGTTGAGGATGAGTTCGACGTCGTCGTCCGAGACCGCCCGCATCCCGTCGACGAGCGGATACCGGCGCGCGGCGGCTCCCGGCTCCATCGCGGCCAGCGCCTCGGCCTCGGCTCGCCGATCCGCAGGGATCGGCACGTTCATCTCGGGGACGGTGACCTCGCCGGTCACCGAGTCTTCCACCCGGTCGAGCAACCGGCGCATGACGCGGAAGGAACTCGGCACGATACCGCTGGCGACCCCGGAGTGCACGGACGTCTCCAGGACCCGCACCGTGACGGTCGCCTGCACCACGCCACGCAGGCTCTCGGTCAGCCACATCCGCTCGTAGTCGCCACCGCCACCGTCCAGGCAGATCACCAGGGACACCTCACCGAGGCGGTCGGACAGATGCTCCAGGTACGCGGGCAGATCCGGGCTGCCGGACTCCTCGCCGGTCTCCAGCAGCAGGATCGTCCGGGCGTGTTCGCCGCCCGCCGCCTGGATCGCGGTCAACGCGGTCGTCGCCGCGTAGCCCGAGTAGCCGTCGTCGACCGCGCCACGACCGTAGAGCCGGCCGTCACGTACCACCGCCTGCCACGGACCCAGCCCCTCGGACCAGTCGCCGAGCGGGGGCTGCTTGTCGAGGTGACCGTAGAGCAGCACGGTGCCGCGCGCCACGGCGTTGGCGGTCGCGGGCACGTCCACGAGAAGAAGCGGGGCACGGCCGTCGAACTGGACGATTTCACACTGGGCACCCGGCAGGCCGCGCGACGCGATCCAGTCCCGCACGTGGTCGGCGGCGCTTCGCAGATGGCCGGTCCGCTCCCAGGCGGCGTCGTAGGCGGCCGACAACGCGGGTATCTCCACCAGGCCGGAAAGGCTGGGCAGCACGTCTTCGTTCCAGCTCTTGGCGACCGCTTCGTGAACTCTTCCATAATCCATAGCCGGATTATGGTACCCGGGATCGACGAGGACTCCGCCGGAGGCAGGGGGCTGAGAAGCCCTCCCACGACGATCAATGGGCTCGGCGAATACACGAGAGATCATTTCGCGAGGACCTTTCGCACACGAGATGCCACCGGCTCGAACCCGGTAATACCCACCATCGAAAACGCCCCGTATCCAATCCTTGGAACGGGGTGAATCGGCGATCACTGCGGTACGGCGGTGAACAACTCGTAGCTGTGCCCGTTGGGGTCGCGTACGTACACGCCGCGGCCGCCGCCGAGGTGGTTGATGTCGCGGTCCCAGCCGTTCATGGGACCGGAGCCGTAGTCGATCGCCGGATTCCGTCTGAGCCGCTCCATGACCGCGTCGAAGGTGTCGTCGTCGATCAGGAACGCGTAGTGGCCGGGCTGGGGCCGGTGGCGGTCGTCGAAGTCGAGGGTGAGGTCGTCGTTGACGCTGACCGGCGCGAACGGTCCGGCGGGCGGGCCGGCCCGCAGACCCAGCAGGTCGGCGAAGAACGTGGCCGCCACGTTCCGGTCGGCGGCCGGGACGATCAGATGGTTCATGACGATGGCCATGGGGGCTCCTCCTTCGATGAAGTTGTATGCGATTCGCACACAACCATATGTGCGTATCGCATGCAAATTGCCGTAGGGTGAGAGCATGGAAGAGGGGAGCGACGGAGGGCCCACGCTGTTCCGCCTGGTGCGCTTCTGGTCACGCAGGTGGGCCGGACGGGCGTCGGAGGAGCTGACCGGCGAGTCGCGTCACGTGCAGCACATCCTGGTCGTCGAGGCCGTGGCCGCGAACGCGTACCTGGCCGGTGCGGCGCCCGTCGCCGGGGCGCACGAGGCGGTCACCGTGGGCACTGTGGCGCACCAGCTCGGGCTTGATCATTCGGGCGCCAGCCGCATGGTGAGGGACGCGGTCGAAGCGGGCTACCTCGCCCGCGCCACCTCTGAACACGACCGGCGTCGCGCCTCCCTGCGGCTCACGGAGAGCGGGCAGGAGTTGCTGGCGGGGGCCAGGCAGTGGCAACGCCAGGCATTCGAGGAGCTGACCGCCTCCTGGGCCGAGCACGACCGGCGGCGGTTCGCGGGCTATCTCCAGCGCCTGGCCGACGACGTCGGCGCATAGGTGTCGCGACCTGGAAACAGCTCACTGTGTCGCGACGCGCCCTGAAGTCCTGGAATGTGCCCACGGGGCTGCCGTGTCGCGCGGAAGCCGCAGGGGCTGAGCGTGTGGCGGGTCGCGCGGAAAGCCGCCAGGGGCTGAGCGTGTGGGAGGTCGCGCGGAAGGCCGCCAGGGTTTGGGCGTGTGGCGTGTCGCGCACCGGTGGCCGAGGCGCGCCCGGCGGGGTGACCCGTCACCTGGGACCCCTCCTGGCCGGCGGCCGGGCGAACGGCGAGGTTGTCCGGAGATCCGCGCCGCTCGTCCGGGACTCGCGGGTGGTCTACCCGGGCACCTGGAGGGCCCAGACGCTGCCCGACTGGAAGCAGGTGTACCAGGGCCACGTGCCGTTGGTCACACCCTGCCCGCCGGCGTGGTGGCAGCTGGCGGCGTTGGGGTAGTAGCCGACGATGACGGCGTACGCGGATGAGGCCGCGGTGGCGGGTGCGGCGGTGGACAGGACGCCGGTGCCCAGCGCCACCGCGAGTGCGAGTGCGACGGATGGTCGGCGGATCTTCACGGGTGACTCCTCGCGGTCGGGAAGGAGGGCCACCTCAAGAGCACCATCGGGTGTCGGGCGTGGGGAGATATCGTTTCTCCATATTTCGGCCGGATGGTTCGCCTTCCGAGGCTGTTTCGCCTGGCCTGAACAGCAGGGCGTCCCGCACGGTTTTGTAGGTGAGGAGTGACCGCGCTCCCGTGGCCGGGCCGCTTCGGCTCGTACACGGTGAGCATGACGTGGCGGTGCGAGGCGCAGATCTTGGTCTGCCGGGCGGCGGCCAGGGCCTTCTCGAACTCGGGCCGGACGACCGGACCTCGAGGCGGGTGGAGATCTTCCCGCTGAAGATCTTGTCGATCGAGCCAACGGGGTGGCGCGGCGGTCAGAGCCGTCGAGCCGTATTTAATCTCACATGATACCGTATCGAATGAGAAGACATCGGGTAATATGACCTTATGACCGCCGATGTTCCCCACGAAACCGCCGCCTCGCGTGCGACCGACCGCCCCGGGGATGCCTCGCCTTTCGCTCTCGGCTTGCTGCTGCGCCAGGCGCACTGGCGCGCGGCCACGGTGATGACGGAGGCGCTTCGGCCGCTCGGCATTGAGCTGCGGCATTTCTCCGTGCTGATCGTGCTGGCCGACCGTGGGGCCACGGTGCAGCGGGACCTGGCGACGGCGACGGGGTCGGACAAGGCGGGAATCATGCGGGTCGTGGACGATCTGGAGCGTATGGGGCTGGCCGTACGCAAGACCGTTCCGGGGGACCGGCGAGTGCGGGCAGTGGAGATCACGCCTCGGGGCGTCGAGCTTTTCGACGCGGCCCATGTGGCGGCGGAGCCGCTGGCCGGGCGTCTGGTCGCCGAACTGGGGCCCGGCGAGGCCGAGCAACTGAAAGATCTGTTGACCCGGTTCGCCTATCCCGCAGGCGGTGAGGCGTAAGCCCGGCAGCACGCCGGTTACCCGCCGCGTGGGCGGGCTTCGTCTCATATGGCTTTCGCGGCGGACCCGGCGTTGAGGGCCGCGGCCATCGCCGACGGGGGTCCGGCCGTCCTCGCCGGTGAGATGGCCGGTGCGGTGCGGTTTGCCGGGTCCGTCGAACCCGTGCCCTGTGGTCAAGATGGCGCGTCCGCTCACAGCGGGTCCTCATGCGTCACCGCGGGAATGTGCCCGGCGGCCGAGGCCGCTCTCCCCGGGCGTTGTTACGGGTGACCGCTTGTACGGGCGCGGTCTCCTGGACGCGCCGCGGGTGGACCTCGGCCCGGCCCCGGCGCGTACCTCGTCGGCTGGCGTGAGGGTTGTTCCCGCGACGGGGCGGCAGA
>NZ_JBPJUQ010000115.1:0-17123 GCF_051192615.1 Streptosporangium sp. G11
CCACCCTTGGGTCTGGGGTCGGCCAACCCTTCCCCCTCGGCCGCGCCGACGTCGCTTTATCTACCTGCTTTAAGGAATGGAGCACTAGGTCACGCCGGATGGCGTTCGTCCACGTGCTCACGTCGTCGCGCTGGTTCACGGCAGGGTCGAACCATTCACGGGCGTCCGGGCCGTCGAACGTCGCGCTCGGGGCCGCGAACCCGCCGCTTCGCGGCGAATCCGGGTCGATCACCCACCAGCAGTCGTGGTCGGGCCACTTGATCGCCACGGTGTGCTCGAACCGGTGCAGACGGATCTTCGGCGGCTCCATGGCTACATCCAACCTCGAAGAACGTGACCGGTGAGGATATTACGCGGCGGAAACGCCTGAAGAAGCGGATGTGTGCATTATTGCGCAGACATCCACCTCGGTCATTGATTCAATGCACCCGACCCTCCGAGAGCACCTCGGGGCGACGATGCGAGGGAGTCCGCTCATGCCCGAGGCCCACCACCGTCCGAAAACCGGCGATGTAGTCGGCCAAGGAGGGGTCCCCTTCGCGATCCTCGAAGCTGGCGGCGGCATCGTCATGGCGCGTTTTCGCACCACCCTTGAACCCCAGGGAGCCGGCTGGGACGACGACGAGGAGACAGACTGGACATTCACACTCGACGGACACGAGTTCGAGGTGATCCCCGGGGACGGCAAGACGAATTCGCTGCCCATAGACGAGCAATGGAACGACCCCGACAGCGACTGCGAGCCGTTGCGGGCCCACATCGTCGGAGAGCACCACATGGTGAAATATCACTACTATAGGGCGAACACCTATGGATCGGTGTCGGGCGATGTCACCCTCGCGTTCGATCTCGACGCCATGACCGTCGCAGTCAGCGCGGACTTGGCCTACGACTTCGACTGAGGGACACCTACCGTCAAGAACGGACGCCTGGAATCGGCGACGCGCCACGCCCCATCCCCCAGGCGACTGCCAGAAGAGCCTGAGCCCAACAGGCCTGACAGGATCGTACCGGTAGTCGATTCCCCTGCTCACCCGTCGTCTCATGCTGACGGCCTTGCTCCTTGGCTTCCGCTTCACCGAGACGGATGGTCACCAGATTCGGCTGTGCTGGGTCGGCACGGCGCCGGGGCTCCCCGACGCTCTGACGGTGGAACCGGTCCGCCAGGTCACCGTGCGCAGCGCGCGCCGTCCGGCGGCGGTCACGATCTGCTGGGCCGAGCGCGGCTTGTCCCGGTAACGCGGCACCGGCCGCCGCCCGGTCCCGCCATAGGCCGGGGCGGTGCGGGGGCATCGTCCAGTACTACCTGCTCGCCAGCGACGTGTTCCGCCTTGACCGGCTGCACTGGGTCATGGAGACGTCGCTGCTCAAGACGCTCGCCGGCAAGCACCGCTCGACCGTGTCGGCCATGGCCAGAAAGCACAAGGCCACGATCGACACGCCGGTCGGGCCACGCAAGTGCATGAAATGCGGGCCTCCTCGTGTGCTGAAGTCACATCACCTCCAAGAGGGTGAACGGGCACTCGCCGGGATGGCCACGGGAATACGCAAACGGCGCAGAGCAGCAGTTGCTCTGCGGGTTACACGATGGACTGCAGTCACGGTCACGCCCCGCTCTCGGGCATCCCTCAAGGTCCTCGAGATCTGATCGTCTCTTGCCAGCGAGCCTTCATGGAATTACGGTCGGGACCGTTAACTAGCAAGGAGGCATCGTGAGGCTTCATCTGGCGTCCCTGGCCGCCGCCCTCTTACTCATTCCCGCTCCCGCCCTGGCCGAGCAGATCGCCCCAGCGGCCCTGGCGGCCCCTCCGGCCGGCTGTGGCTTCCAGAACCTCGGGACGATGCCGCTCGTCGGCGCCACGACCGCGGGCACCGCACTCGATGCCCGCCATCCGGACGGCCCTCGCGTCTACTCGGTGACCTCCAGCGCGTCCGGCCCGGCGCTGCTGGGCATCCGGAACGCGCTCGACGGCACGCTGATCGCCGAGCGGCCGCTGCCGCTCGCGCTGGGCTCGTGGGCGGTCACCGTCGCCCCCGACCACTCGGTCTACGTGGGCTCCTACAACGCCACCGTGGGCGCGATGGGCCGCCTGTTCCGCTACGTCCCGGGCACCGACCAGGTGATCGAGGCGGGCATCGCCGTACCCGGGGAGACCTTCGTCTGGACGGTGGAGGCCAGTCGGGACGGCAGGTTCGTCTACGGCGGCACCTCTCCCACGGGAAAGCTGTTCCGCTATGACGTGGCCAGTGGGCAGACCACCGACCTGGGCAGCCCGATCCCCGGTCAGCAGTTCGTCCGCGACCTGGCGACCAGCGACGACGGTACGCTCTACGTGGGCACCGGCTCCCAGGCCATGAAGATCGCGGTGGTGGGACCGGATGGCGTCACCAAGAAGATCATCGACGCCCCGATCAAGGGCGCCGGCTACGCCTACGACCTCGACGTGGCCGGGCGTTACCTGCTGGTGCGGTTCGTCACCACCACGGCGACCAACCCGATGGGAATCTACGACCTGAAGAAGGGCCGCTGGACGCACGTCATCGACGACGTCGACAGCCTGACCGTGGGCGGCGGTGTGCGCGGGCACGACGCCTATCTCTTCCAGAACGACGAGCTGGTCAAGGTCGACCTGAAGAAGGGCCGGGTAAAGAAGCTGGGCTTCACCGACTTCGGCGACGGCGCCGCGCGCACACTCGGCTGGGTCGGCCGCACTCTGGTCGGCACCGCCTCGACCGGCAAGCTGTGGACCTACGACCTCAAGCGCGGTAAGGCCGCGACGTTCGAGTCAACGCTGAACGGGCAGCCGGTCAGCGTCCGGTCGATGGGCGTCGGCCCCGACGGCCGCGTCTACGGGGGCGGCTTCTTCACCGGCGGCCTGGCCGCCTACGACACCGCGACCGGCCAGTCCCAGTTCTGGCCGAACGTCGGTCAGAGCGAGGGCATCGTCACCCACAAGGGCAAGCTGTACCTCGGTGTCTACCCCGGCGCGCGGATCTACGAGTTCGACGGCACCGAGCCCAAACTGCTGCTCAGCCTGACCGAGCAGGAGCAGGACCGGCCGTTCGCGATGGTCTCGGCGGGCGACCTGCTGGCCTTCGGCACCGTGCCCAAGACAGGCGCGGCGGGTGGCGCGCTCGGCCTCTACGACCCCGCGACCGGCAACACGGTGATCAGGCGGAACATCATCCCCAACCACAGCATCGTCGGCCTGGCCTACCGTGACGGCGTCGTCTACGGCGCGACCTCTGCCTTCGGCGGGCTGGGTCGCCCGCTCGACACCGCCGCATACGTGTTCGCCTACGACATCGCGACCGACACCGTGAAGTGGAAGACCGCGCCCGTGCCCGGTGACCTGGCGCTCGGCTCGATCACCTTCGACGAGACCGGCCATCTGTGGGGCATGACGCCCGACGCGGTGTTCGAGATGGACCCGGCGACCGGCCAGACGCTGCGGACGGCCAAGCACCAGGAATATCCCTGGGCCGCGCAGACGCAGGTCTGGCAGGACACCAACATCGAGGTTCACGCGGGCGCGATCTGGGCCAAGGCCCAGGGCAAGGTCTACAAGGTCGACCGGACGACGCTGGCCTTCAGCCTGATCGCCCGGCCGATCTCCCTCATGGTGAAGGCGCCCGACGGGCACCTCTACCTGTCCCGCAACGAGAACTTCCACACCTACCGGATCTGCGGCTCGTAACGCAGGAGCCTCGGCCCCTCGGCGAAGTAGACGTCCCCGGACCTGTGCACCGCGAGCTGGTGCACAGGTCCTTCCCTCAGTACGGTGTGCCGCCCCGTCAGCGGGTTGAGCGAGAACACCGAGAAGCCCGCGTGCGTGCCGTACAGGGTGAGGTCGCGGGGGTTGTAGACGAGTTGCCCGCCGGCGCTCTTACTGTCGACGCTCCTGCCGGGGTAGTTGAGCAGGACGTCCTGCAACGGCACGCCAAGCTCGGTGATCCTGCCCCGGGCGCGAGCCTCCGCGGGTCCCTGGAGCGTCAGCACGGCGGATGCCGCGACGACGATCGCTAAGAATTTTCTAATTAAGGCCATGGCCGTAAACCTGGAAACAGGTAATCTCGCCGTCAAGGATTAATTTCGGCAACGACCGAATTGGAAAGACTCATGCGTCTACTTCTCCTGCCCCTGCTCCTCCTCCCGTTTTTGGCCGCCCCCGCCCACGCCGCCGCGCTGACTGGCGGCAAGGCCTACTTCGTCGTCGCGCTCGGCCACCTGCGCGCGACCTCGCACTCGAACTGGGTCAGCCTGGGCAGCTACACCTTCGGCACGAACGGCTCGGTCAGCGCCGCCGTCCACCACTGGTCGCAGACCACGCCGGTGCAGCGCACCGGCACCGGTGCCGTGCCGTCGGGTGGCTGCTCGCAGCCGGTCAGCACGCCCAGCCCCACCCTGGTCCGGCCGTGCGAGGTGCTGACCGCCGGCGGGTTCATGGGCGCGCCGAACCGGTCCAGGACGGGCACCTTCGGCGTGGCCGACGGCGTCGTCACCATCAACTGGACCGACACCCAGGGCGGATCCCAGCAGTGGTACGTCACCGACGGCCCCAAGATGGCGGCCCTGACCTACAAGTACGACACCAAGGCCCAGCAGTACGGCCAAGGCTACGGCTTCGGCAGCAACAGCCCCTTCACCGAGCGCCGGGCGATGAGCAGCGTGCGATCCTTCCCCGGCACCCTCAAGCAGGACCTCAGGACCTGGGCGCACGACCAGCTCGGCTCCTCCAGCGGCCAGACCTGGACGCACACCGCCTTCACCACCTGCACCACGACGACCTGGTGCCTGACCTACCGCCAGCCCAACTCCTCCGCCGTCTGCCAGCAGAGCGGCTGCCCCGGCTACGGCGGCACGCCGGGCGGCGGCGGTGACAGCTCGCTGCAGAACTACGTCGTCAAGGTCTCCAGCTACGACCGGCGCGACACCTACTGGCACTGGTGCACCTGCCTGGCCAAGGGGCGTGGCGAATCCTGCTACACGGGCAACTCCCACGTGAAGCCAATGCTGCAGATCCTCGACGACGACGGCGCCTTCCACGGCTGGGTCGGCGTCGAGGCCTCCTTCTCCTCCATCGGCGCCGTCTCCGACGACATGCTCGGCGTCTTCCGCCTCACCCACTTCCGCCCCTGACGAATAGAAAAACCTCCGTCACCGGGCGGCGCCGACCACGACCGGATGCTCGCGAGCCCCCTCCGGGCCGGTCAGCTCCCAGCGGTGACGCTCGGGGCAGAGCCGGACCAGGCGAACACCCCAGCCCAGCACCTCCTCGCCCCTCTCGGGCGCGCCGGATCAGGGCCGCTCCTGGCGAGAGCTCATTTCTGCGCGGTATTTGGTCCCGACTTCAATCGTATAGACAGAAAGCGTCGGCGCCCCTGCCTTGCGACCCGCCAGAGCTGGGGATTATGGTCATGACCGGTATGTGAATGGAAGGATGCCCGGATGACGCCCTTCGATGCCCGGCATCTGGTCGGTGACCTGGTGGTGACGCTCGACGCCGACGTGCTCGGCGGCGCCTACCCCGACCGCGACCTCCCGCCGGAGGAGCCCGCCCCGCGCGTCCTGGCCCGCCACGGCATCACCGCGGGTGCGGTGGCCAGCCTGCGGGCCGCGCTCTTCGACATGGCGTCGGGCAACGATGAGACCCTCGCGTCGGCGACCTCGGCGGGGATCGTGCCCGTCGGCGCCCTCGACCTGCGCGACCCGCTGGGCGCGGTGCGCGAGATGGAACGGCTGGCCGCCCTGGGAATGCGGGCGGTCCGGCTCTTCCCCGACGAGCAGGGTGTCGAGGCGGGCTTCCCCTCGGTGCGGCATGTCGCCGGGCGGGCCGCCGCACTGGATCTGACCGTGCTGACCGGGGGTGACGTGCGCCGGTTCTGGCGGCCGCTCGCCGGTCTCGGCCTGCGGGTCGTCTTCCTCGACACGCACTTCTACCACCTTGGCGACTTCCTCGTGGCCGCCGCCGACGAGCCGGGCTTCCACACCTCGACCCGGCTGCTGAACTCCCCCGACGCGCTGGAAACCGTCGCCGACGAACTCGGCGCCGGACGTCTGCTGTTCGGCTCCCGCACGCCGTACTACGAACCGCTCGTTCCTCTGCTGCGCCTGGCCACCGGCGACCTGAAGCCCGACGAGGTCGCGCTCGTCGCCGGAGGCAACGCCCGCCGCCTGCTTCTCGGAGAACCCGCATGATCATCGATGTGCACGCGCACTGGGGTCCGTGGTTCTTCACCATGGACGTCTCCGGGCTGACGGTCCCTGCCATGAACCGTTACGGGATCGACCTGGCCATCGTGTCGGGCACCGAGGCCGTCATCTACGACGCCCCGGCGGGCAACCGCGCCCTGGCCGCCTACCTGGGCTCCGTGCCCGGCGCCGCCCGCCTGTACGGCTACGTGACTGTCAACCCGCGCCGCCTGGCCGATGCCGAGCGCGACCTGAACGCCTACCTGCCCACCGGCCGGTTCGTCGGCGTGAAGATCCACACCGACTACACCGGCTCCCCCGCCACCTCCCCGCAGCTGCGCGACGCGCTGGCCCTGGTGGCGTCTGCGGGCGTCCCCGCGCTGGTGCACACCTGGGGTGCCTCCGTGCTCGACCTGGCCCAGGCCTGCCTCGACACGCCCGGCCTGCGTGTGATCGCCGGGCACATGGGCGCGGACGGCTACCGGCACGCCATCGAGGCCGCCCGCGCCTGCGACCGCCTCTACCTGGAGCCGTGCTGGTCGCACTTCCCCGCCGGGCGCATCGCGGAGGTCGCCGCCGCCGTGGACCCGGAACGACTGCTGTTCGGCACCGACTCCACGCTCATCGACCCGGCCTCCGCCTTCGGCTCCGTGGCGGCGGCGGGGCTGACCGGCGACGCGGCCGACCTCCTGGCCTGGCGCAACGCCGCCGCGCTCTTCCGCCTCCCGCTCGGCTGAGGGGCGGTCATACCCCGGCGAGCGCGGCCTTCTCCCTCGCCCGCTCGTCCTCTCCCATCGCCGGGCCGTAGCAGTCAAAGGCGTGCGAGCGCGGGACGCGCCCCTCGGCGGCGGCGAGCCACAGCATGCGCTGGACGTAGCCCTCCATCGGCGCGGTGAACGTCGCGGCGGCCAGCCGGTCGAGCAGCGCCGATGCCCGCTCGAACTCCCGCAGGTCGTTCCCGGCGAAGGCGCGCATCACGTCGCGGGTGACGCCCACCCGCGCGGCCGCGATTCCGACCAGCGCCGCCTCGGCGCCCCACAACAGCGATGGGCCGAACATCCGGTCCTCCCCGGTGATCGCCAGCCGTCCCGCCTCGCGGGTGATCCGGATCGCCTCCTGGCATCCCATCGCGTCCGACAGCAGCGCCGTCTTCAGCCCCGCCACCCCGGGGTGGCGGACGATCTCCTCCAGTACGGCGGGCGGGCAGGGCAGCGTGTAGAGGTCAAAGGCGATCATGGGCAGCCCTGCGCCCCGCCAGACGGCGTCGTGCAGGGCGAGCCGGTCCTCGGCGGAGGGGAACACCAGCACGCCGACGGCCCCGAGCGCGGCGGCGACCCGCGCCTCCTCGACGACCCGCTCCGCCGAACCCGGGGACGCGCCCTGGGAGACTGCCAGATCGTCCGGTCGCGCCGTACTCACGGTGACCGTGCCCCCGCCCGTCTGTGCCTCATCAGGGGCGCCGCCGACGCCGACCAGTACCGGCACTCCCAGGGAGACCGCGCGCTCGATCACGGCGGACCGTACCGGCAGGGGCAGGAAGGGGCCGCGGCCGGTGTGGGCGAGCACCGCGAGCCCGTCGGCACCGTCGGCGAGCAGGCTGCGGAAATAGGCCGTCACGAGGTCGAGGTCCACCTCGCCCGAGGCCGTCATGGGGGTGGCCGCCGCGGCGAGCAGCGTGCCGCGCAGTTGCTCCCGCAGCTGCGCGGCCTGTGATGACATCTCCATCTAAGGCACTTTATTTGAGTCCCGTCATCGCGATGCTGTTGACCAGGTAGCGCTGCAGGAGCGCGAACACCAGCAGGCAGGGCAGCACCGACAGCGCGGCGGAGGCCATGAGCACGGACAGCGGCGACCCCTCCGTGCGCATCGACGCCAGCCCCACGGTGAGTGTGCGCATCTCGTCCGACTGCGACATGACGAGCGGCCACAGGAAGTCGTTCCAGTGCCACAGGAACACGAACACCCCGAGCGTGGCCAGGATCGGCTTGGTCAGCGGGATCACGATCTGCCAGTAGATGCGCCACTCGGAGGCCCCGTCGACCTTGGCCGCTTCGAACAGCTCGTCGGGCAAGTCACGGATGAACTGCCGCATGAGGAAGACCGCCTGCGAGTTGGCCAGCGTCGGCACGATCAGTCCCCAGAAGGTGTCCACCCCGCCGAGCTCCGAGATGAGCACGAACATCGGGATCAGCGTCGCCTGGAACGGCACCATGAGCGTCGCGAGAAACGCCCACATCATCGTGTCGCGCCCGGGGAAACGCTTCTTGGCGAAGGCGTACCCGGCCATCGACGCGGTCAGCAAGATGATCACCACGGACGTGAGCGCGTAGATCACCGTGTTGACCGTCCAGCCGACGAACCCGGACGACGACAGCAGCTCCACCATCGTGTCCAGCGACAGCGACTCTGGCCACTGCGCGGGCAGGGTCGGCCTGCCCGGCGGCGACAGCGCCACCACGAACATCACGAAGAACGGGCTGACCGTCATCACCGACGCGAGCGCGAGCAGCACCCACAGAGGCCATCGGAAGGACCTGCTCCGGGCCTTCACCGGCGGCTTCGCGGTCGCGGCGGCAGGCCGGGTGGCGGTGATCGTCATGCGTTCCCCCGATCGAGCAGGCGGCGCTGGAGCAGCGACACGACGAGCACCAACGCGAAGAGCACGATGCCGATCGTGGCCGCGTAGCCGAGGTTGGAGAATTTGAAACCCTGGTCGTACAGGCCGTAGATGAGCGTGTAGCTCGCTCTCGCCGGGCCGCCACCGGTCATCACGTAGATGGTGTCGAACGTCTGGAAGGCGTTGATGGTCTCGATGACGACGACGAAGAACAGGGTGGGTTTGAGCAGCGGCAACGTGATCCGGCGGAACCGCTGCCACGGCCCGGCCCCGTCGACCGTCGCCGCCTCCAGGTAGGAGGCCGGGATCGCCTTGAGCCCGGCGAGCAGGATAAGCATGGAGTAGCCAAAGCCCTTCCACACCGACACCACCGCCAGCGCGGGCAGGACGAGGGAGGACTCCTCCAGGAAGCCGACGGGGCCGAGGTCGAGCTTGCCGAGCAGTCCGTTGATCACCCCGTCGAACTCGTAGATCCACCGCCAGATCACGCCGGCCAGCACGAAGCTGGTGACGTACGGCAGGAAGAGCATGCCCCGGAACAGTCCGCGCATGAAGACGACCGCGTTGAGCAGCAGCGCGGTGCCAAGCGCGATGAGAACGGTCAGGGGCACATAGATCGCGACATAGACCAGCGTGATCCGCAGACTGTCCCAGAACTTCGGGTCGTCGAACAACCGGGCGTAGTTGTCGACGCCGATGAAGTTCCACTCCCCGCCGAGGTTCAGATCGGTCAGGCTCATGCCCCCCGCGCCCAGGACGGGCACGAACCTGAAGACCAGGAAGAGCACCAGCATGGGGAGGACGAACAGCAGACCCGTCATGGGGTCCCGCAAGCGCTGTCGCACAGATTCCCGCCTTTCGCACATAACGGCCCCGCCGGGATAGGGTGGCGAATCGCATCAGCCGCCGTTGGCCAGCAGCGTATTGGCCTCCTTGGCCGCGTCGTCGAGGGCCGTCTTGGAGTCCTTCTTGCCGAGCAGGGCCGCCTGGATCTCCGGCACGATCAGCGCCATCACCTGACGAGCCATCGGGTGGGTGTCACCCGGGAAGGCGTACTCCAGCGACTTGGCGAACTCCTGGGCGACCGGGGAGGCGCCGGGCACGGTCACGTCGGTGCGCGCCGGGAAGAAGCCCGACTCCTTGGCCAGCTCCGCCGAGACCTCCGGCGAGGACAGGAAGGCGGCGAACTTCTTGGCGGCCTCGGCGTTCGGCGAGTGCTTGGCCAGCACGAGCCCGCCGGGGATGCCGAATGCGACCTTCTTCTTGCTCTCCAGCGGCAGCCCGACGCCGACGTTGTCATCGCCGATGGCCGCGCCGAGCTGGGTGGCCTGCAGCGCGGTGGCGGCGTGGTAGACGGCCGTCTTGCCCGCGGCCAGCGGGCCGCCCTCGATGTCGTTCTTCTTGGTTGCCGCGTTCTCCGGCAGGCCGCCCAGCTTCTGCATGTCGAGGAGGAACTGCAGGGCCTCGACGCCCTCGGGGCCGTTGAAGGCGACGGTCTTGCCGTCGGCGGCGAACACGGTGCCGCCGTTGCCCCACAGCAGCGGGTAGAAGCTCTGGTTCAGATTGATCTCGGGGGCGCCGGGGTAGTCGAGGATCGCGACCTTCTTGGCGGCGAGTTTGGGAGCGGCGGCCTTGAACGCCTCCCAGGTCTGGGGGAACTCGGTCACGCCCGCGTCGGCGAAGGCCTTCTTGTTGTAGATCGGCGCGGTGATGGTCTGGTAGATCGGCACGCCGTAGAGCCTGCCGTCCACGGTCAGCGCGGTGAGGGCGTTGGGCAGGAAGGAGGCCTTGGCGGGGGCCACCACGTCGTCCACCGGGGCGAGCGCGCCCTGCTGGGCGTACTGGGGGATCTGGTCGGGGCCGAGCACGACCAGGTCGAAGCCCTTCTTCGAGGCGAGTGCCGTGGTGATCTTCTCCTGGCGGCCGTCCCAAGGCTGCTGGTCGATCTTGAGGTCGATCGTGGCGTTCTTGGCCTCGAAGTCCTTCTCGACCTTGGTCCAAAACGCCTGGCTCTTGGCCTGGTCCCCGATCACGGGATACATCCATAGCGTCACCGTGCTCTTGTCCGACTCTGAGCCGGAGCCGCCGCATCCGGCGAGTGTGGCTCCCAGGGCCGCCGCGAGGCCGGCGAGTACGACCTTTCTCATCGGAACCTTCCTTTCGTTGACGATATCGATCTTTCGTTGACAATACCGGTCCCGACCGAAATCTAGCGATCACCTTCAGGAAGGGGCAATGCCCGACATCTGAACGTAACGACGGAATCCGTCGGCGATCGCCGCGACGTGGTCGGCGGTGTAGTTCTCGTTCAGGTCCACGATCAGCAGCGTCTCGCCGACCAGCCGGTCCGCCTCGGGGCAGGCGGCAGGCGGCGCCGACAGAGGGAATCTGGACGTGCCGTACATCGGCCCGTCCCACAGCGGCGCCCGGTTGAGCGGTTCGGACAAGTACCCGGCCCGGGCCGGAATTCCGTCGGCCGCCAGCTTGGCGGCGAGCTCGGGCGCTCCCCCGCCAGGCAGGACGACGGGGAAGTACCACCACGCATGCCCGCGCGGGTCGGGCAGGGCGAGGTCGGGCAGCCCCGCCAGCCCCGCCAGCAGCCGCAGCGCCCAGTGCCGCCGGGCGCCCACCACCCTGGGCAGCTTGACCAACTGCGCCCGGGCCACGGCGGCCTGCAGTTCGGTCATCCGGTAGTTGAGCCCGAAGCTCAGGTGGTGCCGCCCGCCGTCACGGTCCCAGCCTTTGTCGGAGAACAGCCGCATCGTCTTGGCCAGCGCGTCGTCGTCGGTGATCACAAGGCCGCCGTCGCCGCACGTGATGTGCTTCCACTGCTGCAGGCTGAAGCAGCCGACCTCGCCGACACCGCCCACCGGCCGCCCGTCGGGCAGCTCGCCCAGCCACGCCTGGGCGCAGTCCTCGATCAGCATGAGTCCGTGCTCGTCGGCGATCGCCCGCAACTCGTCCAGGGCGGCGGGCGCGCCGAAGAGGTGCACCGCCATGATCGCCCGGGTCCGCGGGGTGATCGCGGCCCGCACGGCGGCCGGATCGAGATTTCCGGACAACGGATCAACGTCGGCGAAGACAGGGACCGCGTTCTGCGCCAAGATGGGGGCCACGGTTCCGAAGTCGGTCATGGGCGTCGTGATGATCTCGTCGCCCGGGTCGGGGGCGGCCGCCACGACCGCGAGGTGCAGAGCCGCGGTGCCCGAGCTGCACGCGACAGCGTGCCGGACACCGTACAGCTCGGCCATCTCGCGCTCCAGCGCCTTGGCCTCGGTGCCCCACACGGAGTTGAGCATTCCCGAGCGGATCACTCGCTCGGCGGCGGCCACCTCCTCGTGACCAAGCGTCCTGCCGGCCGTTTCCGCGGCGCTGGGGAATTTCGGAGTCACACAACACCTCGCACGAGATAAAGTAATAGCGGTCTTGACCGTTATTTAGCCAGGAGGCTTCAGTGGGGATCCTCATCGGGGTGGTCGGTCCCCATGATCTGGTCGACGACGTGGCGGCCGTCTGCGAGGAACAGCCGGGGGTGAGCACGCTGCGGCTCGACTACGATCACGAGTCACAGGCGCCCACGATCGTCGAGGCGCACGCGAGCGCGGTGGAGGGGTGGCTGTTCACCGGCATCGTGCCGCACATGCTCGCACACGAGGCCGAAGTTCTCACCCGTCCCGCCGCGTTCGTCGACTACTCGGGCGCGACCCTGCTCAGCGCCCTCGTACGGCTCCAGCACCAGGGCCACGACGTCACCCGCCTGTCCATCGACACCCTGTCGAGTGCCGAGGTGACGGCCACGTTCGCCGAGGCCGGCCTGCCCACCGACGAGCTGCGGGTGTTCCCCTGGCGCAGCGGCATGACCTCGCAGTCGGCCACTGCCTTCCATCGCCGCGGCGGCGACCACGCCGTGATCACCTGCCTCAGCTCGGTGCACGAGGCGTTGCGCGGCAAGCTTCCGGTGCTGCGTCTGGCACCGTCGGTGCACTCGGTTCGCGTCGCCCTGCGCCAGCTCCTGATGTCCGCGGAGGGCCAGGCGCAGGAGGACGCGCAGATCGCGCTGGGCCTGATCGAGCTCGACGGCGAGGAGGGCCTGCTGCGCGAGGCGACCGCGCTGGGCGGCACGCTCGCGGCCTTCCGCGGCGGCATCCACCTGCTGGTCACCACCCGCGGCCCGCTGCACGACGCGACAGGCGGCTTCTCCTGCCTGCCGATGCTGTCGCGGCTGGCCGCCTACAGCCGGGTCGTGCGGGCCGGGTTCGGCCTGGGCCGCAGCGCCGCCGAGGCCGAGAGCCTGGCCCGCAGGGCGCTGGCCAGGGCTCGGCGCATCGGCGACGTGGCCGCGGTGCTGTCGCTGCGGGCCGACACCGACGTCGTGTTGGAGTCGGTCGCCGCGCCCCCGGCAAGCGAGGCGAACCTGCCGGTCCTGGCCCGCCGGGTGGGCCTGTCGGTGGCGACGATGGAGAAGCTGCTGGAGGCGCGGGCGACGGTGGGCGATCAGCCACTGACCACCCGCGAGATCGCCGAGCGGCTCGCGGTGCAGCAGCGCACGGCCCGCCGGATGCTGTATCGCCTGGAGCTGGCCGGGCTGGCCGAACGCACCGGTAACCTTTCCAGCGGCTCCAGCGGCCGCCCGCTGACGCTCTACCGCCTGACCCTTTAGCGCAGCCACCGGTCCAAGCCCTCGGCGACGAACTCGTCGTCGCGTAGCCACGGATAGGCCGCCCAGATCCGGTCGATCTCGGCGAGCTGCCCGGGGGAGAGCTCCTCCTCCGGATCCAGGCACCAGCGCCCGGCCAGCAGCCCCTGGCGACGCAGAACCTCGTGGATACCGGGGATGCAGCCGCGGAAGCCGTGCTCGGCGTCGAAGATGGCGGCGTTGGCGTCGGTAAGGTGCCCATCGAGGGTGAGCAGCCTGCGAACGGCGGCGTCGTCGCCGCCGCGGGCGCGCCGCGCCTCGTCGAGCAGCTCGACCGCCCGCTTCACCCACACCGCCCACTGGCCGAGGAGGCCGCCGACGAACTCGACGTCGACCTCCTTGCCGTCCACGACGACGCGATGCGAGGTGATCAGGTCCGACAGGATGTGGTCGTCGTTGCCGGTGTAGAGCGCCACCTCGCGGGTACGCCCGGCCCTGACCACGCCGTGGAGCACGTCCAGCGTCCGGTAGCGGTTGAACGGGGCGACCTTGATGCCGACGACCGCGTCGATCGAGGCCAGACGCGTCCAGTAGTCGCGGGTCAGCGTCCGGCCGCCGACGGCGGGCTGCAGGTAGAAGCCGATCACCGGCAACACCTCCCCCACCGCGCGGGTCCGCTCGATGAGCTGGTTCTCGTCCAGCTCGCGATGCGGGCTCAGCAGCACCATGTGGTAGCCGAGCGAGGCCGCCGACTCCGCCTCCGCCACCGCCTGCGCGGTGCTCCCGGTCGCGCCCGCCACCAGCACCACCTCGCGCTCGTAGCCGCGGGCGGTCTCGGCGGCCAGCTCCAGCACGGGAGGCAGCAGGCCGGTGCCGTGGATCGCGAACTGGGTGGTGTGCACCCCGACGGCCAGACCGCCCGCCCCCGCCTCGACGTAGTAGCGGGTCAGCGCCCGCTGCCGCCGCTCGTCGAGCCGCCGGTCCTCGGTCAGCGCCAGCGGGTGCGCCGGGATGACCGTGCCCCTGCGGAACAGGTCGTGGATGGAACCATGTCTCTCAGGTGCCGTGCTGAGCACGTACGTTCCCCTTTCACCCTCGTCGATGCGGTCAGAACGCGCCGTCACGGCTCTCGAACTTGGTGGGCTTGCCCAGCAGCGGTCCCCCGTCACCCACCCAGCGGGCGGTGTGCTCGACCAGTTGGGCGAGCGTGAGATCGGGGTAGCCGAACAGACCGTGGCAGCGCGAGGCGTTGGACAGCAGCGCCGTGGGGGCCTCCTCGCCGGTGAAGACCGGCTCCCTGCCCAGCAGACGGCCGAGGTTGGTGGCGGCCTGCCGTACCGAGACCAGCTCGGGTCCGGTCACGTTGAGCACGTACGGCGGGACGGAGGCCAGCAGCAGCGAGCGGAGCGTCACCTCGTTGGCGTAGCCCTGCCAGACCACGTTCGCCTGGCCGGTGGTCACGTCTATGGCCTGTCCGGCGATGATCTTCTGCGCGAGGTCGACCAGCACGCCGTAGCGCATCTCGACGGCGTAGTTGAGCCGGATCAGCGCCGTCGGCGTGCCGCGCTCCTCGGCGAAATGAGTGAGCACACGCTCGCGGCCCAGGCAGCTCATGGCGTAGTCGCCGACCGGCCCGGTGGGCGAGTCCTCGGTGGGACCGCCGGAGGTGACCGGGACGAGCGGGTAGACGTTGCCCGTCGACAGTGCGGCGATCCGGCTGCCCGCGAACCGGTCGGCCACGCGACCGGGCAGGTAGACGTTGGTGAACCAGGTGGCGTGCTCGCGCCCCTGGGTGCCGAACTTGGCCCCGACGAGGAAGACCACGTTGGGCGCGTCGGGCAGCTCCCGCAGCGCGTTCTCGTCGGCGATGTCGGCCGCCACGACCGTGGCGCCCTCGTCGCTGAGTACCTGCGCCAGGCCCCGCTCGGAGAAACGCGACACCGCGATGACGCGCTTGCCGCCTCCGGCCGCCCTGACCCCGTTCAGCGCCAGGCGGACGAGGCTGGGGCCCAGCTTGCCGCCGGCGCCGAGCACCATGATGTCGCCGTCGAGCTTGCTCAGATCCTCGACCAGCCCGTCACGGGGGTGTGACAGGCGTTCTTCCAGCTCTGCGATGGTCCGCACGCGGAACTCCTCATTCTCAGTTACGGTCCAGACCGTAACTGGATGAAAGTTCGGCTGTCAACGCCCGCCCGGCGTGCCGGACGGGCGGGATCCTAGGCGCAGGCCTCGCGGGCGGCCACCAGCGTGCCGAGCACGGCCCTGGTCTGCGCCCAGGGCACCGGACTCGGGGCACCGCCCACCATGGCCAGGAACGCCTCCATGGTGCCCCGGTAGCCCAGGCCGGAGAGGGGGTCGGCGCCGGGCTCCACCACGACCTCGCGGGTGCCGGCACGCGTGTGGACGCCGACCGTGTAAGACTCCTCGTCGGTGACCCCGACAACCTCCACGGCGCCGACGGCGCCGTTGTCCCAGGCCAGCGCCATGACGCCGGTGTCCTCCGACTTCAGAGCGGTGTAGGAGCGGGTGGCGGCGGCCGCCCCGGCCAGCCTCACGGCGGGGCCGAGAAGGGCGACCAGCAGCTCCACGCCGTGCACGCCCATCGTCACCATCGTGCCGCCGCCCACGGCCGGGTCATCCTGCCACGGGTTGTGGCCGCCCGCCCACAGGCCCACGTCGTGCCGTACGGTGGCCCGCACCGAGAGCACCTCCCCGAGGTCCTCGGCCACCAGGGCGGTGAAGGCGGGCGCGAAGCGCAGCACCGAGGTGGACAGCACCAGCTCGGGCCGCGAGGAGGCCGGCACGTCGACGGCGGCGAGCTGGGCGGCGGTCGCGGCGGCTGGCTTGTTGACGAAGCATGGCAGGTCCGCCGCCAGCACCAGGGCGAGCGCGGGAGCCACCCCCGGGTTGGGCACGGTCAACACCACTCCGTCGGGGCGGGCGGCGAGCAGACCGTCCAGCCCGGCGGCGACCTCGGCCCCGGGATGTTCCTCGGTGAAGCGGGCCAGCAGAGCCCGGTCCTCCTCCCACACCATGAGGTCGGCGTGGGAGGCGAGGGTGCGGGCGTCGGTGTAGGGGTGGCTGGTGGCCAGCCCGGCGATGGCGATGCGCACGACGTTCTCCTGGTCGGTGAGGGGTTACCGACCGTACACCTCACGCGGGGAGCACAAACGTGGGCCGTAGTCGGCCGTTGTCGTGGAGGGCGTCCGAAAAGCCGGCGTTCGGGCAGCCGTTCATGCTGGTCGCCGCGATGGGTCGCCGACATGGGAGACCCTCACGTCTGATCCTCGATGCGAGGATTACAGCCCCGGCCGTAAACAACATTGGAACGCTACAGGCACGCCAGAGCGACTCATAAGCCTTGTTAATCCTTGACAGGTCATCGAGCATCGGTTTACGGTCAAGACCGTAAATTTCCTGATCTTGATGTGCGTCGATCGGAAATTCACGGGACACCCCCTACGTCCGCCGTTGACGGTCCCCACTTCCCCGCTACAAGGCCGGCTTCGTCATGTCAGTGGCAATGCGCACGCGCGAGCCGGTGCCAAGGCGATGCCCCCGCCCTCCGGTCAGCAGCAAGAGGAGCAGATGTGAAGGATTTAGGGCCTGTACGGAGTTGAGATCAGCGGGATTCGCCTGCGCGGTAGTCTGCGGTCCTGGTAGGCCATCGCTATGGC
>NZ_JBPJUQ010000116.1:0-16886 GCF_051192615.1 Streptosporangium sp. G11
ACTTCAAGCTGCTACAACGAGAACGTCGCCTGACCGCGGGACCGCTCTTCAAGTTCCACGAGCCGCGGGACATCCTCGCGATCTTGCTCCGGAAATGGACCGTTTGTGAGAGCTGCTCCTTTGGGGATTCGCCCTGTCGGTTTCCGAAGTCGTCTGCACGGATGCGCGAAGTGGTCTGCACGCTGCGGGCGTGCAGACCTCCGGTGATGTGCGGCTTAGGTGCGCCGGTGCGGTGGGAGTGATCGCTCTCATGCTGGGACAGCGAGCGGCTGACGGGGCTGCCTCGGCGCCCTGATCATCAGTAATGGTCGCCGTAGCAGTAGTTCCGAGCCCCGTCTGGGTTCGGTCAGAACCGAAGAACCCGAAAAGAGTGGTGCCATCGGTGGTAGCCACCGCCTGGATGGGGCCGGTGATGTTCCGCATGTTCGCCCCGGTCAGGTTCGCACCCCGCAAGTCAGCATCCTTCAGCGCCGCCCCGCACAGATCCGCACCATCTAACTCGGCGTTGGCCAGCTTTGCTGAGCGCAGTCGTGCGAATCTCATGTTCGCGTGCGTCAGTGTCGCGTTGGTGAGATCCGCGCGGGTGAGCGTCGTCCAGCTCAGCCCCGCACCCCGTGAGCCGCGCCTAAGGGTATGTCGCTGATCAAGCCAGGCGTTGAGCGGGTCGTAGCTGTGGGTCGTGCATCGCGAACAGCTGTGCCGGCGCCCGCGGGATTCTGTAGGCAGCGGTCTGACACGCACGCAGTTCGTGAGCGATGAGGTCCGGGATCGGGTATCAGTGCTTGTGTTCCAGCGCCGCCAGCCGTTCGCGTACTTTGTCGCCGATGGTGACGAGCATCGCCATCTCTGTCGCAGTGAGATGATCGATGAGCACGTCGCGGACGTCGGCCACGTGCTGCGGAGCCGCGACCTTGATCAGGTCGCTGCCCCGGGGAGTGATGGCGACTACCGCCCCCCGTTGGTCGGCGAGGCACCGCTCGCGGGACACCAGGCCGCGATTTTGCATCCGGCCCAGGTGCTGCGACAGGCGGCTCTTCTCCCAGCGCAACAGCTGGCCGAGTTCGAACGACCTCAGCCGGCCTTCGGGCGCCTCAGAGAGATGGGCCAGGACCTGGTAGTCAGCGACGGACAGCCCGCACCGGTTGCGCAGCTGCCGCTCGATGAACTCCGACAGCCCGTCCTGCATCTTTATCAGGCTGCGCCAGGCCTGCTGTTCTCGCTCGTCCAACCACCGCGGCTCGGTCATGCACGTCACTTTACCGTCTGGTTGACATGGTAACCAAGTGCGACGTACATTCTGGTTCACACGTTAACCAAATGGGGGGCGTCGATGACATAGCCGTTGACAACGACGGCGTGGGCATGGCGTCCTATCCAGCTCCAGAAAGCAGGCACACCAATGAGCAGCATCAGCATTATCGGCCTGGGGAACATGGCCAGCGCTCTGGCCGGCCGGACGCTCGCCGGCGGCAATGCCGTCGAGATCATCGGCCGCGACCCGGCCAAAGCCAAGGAAGTAGCCGCCGCGCTCGGCGGCGCCACTGTCGGGACGCCCGGCGCCGCCCCGGCCGGGGACATCGTTATCCTCGCCGTACCGTACGCCAGCGCGGCGGCGGTGGTCAGCGAGTACGGGGACGCACTACACGGCAAGGTCATCATCGACATCACCAACCCCGTCTCCCCCGATTCCCAGGGCCTTGTCACCCCAGACGGCAGTTCCGGCGCGCAGGAAATCGCCAAGGTCGCCCCCGCCGGCGCGCACGTCGTGAAGGCGTTCAACACCGTCTTCGGTCACATGCTGGCGCAGGGCAACCCGCTGGACGTGCTCATCGCCGGCGACGACGCCGAGGCCAAGGCGACTGTGTCGGCATTCATCAAGAGCCTCGGGATGCGGCCGATGGACACCGGCCCCCTGGGAATGGCGCGCTGGCTAGAGGGAACGGGCCTGGTGATGATAGGCCTGGGCCGCTATGGCGCGGGAAGCTTCAACTTCACCCTCGGCGTCAACACTTCTGCCTGAGCGCGCCCGCACCACCACTTCTCGCGCCACATCAATCACAAGGAGCAGTAGCGTGCGCGTTTTCGTCACCGGCGGGACCGGCCATTCCGGTTCGTACATCGTCCCCGAGCTCATCGCCGCTGGGCACGAGGTCACCGGCCTGGCCCGATCGGACACGGCCGCGGCGGCGCTGTCCGCGCTCGGCGCGAAGGTGCGCCGCGGCGACCTCCAGGATCTCGACGGGCTCAAGGAGGCGGCCGCGGACTCCGACGGCGTCATCCACGTCGCGCACAGGCAAGACCTGCTTCCGTCCGGCGGGATCGACGCCGTGGCCGCGGCGGAGCTCTCGGTCATGCTCGCGTACGGCGAGGCACTGGCGGGAACCGGAAAGCCGCTGGTCGCAGCGGGGAGCATTGGCTCGCCCGGGCAGCACCTGGGCCGGCCGGCCACCGAGGAGGACCCGGCCCTTCCCGGCGGCGATGAGTACAAGGGCACCCTGCGGGTTCGTAACGTCGTGGAAACCGCCGTAGTCGGCCTCGCCGAGCGGGGAGTGCGGTCTTCGGTCGTGCGGATTGCCAACATCGCGCACAGCACGACCGACCGTACCGGCTTCCTCCCCACGCTGATCGCGCTCGCGAAGGAGAAGGGCGTCGTCGGCTACCCCGGAGACGGCGCGAACCTGTGGAACGCCGTGCACACCCGCGATGTCGCCTCCTTGTTCCGCTTGGCGCTGGAGAAGGGGCCGGCTGGCAAATACTGGCACGCGGTTGGGGACGGGGCCATCCCGTTCCGCGAGATCGCCGAGGCCATTGGCAGCCGTCTGGGTCTGCCCGCCGTGAGCGTTCCCGCGGACGTACTGATGGTGCCGGGATACTTTGGGTTCCTCGCGAACATAGTCACGCAGAACTACCCGGCGTCCAACCTCATCACCCGCCGGACCCTCGACTGGGAACCCGCTCAGCCCGGCCTGCTCGCCGATTTGGACAACGGCCATTACTTCTCCGCCAGCTGACGGCAGGAACCCGAATCGCAACGGGTCCGGCAGATGACAAGGATACGGCTCTCCTGGAGGGACGCTGAGAATATGACGACTGTGGGATTCATCGGAAGCGGATACCTCGGCACTACCATCGCGCGGCTCGCCATCGAGGCCGGGCACCAGGTCGTGCTCAGCAACTCGCGCGGTCCCGAAACGCTCGCGGACACGGCCGCAGAACTGGGGCCGCGGGCGTCCGCGGCGACGAGCGGGGAGGCCGCGGCGGCCAGTGACATCGTCGTGGTCACGGTGCCGGTCAAGGCCTTCCCCAACTTGCCCGCCGCGCCACTGGCCGGGAAGACGGTCATCGACACGTGCAACTACGGCCCCGAGCGTGACGGGCACATTCCCGGGCTCGACAGCAAGTCGCTCACTTCGAGCGAACTGCTGCTGGGGTACATCCCGGACGCCATGCTCGTGAAGGCGTTCAACAACATCTTCTTCAAGCACCTGCTGTCACTCGCCCGCCCGGCGAGGGCGGCCGACCGCTCGTACCTGCCGATCGCCGGGGACTCCGCGTCGGCGAAGGCGGGGTGCCGTTAACGAACGTGTCACCAGCCGCCATACCTCTTCTGACCTGGAACGGCAGGGTTACTTGTCACTTGGCCGTAGCTTCGGCGGCAGGCGAGGCCAGCGCCTGCGGACGCGGCCGGTCACGATTGGCCATCGCTGGCGGCTATCACCCCGTGGAAGCCGCGCGGACCGACCAGCCTTGAGGGCATGAGGTGGTGGCCAGGTTTTCCCCGGTTCGTGCTCGCGGTGCTGGGCGTGATTCTGACCGCAGGGCTGGCCTGGGTGCTGGGGCCGGGCGCGGCGTGGGTGCTGGAACACTTCGACAAGGTACGCGGGTTGGGCGGTAAGGATCTGGCGGCGGCGCTGGATGCCGTGCGCGGGCGGGCGCTGGCGATCGCCACCGGGCTGATCGCGCTGGTGGCGGTGTACTACACCGCTCGCAACGCCGACACCGCGCGCCGGACCTTCCGGCTGGGCGAACAGGGCCATGTCACCGACCGCTACACCAAGGCGATCGAGCAGCTCGGCTCGGACAAGCTCGACATCCGCCTGGGCGGCATCTACGCGCTGGAGCGCATCGCCCGCGACTCGGCCCGCGACCACCCCACGGTCATGGAAGTGCTGGCGGCCTTCGTCCGGGAGCACTCCCGAGACGCCGAGACCGACGAAGAAGGGAAGGTGAAACCTCGCGGTCCGGGGTTGAGAACCGACCTGCAGGCCACACTCACCGTGATCGGCCGACGGGCCGTCACCCATGACACCGGCGTGAGGATCGACCTCACCGGCGCGAACCTCACCGGCGCGAACCTCACCCGCGCGATCCTCACCGGCGCGGACCTCGCCCGCGCGGACCTCGCCCGCGCGGACCTCACCGGCGCGGACCTCACCGGCGCGAACCTCGCCCGCGCGAACCTCGCCCGTGCGGACCTCACCGGCGTGTACCTCACCCGCGCGATCCTCACCGGCGCGAACCTCACCGGCGCGGATCTCACGGGCGCGATCCTCACCCGCGCGTACCTCGCCAGCGCGGACCTCACCGGCGCGTACCTCGCCAGCGCGGACCTCACCGGCGCGTACCTCGATGGTGTGGTGGGTCTGCAGGGCGCGCCGGAGGTGACCGCTCCGCAGGAGGGGCCCGAGACGGGGTGAAGGTGCCCGTTTTGCCGGGTGTCTACCAACTCGCGGGAATCCAGTCTTGCAAGTCGAGAGGCCGTTCTGATCCGCGATAACGACGGTTATCACGGGGTCCCCGTAGCAAACAGCGGAAATCCAACGGATATGAGTCTGACCTGCGCTCTCCACGAGGCGGTCCCACTCGATCCCCATGTAGGTCGGGAACTCGACGTCATTGTCGAAGAACGGCCCTCGCACGGCGGCGTTCAGGCACTCACCGACGATCTGGAGTTCGCGGTCGCTCATCGAGTCAGGCTCTCGGCCTTCCGCTGCGGTGGCGGCCTCAAGGTGCCGGGCCACGGTCAGCAGGTCGCGGGTGCGGAAGTACGCAACCTGGTCGCCGTGCCAGAGCGGGGGGTTGAGGAACATCGGAACGAAAAGTCACGCTAAGGGCACGTGATCATGGTTCTTAATGTGACTGGCCGTTCCGATGTGCTGGACCCTCAGCTGGGACGGGGTGGCACAAAGGTACGTAGCGAGCATCGTGACCTGCGAGAACAGGCCCCCGGTCGTTAGCGTGGCGCGAGATGCCGGACTATCCCGAGACGTTCAAGTCCGAGACCCCTGCCCGTGACGGCCAGAAGCAGGCAGCCCGCCGTAGTGGGCTGACCTGGGGCGATAGGGCTTAGCGTTACTTTTCGTTCCGATGTTCCTCAACCCCCGGTACCAAAAGGACACGGTATGGAGTGCTGCTTCTCGGCGCGCGCCGTACCAGTGGGTCGGGGTGTAGGGGTTGATGTCGTCCGGGCGCGGGCTGCGCTGACCGCGCTGCTTGGCCTCGCGTCGAGCGGCCGCGTAGGCCAGCTTCTCCTCCTGCCAGGCCGAACGACTGGCTTCCAGCACGGCCAAGGCTCGCAGGAGGGCGGCCTCATCGGTGCGGAACGGCCCGGCTTTGGCTTGCAGGAAACTCAAGGTCGCCTCGAAGCCGATCGGCCGGTAGAGCTGCACGCAGGAGCGAAGCGCGGATAGCCGTCGCTGGTGGGGCAAGGCGGTATCGCGCGCCTTGCGGGCGAAGTTGCCGAAGCTCATCTGGCCGCGCTCATCCCCTCGTCGCCGATCCGGTCTCATGTACGGGATAACAGCCTATTATCACGTACATGAGGCCCCGGCGATCTTCACTGAGCAGGCGATCTGTCGAAGCGGCCGATGCGCCACTCCGGCACGTTATCCGGTACATCACGTGAGCGGCCCGGCGAGCGAGCCCTGCCGGGACGGCGAGCACTGATGGCCGCCAAAGCGAAGGTGACCGCGATCCGCGGCGACGACACCACGCTCGGTGCCGCGGCGGACGCGTTCCTGTCGACCTCCCGGATGGACAACGCCAACACCCGTCGCGCCTACGCCGGCGCGATCGACCGGACAGCCCAGATCCTCGGCACCGAACGCCGTTTGGCAGACGTCGCCGACACCGAAGTCGGCGCCGCGCTGAAGGAACTGTGGGGCGAGAGCGCGGCCGCGACCTGGAACCGCAACCGCGCCGCCGTGGCGTCCTGGCTCACCTGGTGCCAGACCAAGATGCGCTGACCCGCACCCTCGGTCCGGGCGGACCTGGAACGCCGCACGGAACACCCCGACGAGACCAAAGCCGTCGGCAAGTCAACGATCCAGCGCCTGCTGTCCCGTCGTGACATCCCGCTCCGGGAACGAACGCTCTGGCGCATGCTCTACGAGACAGCGGCCAGGGCGAGCGAGATCCTCGAACTCGACGTGCAGAACCTGGACCTGGAGAACCGCAGGGCCCCCATCACCTCCAAGGGCGGCGCGACCCAATGGGTGTACTGGGACACCGGCACCGCCCACCTACTCCCGCGCCTGCTACGCCTGCCCGATGGCACCGGCCGCACCAGCGGCCCGCTGTTCCTGTCGATGCGCAAACCCGTCCCGGCCCGCCGGCCCGCCGCCCGCGACATCTGCCCGCACACCGGCCGGGCCCGCCTGGGCTACGACCGCGCCCGCGTCCTGCTCTGGCACTACGCCAAACTCGAACTCCACCAGCTCCGCCACTCCGCAGCCACCCACCTCGGCGACGCGAAGGTCCCGCTACAGCTCATCATGGCCAAGACCCGGCACAAGAACCCCCGCAGCGCCATGCGGTACGTCAAACCCGGCGGCGAAGCCGTCGCCGAGGTCACCGGCATCCTCGGACCACCCAAACGCAAGCACTGACGAGACCACCCAGAGCCAGTCACCGACCGACACCGATGGTTACCGGCTGCATCATCGAACAAGCCGTTCGAACCGGCAGGGCTATCGCAGGTGTTTACCGCGCCGAAGACGTCCTCGGCGACGTCTCAACCAGCGGAAACACCGTTCATGATCCACTGAATGTGGGTTTTGGGCTCACTTGGGCTGGACCCCAACATGAGATCCGGTGTTCTGCGGGCGGGTACGGCGGAGCGCCCGGTGACGATCGGCGCCTCGGCGGCCGAGGCAGGCCTTTTCCGGACACGTTGGGTAATCGCTCGTACACTGTCTGGCGCAGCCGGTGAGGCCGAACGACCCGGCCAGGAGCGGGAGGGTCGGGAAACGATGAACGAGACCCCTCAAAGCCACCGAAACCCTCGGCCCGTGGGAGAGGTGACCGGGGGCGGGCTGGAGTCGGTGACCTGTCACGAGGACCTGGTGAAGCTGCTGGCCGAGCAGTTCGCACGGGCCGACGTGTCACTTCGAGAGCTTCAGGCACGAGCGGACAGGGCGGGCGGAACGCGGCTGCCACGCGCTACCTGCGCCGACATGCTGGCCGGTCGGCGCTTCCCCAAGAAGGCGGTGATGGTGGCGTTCCTGCGGGGATGCCGCGTCCCCGACCATCAGCTCCCGGCGTGGGAACGGGCGTGGGAGCGGGTGCGTGTCAATCAGCTGCCCGCCGGGTCCGCGGAGGATCGCAGCGTCGAGTCCTCCCGTGGCACGCCGCACGCCGCCCAGGTCGTGAGCGCACCCGGCGACACGGGGACGGCCCGTGCCGCCGGCCGGCGCCGGCGCCGAGCCGCCCTGTTCACAGCGGTGGCCGCGGTAACCCTGAGCGTCATCATCGCTCAGAGGGCGACACCGCAACGCGGCGCGTCCGAAGGAGTGCCCGGCCACATCGTGGGTCCCGACCACATCGTCAGCGACGATGGTCGCGCGTTCCCTCGCGGAGGGGCGAGCCGGTTCACCGTGACCGTCGACCCCGCCAATACAGGCGTACGGCTGATCCGCCGGCTGGATGTGGGCGTCGGTCTGCAACATGCCACCATCACCGTCAACGGGACCCCGGCCGCGAAATGGCGACCGCTGCTCGAAGACGGCATCTACAAGTGGAGAAACCAGATCGTCGCCATCCCGCCGAATCTGACGACGGGACGACGTTCGCTCACCATCGTCAACACGTGCGTGTCCCCCTCGGGCTTCAACGAGTTTCTCTACACCGTGGAGCAGGAGGTCAGCGGTGTCTGGTCGACCGCCGACACGGTCGACATCGGCCGCGACCACACCGCGAGCGAAGCCGCGCACGACTACCGCGTCGTCGGGGAGGACTGGGCCGGCACCCAGACCTTCGCCTATCCGCCGCGGAAGGAGGACTGGAACGTCCGGTGAGCTCCAACGGCTGACATCCCGTGGGCAGGCACGGCCGGTGGCAGAGCGGCGAATGCCCGGCGTGATCACCTTCACGGCCGATGATGCGCTGATCCTCTCAAGGATGACCGTTCGGGGTCCGCGCCCAGCGAGGGATCAGCACTGTCAGGACCGTGTAGGAACGATCGAGGGGCAGCGCAGTCGCGCTGCCCCTCGATCGTTCCTACACGGCTACCAGCGCAACTCTCCGGTTTCGTCTTGGAACGTTCCTGTCGGATCGTCCGCGTCGAGAGTCGCCAGACGCACGACGGTTCTGGCGCTCTCTTCCGGTGATCTCCCGCCTCCGAAGGCCGCGGTCAGGTCGGTGGCGGTGAAGCCGGGCTCGAGTGCGTTGAACTTGATGCCCGGCTGGGACTTGGCGTACTGGACCGTAAGCATGGTGGCCGCTGACTTGGACGCGGAGTAGAGCGCGGCCGTCAAGTGGAACTCCGGCCGGTCGGGGTTGGTCACTGCCCAAAACGACCCGGCGCTGCTCGAAACGGTGACCACGGTCGGGTTCGAGGATTTGCGCAGCAGGGGAAGTGCCGCCTCCGTGACGCGCACGATTCCTACCGCGTTGGTGTTGAAAACCCGAAGAGCCGTGGGACCGTCGATGACTCCGTTCTCCAGGATGCCCGCGTTGTGCACCAGGACGTCGAGCCGGCCCTCGGCCGAATCGATCGTCGCCAGCGCGCTGCTCACCGACGCGTCATCGGTCACATCGAGCTGCACGAATCGTGCGCCAAGCGCTGCCGCGGCCTTCTCACCTCGCTCGGCGTCACGCGCGCCGACGTAGACGACGTGGCCCAACTCCAGAAGCTGTTTGGCCGTCTCGAAGCCGATGCCTTTGTTGGCCCCGGTGATCAGTGTGATGGTCATGCGTTTCCTCTCGAAATATGTGGCCCGGGTGGGCCGTCGGCCCCGCTGTGCGTGGCTACTCTCCTGGACCAGAGCCCTTTCGGGCCTGGGGTGTGAGCCCGCGCAGACCTTGTGGTCCCGGACCGGGCCGAAGTGCCGAGGTGGTCAGCTGCCGGCGCATTTCGCCGGCGTCGTGCAGGGCCGTCATATGCACGAACCGCCCGTCACGGACCTGATAGATGGCGTACTCGACGATCTCGAACGAGGCGCCGGTGGGAGCCACGCCGAGCCACTCCTTCACCGGAGTACCTGTGTTGACCAGACGGGCAGCCAGACGGTCACCGTCGAAGAGCAGTTCCTTGAGCTCCCAGTGGAGGTCCGGAACCGCATCCACGTCATGCTTCTGAACCGCGATGAGGTCGTCCCGGGTGGCCGGCTCACCGTTCAACGTGGTCCGGTCGTTGATGAACTCGTCCATATGATCGAACTCATGGGCATTGAGCGCCTCGATGTAGCGCAGGTAGAACTTTCGCAGATCACTGTCGGACATCAGATGACCTTTCTGTACGGCAGCCCCGGATCGGGGCCCCACGGGATGTCGACGAGACGCGACGCCCTCCACGACCTCGCCGTGCCGGCCGTCGCTGAAGCGGGTGGCCCTTCCCCGACGCCCATTCCGATCGATATACGCCCTGGATGCACTGAAGTACGGCATCTGGTCGCGCGTCGTCCGTGACGGCCGGCTGATCCACCACTCGGATCGCGGCTCGAACACGTCGATCAGGGTCACGCCTGAGTAATGCGCCGCGCTCTCGTCAAATTGACGATCAACTCGTCGCGGGTCTGATGCGCATGATGGATCCAGGCGGGTTGACCGGGAGCGGTGCGCCAGGATTCGCTCAGCGGACTGTTGTCCACGGTGTCGAAACCGAAGTGGTCGTACAGCCGCGTCACGAGCTCAACGGCTTCCGGGTGATCGCTCGAGGCCGATAGCGCCAGCCGGTCGGGGGCGCCGGGGGGGGGCGACCGGCGATGGTGATGCGGGGGGCCTGAATATGAGTGAACGCCTTGACGACCTTTGAAGTCGGGAGGTGCTCCTGCCGCAGCTCGTGCACTGTCTTCTCGCCCGAGTCGATCACCGGAATGTGGCCGTCACGCCAGATCATGTAGTTGTTCGTATCCAGCACGATCTTGCCTGCGAGCTCTTCGACCGGCATGTCGTTGACGACTTTGAGAGGTACGGCCACGACTGCGAAATCGCCGGCTTCCGCGGCATCCGCAGCGCGTGCGGCGCGCGCTGACGGGCCGAGTTCGGCGACGAGGTTCTCCAGGGTCTCGGGCCCTCGCGAGTTGGCGATGACGACTTCGTATCCGTTCGCCACCGCCGCACGGGCGATCTGACTGCCGACCTCGCCTGCGCCGATGATCCCGATTGTTGTCATAGGTGGTTCCGCCTCTCAGATCTGGTTCAGGCCGCCGTCGACGTACAGGCTCGAACCGGTGATGAAGCTGCTCTGTTCGGAGGCGAGGAAGGTCACGGCGGCGGCGATCTCCTCCGGGCGCCCGAGCCGGCCCAGTGGCACACGCGTGGCCAGTTGCCGCTTGAACCGCTCCGGGGCGGGGGTGAGCCCCGACACGGCAGGGGTGTCGGTCGGGCCGGGCGTGATGGTGTTGACCCGGATGCCGCGTCCCTTGAGTTCGTTGGCCCAGGTCCGGGAGAACGATCGGGTGGCGGCCTTGGTCGCCGCGTACACGCCGAGCGCCTCATCGCCGACATCCACGTTGGTAGAGCCGTTCAAGATCACCGAGGCGCCGTCGTTGAGCAGTGGCAGCGCCTTCTGGACGGTGAACAGCGTGCCCCGGACGTTGATACCGAAGAGGGCGTCGAAGTGCTCCTCGGTGACCTGCTCGAGCGGCACGAGCGAGGCGACGGAGGCATTCGCGAACAGTACGTCCAGGCCCCGTCCCCGGCTGCGGATCGTCTCGTAGAGCCGGTCCAGGTCGGCCAGGTTCGAGATGTCGCCGGTCACCGCGGTAGCCGCTGAACCGATCACTTCGACGGCCGCGTCGAGTTCGGTCTCGCGCCGGCCGGTGATGAACACGTGCGCGCCCTCGGCCGCCAGCCGTACGGCACTGGCCAGGCCGATTCCGGTGCTGCCCCCGGTGACGAGTGCGGTCTTACCCTCAAGCAATCCCACGCGAGCAGCCCCCTTCGATTTCTGTAGCGATCGCTGCAGAAGTTGAATGTAGCACTTCTGCAGCGATCGCTGCAGAAGAGGTAGGCTGCGGGAGTGGAGACGAAACAGAGTGGCCCGATCGGTCGACCGCGAGGATTCGACGTCGACGAAGCTCTCGAGCGCGCCGTGCTGGTCTTCTGGGAGCACGGCTACGAGGGGGCCAGCCTGGCCAACCTGACAGACGCGATGGGCATCTCCACCACCAGCATGTACGCAGCCTTCGGCAACAAGGAGGAGCTGTTCCGCAAGGCCCTGGAGCGCTACACCGAAGGTCCGGGCGGATACCTGGCCCGGGCCCTGGAGGAGCCGACCGCCCTCGGCGTCGCCACCGCGATCCTGGCCGGCACCGTTCGAACCACCACCCGCCCGGCCCATCCTCACGGATGCCTGGGCGTCCAGGGCGCCCTGGCCGCCAGCGACTCCGGGCGTGAAGTCCGTGACCTTCTCGTCGCCTGGCGTAAAAACGGCTGCTCCTGCGTCCAGGAGCGGTTCCAGCGAGCCGTCGACGACGGCGACCTGCCTCCGGAGGCCAATCCGGGGCTACTGGCCCGCTATGTCACCACCTTGGCATTCGGCATCGCCGTGCAAGCCGCGAGCGGTGTCGACCGCGACGAACTCCAGGGGATGGCCGACGCCGCCCTACGTAACTGGCCGCTCTCCTGAGAACCGCCCGGCGTTCGTCTTCGCGAGCGACTGCTCGCGGTAACGACCGGTTCTCACAAACGGACCCTTCTGCCCGAGTAGGAAATAAGCCCTGGGTTCCCGAGCGGCTTTCCGGGTCATCCCGTCCCAGGACCAGGGCGTTTTTGTGCAGAGCATGGCGCCCTGGCGGTTGAGGGGATCTCGGGATCGGTGAGACTTCTGCCTCGTCGCTGAGGTTTTTGTGGCGGCGGTGAAGCCGAGGAGCCGCGTGTCGGCCCCGGTCGAGGATGACCCGGTCCGGTGCTGGGCGCCACCTGGGCAGGGAACCCCTGCTCAGGTGGGGGCGGTTGCGTACGCCGGCTCAGGTGCCTCAACCGCTCGCCGGGCCGGGACGGCCGCGCGTCACCGGATCCTGGGCACCGCCCGGTGCCACTTCGGGACCGGCTGACTGTGCGAAAGGGGCGCCGGCCGGGTGAACGGCGCATCGAACAGGACTCGCCGCGGGATATCGATCCCGGCGCCCCGGGATCAATCAACCGTGATGACGAGCTTTCCAGGCGCGTTGCCCGCCGCCAGGTCACCCACCGCGGTGGAGGCCTCCGCCAGGGAGTACGTGCGCCCGACGGCCGGTCGCACAGCCCCGGCCTCGATGAGGTCGCGCAGCGCGTCCAGGTCGGCGGTGCGGGTCAGCGAGATCAGTGCGTCCAGGCGCTGGCGCGTGAACAAGGTGATCAGCCGGACGGCCAGCAGCCGGCTGATCCCGCCGAACCACCGACCGCCGCCCTCGCCGCCGACGATGACGAGCCGGCCGCGCTCGGTGAGCAGCCCGCGCAGCAGGGCCAGCGGCCGGATGCCCGCGATGTCGATGATCAGATCGTACGTCCCGGTGAGCGGCTCGCGCGTGTAGTCGATGACGGCCTGGGCGCCCAGCGACCGGACGAGGTCGGCCTTGGCCGTGCTGCACACGGCGGTGACGTGGGCGCCGCCGGCGACCGCGAGTTGCGTCGCGAAGCTGCCCACTCCGCCGCCGGCGCCGATGACCAGCACCTTCTCACCGGCGGTGACCTGGCCGAGGGCCCGCAACGCGGTCACCCCTGACACGGGTACGGCCGCCGCTTCGGCGAAGCTCAGGTTGGCGGGCTTGCGGGCGAGCTTGCCCGGACGGGCGAGCGCGAACTGCGCGTACGCGCCGGTCGCCGCGCCGTACACCTCGTCGCCGGGGCGAAACGCGGTCACGTTGGCGCCGACGGACTCCACGACGCCGGCCACGTCCATGCCCGGCACGCGGTTGCGGGGCCGGCGCAGGCCGAAGCCGAGGCGGCCGATGAGCGGCAGCCCGGTCATGACGTGCCACACGCCGTAGTCGACGCCGGCCGCGTGCACCCGGATCAGCACATCGTCGGCGCCGGGCGTCGGGGTCGGGACCTCGCCGAGGCTCAGCGTGTGCGGCGGGCCGTACTCGTCCTGGACGATCGCCTTCATGAGGGGTCTCCTTCGGTGTGGGGGTACTGGAAGACGTCGTCGAGTCCGACCCGGAACACCCGGGCGATGCGGAACGCCATCTCCAGTGAGGGGGAGTAGCGACCCTGTTCGATCGCGATGATGGTCTGGCGGGTGACGCCGACCCGGTCGGCCAGCTCGGCCTGGGTCATCTCGTCGTGCGCGAACCGCAGGGCCCGTATCGCGTTGGTGACCTGCGTCGGCTTCACCACGTCTGGAAGCCGCCCTTGCGGTACGCCATGATCTTGGCGGACGAGCTGAGCACCGAGGACAGCACGAACGCCAGGTAGACGGCGTTGGCGATCCAGAAGTGGCTCAGCTCGGCGATGGCCATGATCAGTGCGGCGAGCGCGCCGATGACGACCATCGACTGCCCGATGCGCTCACTGACCTGGTTGATCTCACGGTCGCGCTCGTCGGTGCGGTCAGCGCCGCGGCCGCCCGTGATGGCCATCGCGATGTGGGCCACGATCGCGGTGACGATGGCGCCACCGATGGTCCACAGCAGAGTTCCCGCGTAGGCGACGTCGGTGAGCGGGCCGTCGCCGGCCCGGCCCAGGAGGGTCGCCACGTAGATCGTGTACGCGCCGAGGGAGACCACGATCATCACCCAGGCGCCCTTTTCCTCGAAGGCCATGCCCGCCCCTCATGTAAAACAAAGCTGACATCAACCAATGTAAAGCGTCCCGGACACCGTGTCAAAGTTTATTTACATGCATGGCCGGCGACGCCCTGGCGCCCGGCGCGGTGTTGCTACAAAACGTCCACAGCCGGCCGGACGGCGCAGGTCGCACCGCCCCCTCACATGTGCGAGGACGTCTCCACCGCCGCCCGGGCCCGCCAGGAGGCGGCGCCACGCTGGCGAACAAGCCGGGCGGCGGCTCGATCGCGCGCACCGCCGCCGATTTGCGGATCTTGGTCATCATCGACTCCAGGCTCACGTTGCCCGGCGCGGACTTGATGAACGCCAGCATGTCGAAGCCGTCATCGTCCTTGGCAGACGTCTCGCTCGTGGGCTCCTGGCCGGTGCCGGCCGTCTCGGCCGCCGTGCGGCTGTCATCTCCGAGGCCGACCAGCGCGCAGATGCGCTGCGTGGTCTCGGGACTCAACCGGGAGGCGATCCGCACCGACCAGGTGACCTCCGACGACATGTTGCACACCATGCTGCGCCGCAGGGCGAACGGCGAGTCCGTCGAGCAGATCCAGCCCGGCCTGGTCATCCCCACCGGCAAGCGCGAGGAACAGAACCCCTCGGTGGCCGGCGCCTACCGGGCGCTCACCGAGCACACCAAGCGCGAGGCGTACCCCGAGGCCGTCGAGGCTGCGCACGCTGACTTCGCCGCCCTCCAAGCCGGTGAAGTCTCCGGCCCGCGTACGGAGAAGACCGCGCCTGCTCGGTGACGCCGTGCCACGCCGGCGGCTACCGCCGATTTTCGTCCGGATACTCCCCGGGGGCCTCTTGTGATGGCGCCGGCAGACCTCGCACTCACGGCCGTGGAAGATCTTCCCCGCCAACAACTCCCGCATCGGCTCTCCGGCCACGGCCGAAGAGGCGCGGCTCAGCCGGGCTCCGCCCGCAGCTCCGCGGTGATCGCGCGTTCCCTGAGCTGGGCGGACTCGGCGTGTAGGGACTGCATCTGTTCACGCAGATCCGACAGGCGCATCTGTTCCATGGCCAGCCGCATGCGAGCCTCGTCGCGTTCGGCCAGCGCCTCGGCGGCTTTGGCCGCCGCCCGCTCCCCCGCCTCGGCGATCTTCTCGGCGGCCCGTTCCTCGGCCTTGGCCACCCGGCGCGCCGACCGCTTCTCCAGCTCGGCCGCCTGCTTGTCCACCCGTTCCGCCCGGGTGCGCGCCTCGGCCGCCTCGGCCAGAGCCTGAGCACGCGCGGTCGCCTCGGCGTCGGCGCGTGCCAGCGCCCGGTCCCGCTCCGCCTCGGCCGCGTCGGCGCGTGCCGACGCGGCCGAGGCGGCACGCTCGGCCTGGCCCCTGGCCTCCTGGGCGTCCCTGGTCTCCTCCAGCGCCCGGTCCCGCTCGGCGCGCGCCTGCTCGGCCTGCTCCTGATCGTGCACGGCCAGCACCCCGACCCGGCGCGCCTCGGTCTCGGCGGCCTCCACCCGCTCGGCCATCTCCCGCACCGCCGCGTCCCGGGCGGCCTCGGCCCGCTGTGCTCTGCGAGTGGCCTCCTGCTCGGCCTGCCTGGCCCGGCGTTCGGTGCTGGCCGCCTCGTGCAACGCGGCCAGCGCCTGCTCCCTGGCGGTCTCCGCGTCGGCCAGCGCGGTGTCGCGTTCGGCGTTGGCCTCCTCCACGCGGCGCGTCATCGCGTCTCGCTCGCGCCGGGCGTGCTCGGAGGCCTCCCGCGCCAGCCGTACCTGCTCGAAGGCCTGTTCCCGCTCGGTGCGCGCGATCGCCACCCGGGTGTGCGCCTCGGCCTGCACCGCGCTCACCTTGGCCTCCACCCCCGCCGGGCTCAGCTCCTCCGACAGCACCTGCGCCAGCGGCGCGATCGCCGCAATCATCCCCTTCTCCATGCGCTCGTAGAACTCCTCGGCCCTGGCCAACGCCCCCTCAAGACCCGGCGTCGCCCGCCGCATCTCGCGTTCGCGCTTGGCCACCGCCTGGCAGTCTCCCTGCGCGCAGTAGGCTCTCGGCCGCCCTCGCCCGGCTCGCTGCTCGATCGGCGTCCCACAGTGTTTGCACGGCGTCATCGCGCCCGGCTCCTGCATGGCAGGAGCCTAGCAGGATTGATTTTCCGGAAATTAAAAATCAATAAACGAGATCTGTTGCGTCCATCTCTGGTCCTGGTAACTACCGGGAATGTAAATTCCCGCAAGTTGCTGGGGCGGAGGCTCGACCGCTGGTGCATGTGTGTGCAAATCTGCACTGGGATGTCAGTAGAAATCTGCACGAGGTGTCTGCAAACTGCCATGAAGTTGTCCTGGCGTAATGCCAGTTGATGTCAGTGGATTTGCCACTTCATGTCAGCAAGATCACTAAGCCTCGCCTGATCCGCTCGGTGAAGATCCCCGGACGCAGGTAGTTTCCCCAGCTACGAGCCCTGTTCTCCGGCGAACTCATCGCTTTGACGCCAGCCTGCCACCGTGTCCAGGCCGCGTTCTTCCCCTCCGCGAGCAGCGTCCCGTACGGCCTGCCGAGGGGCCCTTAGCGGGCTCCGGCGCCGCTTTTCGGCCACGCTCGACTGACGAGTCGTGTCACTTTGCCACGTACTGACAGCCCTCATCGGCAGCTTGACCTCTGGTTTTGGTCGCGTCCGAGATGCGGTGTAAAAGAGAACGAGCGTAGGTTGCCGTGCTGAACCGACCAAAGTTCGCACTACGCA
>NZ_JBPJUQ010000117.1:0-16836 GCF_051192615.1 Streptosporangium sp. G11
GGCCGCCCGCCACTTGCGTACCGTGGCCAGCGCCGCTCCCAGGTCCCGTGCCACCTGCGCGTTACTGGCCCCCGGTTCGGCACACGCCAGCACGATCTTCGCCCGGATCGCCAGCCTTGACGGCTCCGCCGACATACCGATCAGCCGAGCACGCTCAGCCTCACTCAGATGAATCTTCACCGCCGATGGACCCGGATGCGACATACGAATCAACATAGGAACTTACGTAGCGAATTTCAGGCGCATGACACTAGGAGAGATGAAAGGGGAACCTTTGATCGCCTTGGCCCGGTGGAATGCGAAGTACCTATCGCTATCGACGTTGTGCTCGGCACATCGCCGACTGGCCAGCTCCCGGGTGAGGCCGCCGGTAGCGGTAGCCCTTCTGCCAGGGCGGCAGGTCGTACGGCAACAGCCGCCAGGCGCACCGCCCCGCAACCAGTACGCCAGCGCATTGACGATCTCCCGGCGAGAATGCTCAGCGGGACGTCCACCCGACTTGACCGGCAGGACCAAGGAGGCAAAGGCCTGCCAATCGCTGTCGGATAGATCCGTCGGATGCGCAGCTCGTTTTCCCTTCAGCGGCGGCCCCCCGTGCTCCAAGGCGAGTCAATGCGGCATACACATGCCCATTAAGGAGGTTTTCGGACCCTCTCTATCAAGGCATCTGTTCACCGTAACGGGCCAGGAAAAGCCGCAACCGTTGTGCCTTTTCATCGGTTTTTCCCTGCAGGCGGTTCTTGTTATTCCGCTTCCAGCGGGCCAGGGATCGCTCGTCTTCATTACCAGCGGAAAATGATGGCTTGGCATGCCCGTGCGCGGCAGTGAACCTTTCGAGCTCGGCAAACTTGCTCTCCCATATGTCCTTGTGCTTAGCCCACGTCCAGCCGGACAGCGCTTCGAGGAGTTGCTGATGTTCCGGGGTTAGTTGGTCACGACGGGTACGCCAACTGTTGATCCATGATCCAATGCGGTGCTCCCTAAATCGATCCCGTTGCTTGATATCCGCGACGGTACGATCGGTCTCGGCTATGAACTCTCTCAAGATCGCCAGCTTCGCATGGAAGTCCTCCTCGAAGGGATCCCACCGCCAGCCGGGTATGTCGGCCATTGCTTGAATGTACTCCGCAGGCAAGTCCTCGCCTCGAGCCTGGAGCCTTTGCCGACGCATCCTCAGGTTACTGGCCCAGATAGTGGATGCACGTGAGTCCGACTTTTCACCTGCGGTCCCGGAGGCGCGCTTGCGGCTTTCTATCCAAGCTGCATACCGATGATATCCGTCCCAGAACACTTCTTTATGCGGCGAATCGAAGGCCCATGAGGGGATTTCCCCCAACTGTTCCGTACGCTCGCGGTCCATTCTCCCTTTGCGATGAGCGGTACGCTGCTTGTGCACCCATCGCGCAAGATCGACTCCTTCGATCTGAATGCCTCCCGGGACACGGCAGTGGCCGGATTCCGCCTCAAAGGTCACCAGTGCGGCATACATACGGGCCCATGCTTCGGCGTGACTTCGGCGGTCCTCCCCCAGCGCTTGTTCGCCAAGCTTTTCTCGGATCCATTGTTCGGCCTGAGCGCTTGCCTTCGGCCCTTCGATCGCACGATAGTCATCAGCCTCGGCAGTGGTGATGACCCCCAGATCGGCGAGATGGTCGAGCACGACCGCGGCGGCATCGTCTGCATCTGCGTTAAAATCGACCACGACGTCAAACTTCGCATCGAGCTTGTCCAGGTGATGCTCACGAATCCGTACAACGGTCCAGCCCGATTCCCGCAGCCGCCGAGCTTTGCGCGTGTCCACCTGGCGCCTTGCCTGACTGTCGTGCCACCAGACGCCGTCGAACTCAAGGATCAGACGTAGAGTCCCTGCGGTATCCTCGGCGACCATGTCGACCTTCTCCGGGCGACCTGTTGCGTTCTGGACGTAAACGCGATCCGGGTCGATAGGCAGGAGAGTAGCGAGTTCAGCCTTCAGGCGAAGCTCTTGAACAGAGGTGTGCACGAGTTGACAGCGTGGGCACCCGGCACCCCTGCGCTTATGACCACCCGTGCGGCGGACCACGGGAGCCGGCCATGGTTCGTGCTGGGAGTTGATCGGGCAGTTCCACCACATCACCTTGCCGCTTCCAACGCTAAGGTCTTGAGCCGAGACCCCTGAGAGCCCTTCGTTGAGCTGGGCTGCAATATCAGGACGTCTCGTGGAGAGACGATTGCTGGAGGACACACGAGTGCCCGAGCAGTAAGGGCAGTCTCGCCCCGCGACGCGCTTTCCAACGCTGGCATTCCACCTGTGGTCTTCCGCCTTCTCGCAAATCCACCAGACTTTGCGTGCACTGCCGACGGACACGTTATCGGGGGTGAGTGGAGAGTTCTTCGCGTAGTCCCACTGTCTTAACAGTGTTTCATCCGGGCAGTTCAGGGACAGTCTGTTGGCGTCACTGACTCTGGTGCCACTGCAGTCTGGACAGCCTGACCCCTTGCCGATCCGGTTGTTCGGTGTGGCCAGCCAGCGATGTTCAGAGTTACGAGAGCAGCGCCACCAGAACTTTTTGTTGCTTTTCTGGGCAATCTGATCGGACTTCAGTGGAGCATTGGCCTCATGGTCGAACTCAACGCTGACGGGGTGTTCGGAGAGCCAGCCAGACTCAGGCCGTCTCTTTGAAGTCAATGTCATCCACTCTCCCGGATTTTATTTGAGACCTGTATACCTCATAGGTGGATTTGGCACGATACCACTACGAGTTCTCGTCCGGTGACTTTTCAAGGAGCGGAGTCTCCTCGCACCTGTGGCCGGTGGAGCCGGACGCCGAGCCCTGGTTTTGTCAGAGGTGTGGCATAGCATCGCCGCGTTCGTCGGCCCCCACTCGGGCCATGCCACTGATCGGAGAAACCGGTAGGTCTGAGGTGGATGACTCGTGCGCACGACAAGGCTGCGCGAACCCGCGTAGTCCCAAAGCGGGATTCGGCCTCTGCCTGGCCCACTACAGAGAAGACAAGGCCCTGCGTGCGGCCGTCTGTAAACAACCCGGATGCGAGAAGTCGACGGTCGCGCGCGGGTGGTGCACCGCCCACTACGAGAGATGGCGCAAGCATGGCGATCCGACCGTCGACATGCGGCAGAGGCCCGCGAGGGTCTGCTCAGAGGAGGGATGCTTCGGCAAGACGGTGGGGCGGGGATTCTGCTCGAAGCACTACGCGAGGTTCATGCGTCTGGGGTCCACAGAATTGCCCATCGGGGTGACACGTGAGACGCAGATCTGCCTGGCCGACGACTGCGAACGCTCAGCCAACGGTGGGCGCGGATATTGCACGAAGCACTATCACCGGATTCGCAAGTATGGGAGCACCCACGAAGATCGACGGGCCACAGGAAGTCCGATCTGCGCCGTTGCCGACTGCGAAGCGACGGCGATCGCTCGCGGCTATTGCGTCAAGCACTACCAGCGGTATATGAAACACGGGGACCCGGGAACCGTTAAGCCTTGCAGGATTTGCGGAAACACCGAAACTGTGCAGAGAGCCTCCTGGTGTTTACCGTGCATCGAGAGCATCTTCCTCGATGCCGACTTCCACATGCTCGGTGAATTCGTCGACAGGATGACCGGCGTCGTATGCGAATGTCTCGTATGTGGGCGCCGATCGACTCCTTGCCTGATGAACGTGAGGAAAGGTTCCGGATGCATTGAGGTGATCTCAGTGAAATAAATCGGGTGATTGGGATTTCTTAGACGCCGCCAGCGGCGTTACCGGCCTTTCGGGAGGAGTCACCGAAGGCCGGAAACAGACGTGGAGCCTCCGGTAGAAGAGCTCTCGCTACAAGAAACCCGATCAGCCGGAAGGCTCCACGTGATTGCTCATCGTGCCACGCTCGACGTCTCCCGCGCACTCGTTCACCACCTCGCCCGACTCCTGCACGACGAACGCCACCTGCGCTCCACCCCCGCCGGCAGCCGGGCCCTGACCCCGTTTCGCCAGGCGGTCATGGTGCTGCGCTGGTTCCGCGGCGAGCGCGACATCGGCAAACTCGGCCGCGACCACCGCGTCTCCCGCGCCACCGCCTACCGCTACATCCACGAAGGCATCAAGGTTCTCGCAGCTCAAGCGCCGGATCTCCACCAAGCCCTCGACCGCGCCCACACCGAGGGGCTGGCGTATGTGATCCTGGACGGCACGCTGATCCCCACCGACCGCTGCGCCGAGCAGACCTTCAGCGTCAAGGGCGAGTCCATCGACGCCTGGTACTCCGGCAAGGCCCACACCCACGCCGGCAACCTCCAAGCACTGTCGGCGCCCAGCGGACTGCCGCTGTGGATCGCCGACGTCGAGCCCGGCTCCGTCCACGACCTGACCGCCGCCCGCACCCACGTCCTGGGCGCGCTGTACGCCGCCGCCGCACGCGGCCTGCCCACCCTCGCCGACAGCGGCTACGACGGCACCGGCATCGGCATCCACACGCCCATCAAACAACCCGCCGACAATCAGATCCTCAGCCCCGACAACCGCACCTACAACCGGCTCCTGCGCGCCCTGCGCTGCCTCGGCGAACGCGGATTCGCCCTGCTCAAAGGCCGCTGGCGCACCCTCCAGCACATCACCCTCAGCCCCAGCAGAATCGGCGACATCGCCCGCGCGGCTCTCGTCCTCACCCACTTCGAGCACGGCTACCTACCGGGAATTCGTTGAGATCACGTCATTGAGTGCGCGAAGGATGAGGCAGCCCGGCGGAACAAGTTGGGGAGGCTCACCGCGCACGAGGCTAGGGAGTCTCTCGCACTCATCGGCATCGAACTTCGCGGTCCATATGAGAACGCCAACGCCCTGGTGGAGGGGAGGTGCCGGCGATGCGGTGACCTCGTACAGCTCAAGGTGGGGAAGATCCGGGGCAAGCTAAATAACGGTGAAACCGTTTATGGGTGCAGGCGCTGCTACCTCGCAGCCAGGACGCTTCCACTCGAGAAAGTGAGAGAACGATGCGCCGCTGCGGGATCAGAGTACCTGAGCGGATTCACCACCATCAGGAACAAGATCAGGGTTCGCTGCCTCACTTGCGGACGGGAACGGACGAGAAAAGCATCCGACATCCTCATCCTCGGCAACGGCTGTTGGTTCTGCATGCCGCGGAACATCTACAATTCCAAAAAACTGATCCGCGACCCTTTTCTCGCTGGCCAACCCTCCTTCCTTTACATCTTCGAGTTCTTTGACTCCGATGGAACCGTGTTCCGCAAGTACGGTGTGGGCCGGCAGGAGGTACGCGGCGAAAACCGTTTACGTACTCACCGCAGAAACGGCGGATCCCTGATCGACATGAGGCACGCGGACCTCCTGACTGTCGTCGCCGCCGAGGAACTGATCAGGAAGTCGGTGAGCCGCTGGTCGTACACTCCGGCTAACAAGCATTTCACCCGCGGCGGACACACCGAATGCTACTCACTGAACATCGATCTCGATCTCGACGTCTTCATCGAGGCCGCCGGTCGTCTCATCCAGGAGCTGAGACGGAATTAACGCCATTGCTACCGCAAACGCATGCCGATCTCGTCCACTGCCGGCCCAAGGCGATGGAGGGGCTGGCGAGGCTCCGCGTGTCCGATAGGAAGGTCACGATCGTCACCAATGGCACTGCGGACACCCAGTTCGGCAAGATTCAGCGAAAGGGGCTGGCCGAGGTCGTCGATCGATCCTGGAGGTGGATCATGCGGTCAGGCTCCTGCTCATGTCAGTGAGGAGAAGTTCCATCCAGTCATGGCCAAGGTTATTCGAGGAATCGTTTCTACCATAGCGGCCAGTGAAGAGGGTTGGGCATGGCATGAAGTCGCCGGATACTGCCTGGAGCGACCCGCCTCACACAGCTGTCGGCACAAACGTCGTAGGCATCGGTTACCGTGATCGGCATGGCCGAAGCTTCGTTTCTGATGGTGCATGTGAGCCAGAGCGCTACGGGGCAGGACAACCTCGCCTTCGGACTCGAGACTCGGTCCTGGGGATTCCCGAGCCGCCTTGAGGAGTACGCGGGCACCAAGATGGACTTCGTCATCCTCGGAGCAGGCGCGAGCCCGCGGGTGAAGCTTGAGATCTGGCTGAACGGCACAATCGATCTGTATGTCTGCCAAGCGGTCGGGGATGTCTATGAGGGGACGGCTCCACACTGGCCCGACGAGATCGATGAGCACCGCGTCAAATACCCGACGCGGTTCGGCATCGAACCGCTCGCCAGGCTGGCCGCCGTCCCTCTGGGTCCGACCGGTCCACTCCCCGAAGCAGCCAGCGACGCGATCCGCTGGTCAGGTACCCAGAGTGGCTTCGGCAAACTGGTCAAGTTCGATCCCGACAAGCTCTTCGCACTCATGGATGTCACTCCTGAGTTCCCTTCCACCGACAGCGCTCCGGTCATCCCGTTGAACCAGACCCGCCCTGTCTCGCTGCCAGCACAACCCAGGCCACCCCGGAGTGCCAAGCGCGGCACGGGCACCGGACGGCAGAGCGACCCGCGAAAGCGCGAGGCTATTGAGCAACACGCGGTCAACCTGGCGATACAGCACTACCAGCAGGCCGGTTGGACGGTGGAGGAAGTTGGCAAACCCTACGACCTGCGCCTTACCAAGGCTGGCGCCGAGCGCCGCGTGGAGGTCAAAGGCACCACAGGTGCCCCCACATCGGTAGAGCTAACCTTCAACGAGGTTCAGCATGCTCGTGAATTCCCCGAAGTCGATCTATTCGTGGTCAGCGACATCACCGTCGCGGGCACCACCCCCGACTTCACCACCAGCGGCGGCACCGTGACCTTGCTGCCCGACTGGGAACCCGCTGAAGAAGACCTGCGGCCGACTCGCTTCGAGTACCGCATCCCCTCATAAACGGTCGCACCGTACGACCTCGGCCACCACTCCGCCGCGTCCCGGACTCCCGCGGGGCGTCCGGGCCAGCGCACACTCGTCATTTCACCTCCACGAGGAGCGATGAGGGTGAAACCTCGTTACCTACTGGCACGTTCGGCCAGCGACCTAGCCGCGATAGACACCGAAGACCTCGTCCGGGCACTCACGCGCCGAGCCCGCGAGGTGTACCGGATGACCGTCGAGGATCCGGAACAACGGTCCTGGCGTGCCAGCATCAAAACGGTCGTCGACGTCATGCTTCTGGCTGGGCTCGGCGACGTGATGGTGCTGTTAGAGATGAGCACTTTGAGCAGCAACGCGCGCATCGACATGCTGCTCGTGGGTTCCCATCCCGATACCGGCGAGCTGTCAGCCGTCGCTGTGGAGAACAAGCAGTGGTCGGAACTCGCCCTCAACCCGCGCACCCGCAGAATCGCCCACCCCGGTGCAGGACCCGAGGACAGTCAACACCCGGTCGAGCAGGTGTGGGATTACTGCCGGGCGCTGGAACGCCAGGTGCCCATGCTGCGCGGGACATTGTGGGGTGTGGCGAACCTGCACAACGCCCGGACCGAGGCCGTCGCCAAGATCATGCCGCCGATCGGTCGACTGCGCCCGGATATCAACACCGACCGAGTTCGGGCGGCCGGCGGGGATGTCGTCGACCGGCGGGAATTCGCCCGTTTTCTCTCCACGGTATTGAGCGCCGAGGGCGCCCGCGACCAGGTTCACCGAATCGATCGTGCGCATGTCCGTCCCACCGAAGAGGTCATGCACGCTGCCTACGAAGCAGTTCGGGGCAGGAGAGTGTTTCCGCTACTGGACGAGCAACGCGAGACAGTAGACAAGGTACTGGCCCTGGTCGAGGAGGGGTTCAGCGCTAACTCCAAACAGGTGTTCATCGTCACCGGCGGGCCGGGAACGGGTAAGACCGTCTTGGCACTGGAGCTGCTGGGCACGCTCAACGGACTCCGTAGCTCCGCGGCCCACGCCTCGGGCAGCGCGGCGTTCTCCGCAGCCTTGCGCAAACACGTGACTGGGCGGCATGGCAACATTCCCGACCTATTCACCTACTTCAACCAGCATCGGCACCGCGAGCCCAACCACCTGAACGTCTTGATCTGCGACGAGGCGCACCGCCTGCGTAAGACCTCCAACCATCGCTTCGACAAATTCGAGCAACGCTCAGACATCCCCCAGATCCACGAGCTCATTCAGGCGGCACGGGTACCGGTGTTCCTGCTGGACCCCGACCAGGTCGTACGCAACGACGAGATCGGCTCGCCCGAGGAAATTAGGCAAGCCGCCTCAGCACTGGGAATCCCGCACGATCATGTCCACCACATCCGGCTGCAACACCAGTTTCGCCACAGCTACTGCCCTGAGTACGTCGATTGGCTGGAAGATCTGCTGGGTTACGGGCCAAATCCCCGCCCCTGGACATATCAGGGTGACTTCCAGCTCCTGCGTGCCGACACACCCCAGCAGATAGAGGATTACCTTCGAGCGCAGGTTGCCCTGCGCCATTCGGCGCGCATCACCGCAGGCTACTGCTGGGACTGGACTCAGAAATACATCGGTGGTCGGCTGGTTGCCGACGTCCGCATCGACGACTGGGCATGGCCGTGGAACGCCTACAAAGCTAACAAGCGCCGCAACATTCCCGATCGCACCCTCTGGGCGACCGACCCACATGGCTTCGACCAGATCGGATGCGTCTACACCGCCCAAAGCTTCGACTGGGACTACGCGGGCGTCATCATGGGATCCGACTACACCTGGGCCGGTGATCATTGGAAATCCGCCGATAATAAGGACCGGGCAACTCGGGGGGCGAACCGCCACCGGCTGATCCGCAACATCTACCGTGTCCTGGCCACCCGCGGCAGACACGGAGTCGTGCTGCACTCCACAGACCGCGCCACACGAGACCTGCTGGCTGAACTAAAAGTGCCGCCAATACAGGACGCACTGGCGGCCCTACACAGACAGCATCCAGATCTGGCAAAACCCCTCCCTCCGCCCTCGGTACAGGATGTTCTCCCATGGTGAGGCGGAGACGAGGCTCTTCGGACTTCGTCGAACCTTGTCACCGAGTGACATGGTGGCCAGCCTCGGCGGATACGGGACATGCACGGGATGATCTTGCGAAGGGTACGGGCTGCGCAGGGCGTTCGCGCAGCTCACACCACATGAGTCAGCCGTACGGTCATCCCTCTCCTACAGCGAGACTGCCGACGCTCAACTCCTGTGAACGATTCCAGCACGGAACTGCCAATTGTCGGTGCTCATTCTCAGCGGGCTTCATTAGGGCACAGATGGTAGTAGCAATCTCGAGGAGCGCATCCTGAGGGGTCGATCGACGCGAGGCGACCGAGGAGATCCTCTAGCCCTTTGCCTCATATCCGACGAATCTCAGGCGTAGAACACTAGCTGAACTGCGCCGTCGACTGATGGTCAGTGTCACTAAACTGCTGAATGAGGCTCTCGAGCTTGGCCGCTAGGTCCGGAGCGGCGTCACGCAATCTCGCCAGGCTCCGTTGCTCCTCGGCGGCTTCGCCGAGGAGCATCCCCCTGGTCGCCTCTATGATCTCGACCGCACGCTCGGGACGCCCGTTGGCCAGCATGATTCCGGCGCTGTTGTAAGAAAGCCCGTTGAAGTACTGCAAGCGATATTCGCGTTCGACACGCTCGAACGCGCGGCCGGCTGTTTGAGGGAGCAACGCCACGATCATCTCGACTGCGTCAGCCGCCGGTTCCAGCGCATTAGCCTTCATGGCGACGACCGCCATACGATGCGCAGTGGTGATCGGCAAGATCCCTGCACCCGTCCCTTCCTGCGCATCCATGCAGGCGGTATACGCGTCCATGGTGCGGGTCAGCAGAGTCGGCGCGGTTTCACCATCAGTCAGAAGCTCCAGACCTCTGGCGATGCTGAACAGGGCTGTAGGCCGATAGGGACTGTCGGGCGGAAAGGCGAGCGCTGCCCGGCGGGCGAACTCCACCGCCAGCGCCATGGCTGTCACGTCTCTGCTAAGCAGAAACAGACGGTGGAGGGTCGCGCCAAGATTCATGAGATATGGCCCGAAGTGCACGGACTCACGATTCACCGCCAACAGTGCCTGCCGATTCAGACTCAGGGCTTCCAGAAGAGCATCTTGATCCCCGACCTTGTCGTGCCACATTCGAAGCGCCGACGCGAGGGCATCCATCCGCGAGGGGATCTGGTTGCTACCCGCCGGTGCCTGGGCCAGTGAGTCACGGGAGAGATCGATCGCTTCGGACAGCAAATCCAACAGGCCGCCCCGGCGATGGGCCAGCACCAGCATTCCGGATAGATTCGCCTGGTATAGGGCGTATGCCGGGGAGCCTGTCGGCTCTATTGCCAGAGCGGTTCGGCAAGCTTGGATCGCCTCGGTGAGTGCGCCGGCTCCGCTCACGTCCGCATAGAGCGCAAGAGACATGGCCAGATTCGCCAGGTGCGCCGCGCGGCTGCTGCCCCTCGCCGACGTGGCTTTGACCGCTGCCCGTCCTGTTTCGACCGCCTCATGAAGGATCGCCTGGTCGCCCGTGCGTTTATATTCCTCAAGCAAGGCGTTTCCGAGATTGGAGAACGCCGCTCCTTGAGAAGAATGCCCAGGGGGAATAACTTTGATAGCCCTCCGCCCGGCATCGATAGCTTCGATCAGTTCCTGGGGCCTGCCCTCTTCACGAAAAAGGTTGCTCAGGGCACTACAGAGGCTGGAAAGGTAAATTCCCTTTCCAGGATGAGAGTCGTCGACCAGTTGGTTGGCGGCTCGTGACAGGTCGACCGCCCGGTGGAGTGCATAGAGGTCGCCGAACAACTCGTGGAGATCATTGAGACAGTTGCTCAGATTGTGATAGCGGAACGGTAGGTACGGGTCACTCGGTCCGGTCAGGTCGCGTGCCCGCTCAAGGATCTCGATGGCTTCGTGGAGATCGGATGCTCGCCCCGTCCGTTGGTAGCGGCTATGAAGCTCCGTCCCAAGGCCGAACCACACGGCGGCTTCGTCAAGCCCGTAGTCCCTAGGCAGCCCTGCTAACTGGTCGAGAGCCGCCACAGAGAGACGCCTCTGACGAATGGCGTCGTCAAGATCTTCAAGTTCGCCCCCGGTGGAGTAGCGCGCGGAGAGTCCAACCGCCAGTCCACTCAGGGCCGAGACCCGATCGGGGTGCCCCTCGGGGGCGGCCTCTGCCGCTTCCCGATAGACGTCGACGCACTCGGCGAGGACAGCGGCGTCACCGGTGAGCTCGTGGAGGGTATGCAGTGCGTTTCCTAGATTGACCAGTATGTTGGCGAGCTCGTCCGAGCCGGCGTCGGTGGACTCCAAGGCCGCGCGCGCAGCGGCGATTGCCTCATCAAGGAAGTCACTTTTATGGGTGAAGTCAAAAACGATGCGAAGCGCGTAGGACAGATTCGACAGGCATGAGCTTTCGCGGTCGGTTCCCGATACCTTCGCCGATGTCACCCGCAGGAGTTCCACCGAGCTGTACAGCACACGGAGGTCACCACTGGTTTGAAACTCCTCCAGCAGATCTAGGGCCGCGTTGTGTTGCGCCATGTTCTGAGCGAAGTACTGGTCGAACACCTCACGCAGCTTTAAAGGTACTGCTTCTGGCTGAATGTGATAGACGGGACGGAAGAGCTCTAGTGCGGAGGTGATCTCGGCTTGCTCCTGCTCCTGCTCCTCACCGACCAGGACGTAGCGATGCCAGCGCATCCAGCCTGCCGCCTGGTTCAGGTAGAGATCCGCATCGCCATCGATGGCCGCCTCGATCGTTTCGAGCGCCTGAGTGGCACTGGAGGACAACAGCACCGACGGGTCAGCTGAGGAGAGGAAATCCTCAAGGCGCCGTTGTACGTCGTGTAGTGCGCTCGCGACGTCATCGCTGATCATAGTTCGTTTCCTGGTCAGGGGCCGGTGTGGACGAATGGCGACCAAGAACTGGGATGCCGCCAATTGTCCTGGCGGTCCCGCAAGCTCCGGACGGCCCGGTGTAAAGCAACCGCCGACTCGTCGGGATCGAATCCGCCGTTCCTCGCCAGATAGCCATAAACCTTTTCGCTAATCTGAGCGGCCGCGCCGTCCCACACCGACCACAAGGTGGCCACAACATGAGAGAAGCCGGTGTAGTGCAGCGCTGAGGCGAGTGTCATGACCTCGTCGGGAAGAACGATCGAGCCGGTCGCCGTCTTACATGCGGACAAGAAGGCAAACTCACCGTGGTGATGGTCGACGCCAAGCTCGGCGATTCTTAACATGCCGTCAGCGAGCAAAAGTCCGCCGCGCGACGGATCCGCCAAATTCTGAGTTCCGTGGCAACTCAAATGGACCCACCGGTGTGTGGCAAGGCCAGCTGCCACGCCCGCGCGCGTCGCCGCAGCGTCAGCCAGGACAGTGTGCCGACCCGCGAAAATAGCCTCCAATAATTTACGTTCGCGGGCCACGCTCACCAATTGAGTCTTTCCCGGAGTATTCTCCATCGCCACGACAAGTAGTCGGTCCTCCGGAGAAACCGCAGGCCGGACCAAAGCCTGCCGACGTGCTTCCAGAAGTGCCTTTACAGTCGGTGTATAAGACGAAATCACATGATCGAGGACCGTACGAGACTGTGCGTGATAGCCGGCCGCATGGAGCGGCATCAGCGCCAGTAGCCCTGTTGGACACCACCAAACACGCGGCCATTCTGCCTCATCCGCGGGCGGAATAGTTAGCAGGCCGAGCCTGTCGAGAATCGGCTCAGTGAAACGATCCCACAACCATTCTTGAGTCGCGATCAGGATCTGCTCCATGCTGGCCCTGGCCGCCCAGTACTCGCTACGACTGGCTGCTCTGTTGTCAAGGCGAGCGGCCTTCTTATGCGCGATCTCGAACTCTTGGATTGCCCGCAGATATCGATCCGTGCGTTCCAGAACTTCTGCGAATGTCAGGCCGGACAATTCGATCGACAGCAGACCATCGGATGTCAGAACTAGGGCGTCGCACCGCCACGTGCTGGCGTTCACGATGACGACAGGCCCGGACGCGGCTGCTGGGAGCAGCTCGGCGATGCCAGGCGGGTGCAGGAAATCCTCGAAACCCGGCCGCTTCCTAATCTCGTCCATCAGCGCGTTCCAACTACGCGCCAGCGCCATCCTTCTCGCCGCCGCGACTGCTACTCCGGCGTGCTCATCCATCATCCGCGCACCCCCAGAACGAGCGTTTTAAGAGCAGTCAATGTCTAGGATGTCATCATGAGCAGCCCCCAACCACCACTTTCCGTGGGAATGACCAGGTTCGCCGCAAGTGGCGAGGTGGAGGTATACGACGGCACGGATTGGATCCGCTACGAGCCACCTCTCGACGACGGCATGGGGACCATTCTCAAGGACTTCGACTCACCCTTCGGCGGCACCGAGCAGGAACCACGATGAGCGATCCTGTACTGTCCAGCGGCCCTGCTCCCCCAAGCTTGTCTCCGCTCGACGCCGTCGCGGAAATGCGCGCGTCAGCCAAATGGATCGTAGTGGCCCTAGCTGCGGCAGGTGCGGCCCTACTGGGCGGCGGCCCCATTGCCGCCGCTGGCAAGATCAATGACCTGAGCGGAGCGATTGTCGCCTGTGTCGGCCTGATCATCGCCCTCGTCGGTATTGGGCTAGCGATCTGGTGGACTGCCGAGGCGCTGATTCCCCCGCTCACCACACCGCAGTCAATAGACACCGAACCGTCCCTGGCAGACCTACGGCAGCGGGTTTCCAGCGAACCTCAAGCGTTCTACGGACCGTTCGGCCACTCGATGACGGACCTGGGCAGGAGCCTGCACTTCCATCAAACAGTCGCGAGGAACCTCAGCCGGATGTTGTCCGCTGAAACGCCTCCCGACCGGCGCACCACGCTCACGACAAAACTTGAGGAAGCCACAGAGACCGTCGCCGCGATCAAGCAGCGTTCGGTGGCTCTGCTGCAACTGGCGCACGCCTGGCAGGTCCGAGATCAGCTCCGCAAAGCGCGACTGCGAGCACTCATCGGCGCGGCCATCGCGGCGTTTGGCGCAACCATCTTCCTCGCCACCACCATCCCGGCCACAACGGATCCGGCGAAACCCCAGCCTTCACCCACTGCCACAGCATCACGGAGCACCAGCCCCAAGCTAAGTGAGTAGCCCGTCATGCGACCTTGGCAGGGTAACTGGTCCAGCTTCAGATGGGTGAGCTGGCGGCGAAGTTGGTCTTCGGTTGGGCGCGGACGTTGCGCCAGCGGACGTAACCGCTGATCGCCGCGTTCTGCTCGTCATGGGTGCGGTGTCGGTGCCGCTGAAGGCGTAGTAGCGCAACGCGGCGAACTCGGACTCGATCCAGTTTAGCCACAAGCCGTAAGTGGGCAGGAACACCAGTTCGACGTCGTTCTCGGCCGCCCATGCACGAACCTGGGAATGCTTGTGCGGCGAGTAGTGCCCATGATCACATACAGCCTCTCGCCAGGCCACCGCGAGTGCAGGGTCTTCAGGAAGGACAGAAACTCCCGCTACCGCTTGCGGGACATCAGGTCAGCGGGCCGAATTCATCGGCGCAGATGCCCCTCTCGTCGGTGGGCAGGTGATCGTACAACTCCAACACCCGCTGCATCTTGGCGATGAAGTGCGGATCCTTGGACGCTTTTCATGTCGTGGTGGTCTGCCAGCTCAACCCATCCTTGCGCAGGATGCGCCGCAGGTGCTCGCGGCTGAGGGTGACCACCTCATCGGGGGCGATGAGGTGGTCAGCCAGAGTGCGCAGACTCCAAGTGGACTGACCACGACTACCTCCCAGCTTGCAGAGGCAGCTAGCCTTACCGGTTCACCGGCTGAGATCAACTACCCGGCCAACGTTCCTGGACGAGCCACTAGCGGACAACAAGACGATGGCTCGTCGAAGGATCGGAGCGGTCTTCCTTCTACACCACCCGGCCACATTAATGCGGGACAGGCGCGGGATGATCTTGGCGTGGATCCTATCGCGCCGAGGTGTTTACGCAGCTCAAACACGGCAAAGCCGACGTGCAGCCACCGCTCTCCTAAAGCGGGTGTCGCATGTTCGAATCATGCCGGGGGCACTCTTCCGACCAGCGATCATGCCTCTGACCTGCGTGTGTTCTTCTTCTCGTTCTCCCGCTCTATGCAGCCGTAGGCAGCCGTATGTCAGCGGCTGCGGGATATACGTGGGATGACCTTGAAGGCGTTTCCACAGGTCACCCCATGGTTCCGCGAACCTGCGACCTCCAGCGCATCCCGCACTCCATGGGCACGATTGAACCGCGCCGGGAGTGGGACGCCGCCAACTTGACCGCCCACAAAGCAGAGAACCGCATGATCAGGATCAGCGCCCGGGACAATCCTTGCGACTGTCCCGGACTTCCCATCCAGCGAATGCGGTCAGCGCTGGGCCAGCCACCACAGGATCCAGCCGACGGTCGCAGAGCCAGCCGCGTAGGCCAGGCCACGAACGGCTGCGAACAGTGCCGTATGTGCGAGCCGCCGCATGGTTCGCTTGGGCGACGGTCGCCGGGCGGGCCGAGGTAGTGCGCGAGTATTCATCGATCTCCTTTCGGTCGGTTCTAGGATCTGCGCCCAGTCATGGCTCAACACGGACTGCTACAGGGGAAGACGACGTACAACACAAACTGACAACATCGAACGAGAACGAGTGGCAGCCTGGGCAGTACCGGTAAAGCAGGGCCAGCACGGAGGAGGCGACGTGGCGGTGAAAGGAAGGCGTCTCGCAAAGCCAGCCCTGCCCGAGGGGCCGTTGAAAAACCTCAATGACGCCCTTCACGATCTACTTCGCCGCGCCGGACGTCCCAGTCTGCGCGTCCTGGGAACTGATGTCCGGGAAGGCAGGCTCCTACCGATCCCTCCTAGCCACACCCGGATCCACGACGTTTTCATCCGGGCCCGGCTGCCAGACTGTGATTTGATGTCGTGCCTGGTCCAGGTCATGGCCCAGCGGGCTTACAGACTTGATCCGGGACTGGTTCCCAGCGCGGAAGGCGAACGGTTCTACCGACTCTGGCTGGCTGCTGACGAAGCAGACCGGAAAGAGACCTATACAGCCCTCAAAGTGCCCGTACGCGTAGATTCTGATACAGCGCATGCGACAACGGGAGTGGACGAAGCTCTCCTCGCAAAAACCGCTGTCCTCGCCGGCACACGCGATACCGGTCGGCCTCCTCGCGCGACCTCCCCGAAGGACAGCAGAACGGTCCATGGACAACATCGTCCCGGACAACACGGTCGACACAGTCCCCTGCTCCCGGACCCGGCACAGTCCCGCGCTGTTTTCATCGGCACGGCGAAGTACACCGAGCTTTCAGATCTACCAGGGATCGAAGCCGGCATGCATGATCTGTGCGAGGTGCTCACCCATTCCCTCACAGGCAGCTTCGACCGTTCGACAACCTCTCTGATGCTGAACCCGAGCAACGCCACGGAGGCGCTGACCCCGTTAGAAGAAGCGGTCACAGAAGCCAGAGATACGCTCTTCCTCCACATCTCATGCCATGGTCTTATCTCACCGTATTCTGGTGATCTTTCGCTCGCCATGGTTGGCAGCCGACCGGATTCCTCCTTTACCGCGCTTCCTTACGACTGGATTCGTGAACTTGTAGCCAGCTGCCCGGCCCGTCGCCGGGTGATCATGCTGGACTGTTGTTACAGCGGGCGAGTCCTTGGGGCGATGGGGTCCGACGACTTTGTTGTTGGGACCACTCAGATCGAGGGCACGTACCTCATCAGCGCGACGGGGTCTACCAGGGTCGCGGTTGCTCCGCCAGGAGAGCAATACACCTCTTTCACCGGCGAGCTGATCCGCCTCTTGCGTGATGGGATCCCAGATGGCCCTGATGGAGTTGCCCCGGTTTGGTAGACACATCAGGGCTTTCGACTACGCGGCAGCATAGTTGTCTTCGTGCGTGGGCTTGAG
>NZ_JBPJUQ010000118.1:0-16490 GCF_051192615.1 Streptosporangium sp. G11
CGCCGCCACTTCGGCGTATCCACTGATGCCGACCTGGGCTTCTACAGCCGCCGCACCAGCTCTGCCCACCCGCCGCCAGCCCCCTCCAGCGAGCTGGCCGTCGACGACGGCGCTCTCACACATGACATGGACGGCGCAACCCCGACGGCCGCCGCCCGATGCTTTCCGGTTGTCAACCGGCCTCACCCCGCTTACCCGTCCCTCAGCAACCTCGTCATTGAGATCGTCGGCAGGTTCGATGAGGACCGGCCGGCAGATGAGCGGCCGGATCCCGGCCTGCTGCCGATCGAGGTTTCTGACGTCGTCGTCGCTGCCTTGGAGGTCACATCATGAGGGCTCTGGTCACCGGGGGTGCCGGATTCCTGGGTTCCTATCTGTGCGAGCGACTGCTGGAGGAGGGTGCGGAGGTGATCTGCATGGACAGCTTCCTCACCGGCGGGCCGCGCAACGTCGAGCACCTGCTCGAACGTCCCCAATTCCGGCTCATCGAGTGCGACCTGACCGGGTACGTGCACGTGCCGGGCCAGGTGGGCCTCGTCCTGCACTTCGCCTCGGCCGCCTCGCCTGCCGACTACCTGCGCTATCCGATCGAGACCCTGCGGGTGGGCGGCGTCGGCACGCTGCACGCGCTGGGGCTGGCCCGGGAGAAGGGCGCCCGCTTCATCCTGGCCTCGACGAGCGAGGTGTACGGCGACCCCCTGGAGCATCCGCAGCGCGAGACTTACTGGGGCAACGTCAACCCGGTCGGCCCACGCAGCGTGTACGACGAGGCCAAACGCTTCGCCGAGTCGCTGACCACCGCCTACCGGCACTCGCGTGACACCGACACGGGGATCGTGCGGATCTTCAACACCTACGGCCCGCGCATGCGCCCGTTCGACGGCCGGGCGATCCCGACGTTCATTCGGCAGGCGCTGACCGGCGAGCCCATCACCGTCACCGGGGACGGCTCGCAGACCCGCTCGATCTGCTACGTGGACGACACCGTGTTGGGGATCATGGCCATGGCCCGCAGCAGCTTCGCCGGGCCGGTCAACATCGGCAACCCCGACGAGCTGACCATGCTGGAGCTGGCCACCATGATCAAGGAGCTGACCGGATCGTCGTCGGAGATCACGTTCGTCGAGCGGCCGACTGACGACCCGAAGGTCAGACGCCCGGACACGACGCTGGCCGCCGAACGGCTCGACTGGCGGGCGGAAGTGCCCTCGTCCGAGGGGCTCAAGCGCACGATCGCGTGGTTCTCCAAGGAACTGGCCGCCATCCGGCCGCTGGAACGCGCCCAGGCGTGAGCTCAGCGAGTCGCACCGCGAATTCATGCGACTGCTCTCCCAAACCGCACATCCTGCCGGGAAGGACACCACGGCCTTCCCGATGTCCCCTCATCCGAAGAGGAGCCCTTCACCGGCCTGAATACCGCACCCTCCCCGACAGGCATCTCCCGATCCTGAAGCAGGAGCCGCTGACATGGCTGATGAGACAGCCATCACCGACACCACCTCCCCACAGCACGACGAACAGCTGAGGTTCACCTACAGCGGCGGAGACAGCGCCGAGCTGGCCCAGCACCTGACCGGCCGCAGCTTGAGCAGCCGCCTGCCGCAGCTGGTGCGCCGCTCCTTCACCCTGGCCTGGGCCGTGGACCGGCGTTCGACGATCGCCCTGCTGGCCTGCCAAGTGCTCTCGGGCCTGGTGGAGGCGCTCGGCCTGTTCGCCACCACCGCGGCGCTCAGCGCGCTGATCCAATCCGCGCACGACCCCACCCACCTGCGCGCCGCCCTGCCCTCGGTGCTGGTCTTGGCCGCGGCGGCCGCTCTGCGTGCGATCTTGGGCATCGCGATCCAGGGATTGTCGAACCGGCTGGGGCCGCGGATCTCCCGGGAGGCCGAATACCGCATGCTCCATGCGGCCACCAACGCCGAGATGGCCGCCTACGACCACCCGGGCTTCAACGACCGCTACGACAAGGCCGACCGGGGCGTCGAGGTCAGCCGGGACATGATCGGCCAGTCACAGAACCTGGTCTCCAGCCTGGCCACGCTGAGCGCCGCGGCCGTGGTCATCGCGACGCTGGCTCCGATCCTTCTCCCGCTGCTCGCGCTGACCGCAGTGCCGCAAGCGCTGGCGTCGGTCACCGGCGAGAGAGTCGCCTACCTGGCGACACTGAGAACCTTCCATGATCGCCGCATGCTGAACATGCTGCGCTGGCACCTGACCCACAAAGACCAGGCCGACCAGATCCGCACCGACACCCTGGCCCCCTATCTCCTGGACAAGTACCGGGCCAGCGGCACGCGGGTGGACCGCACCAACGACGAAGCTGCCTGGCAACGCGCCAAGATCAGCCTGGTGGGATCCGCTGTCAGCGGCCTGGCCTCGGCGCTGATGTGGGCCGGAGTGATCTATCTGCTCGCTACCGGGTATATCGGCGCGGCCGCGGCCGGCACCCTGGTCTTCGCGCTGCGCTCGGCCGGCGGCGGACTGCACGGCATCGTCGGATATGGATCCGATCTCATGCGCACCGGCCGCTACATGGACGACTGGGAGTCCTTCATCACCGAGGCGGCCGGGCAACGCCTGGACCGAGGCGACATCGTGCCGGGACGTCCTGGGCAGGTGACCTTGCGCCGCGTCACCTACCGCTACCCCGAGGCCGACCACGACACCTTGTGCGAAGTGGACTTCACCGTCCGGAAAGGAGAGATCGTCGCCGTGGTGGGCGAGAACGGCTCCGGCAAGACGACCTTGCTGAAACTGCTGTCCGGCCTGAACCTGCCCACCAGCGGTGACGTCGCCTGGGACGGCGTCAGTACCCGCGAGCTGAACCCGCACGCCCTGTGGAGACAGTGCGCGGTCGTACCGCAGGAGTTCGCCCGCTGGCCGATGACCGCCCGCGAAAACATCCACCTCGGCCAACCCCGCCCCGAAGCCGATGACGCCGTACGGCGCGCGGCCGAAGCCAGCGGCGCCGACGCAGTGATCGCAACGCTACGCAGCGGCCTGAACACACTTCTTGCTCGGGAATGGTGGGGGGGCCAGGCTCTCTCCTCGGGCCAGTGGCAGCGCATCGCGGCCGCCCGCGCGATCCACCGCGACGCCGGCCTGCTGGTGATGGACGAGCCCACCTCCGACCTGGACGCGCGCGCCGAACACCGGATCTTCACCGGGTTGCGCCAGCTCGCCGATCAGCGGGCGATCGTGCTGGTCACCCACACCCTCGCCAACACGATCGTCGCCGACCGCATCCTGGTTCTGGAAAACGGGCGCGTCAACGCCGAAGGAACATTCGACGAGTTAACGTCCCAGCCCGGCCTGTTCCGCGACCTGTGGCTCTTACAACAAGACCGCGCGAATCCCCCCGCCCAGGAGGACATGAGGCGATGAGTGGACCTCAAGCAGCCAACACGCAGGCGTGGAACCACTACGGCAGCGACCGCCTCCGCAAGGCAACAGCCGCCCTCGCGATCCCGGACACTATCCGATGGGGTTTTGGCACTGCGGGGCCCGGAACGGAGGTGCTGGGTCCATTGGCAGGCCGCCGGGTGCTGGAGCTGGGGTGCGGCACCGGCCGATATGCCGCTCACCTGGCCCACCACCATCACGCACACGTCACCGGCGTCGAAAGCTCGCCCGCGCAGTACCAGCGGGCCGTTTGCTCCTACAGCTCGATCCCGGGCCTGACACTGGTGCGGGCCGATGCCGTCGACTACCTCCAGCAGGCCGACCCGTACGATGTGATCATCAGCATCCACGGAGCGCTGTGCTACACGCCGCCCCACCTGCTACTGCCGGGCATCTTCATCGCGTTGCGACCCGGCGGCCTGCTGGCCGCCTCGGTGCTGCACACGAACTATCTCGGCGACGGGCCATCCGAGACCGTTGAGCCGTCGCCACAGCGACTGCAGATCACCGGCCAAGCCCCCGCCACGGTGTATCGCTGGGTCCTCACCCCCATGGCTATGAAGGTGGATCCGAGAGCCACGTGTCGGTCGGTTTGAGAGCCATTTGCTGATCAACTGCCTTGGAGTGTTAGTGAAAAAGAGAGCCATGCCCGTGGGTCCGGGACATGGCTCTTGTGACGCTGTGTGAGTGTGGTCATGGGCTCGGTACTGGTGGAGTCACCTATTCGACTATTGCGAGTTCTCGATGCCGAGGGCCGTGGTAGTGACTTTCCGTGATATCGGCGGCAACAAGCCGGGCTCTCGGACAGCAGGTGCGCGCGGAAGGGCGAAGTGGGCCTGACTATGTCGGTAGAGCCTGCCAAGATCGCGACATGACCATCGATGCGCTGACGCCGTTCCGCTGGCTGCGACCGCCGTACGGCGATCGGGGCGACCCGCTCGGCGAGATCTATTGCGTGACCTTGCTGCGTGGGCTCGACCCGGCCGAGGTGCTGCGCCGGTTCGGCGCCCGTACGAGCACGCGGATGAGCTTCACCGAGCTGAAGCTGGCAGTCTCCGACTTCACGGTGGCGACCAATGGTGGTGACGGAGGGGGGTATGTCGGAGTGGTCGCAACCGGCGACGGGTGCGCGGCGGTGGAACCGTACGGCTGGTCGGGGACGGCCAACCCCACACTGGAGCGGCTGTCGGCCGGCACCGACGTGGTGTCCGTCCTACGGCATAACTACGCCTGCGACTACTTCCACTACGCCGCCGACGGCATCGAGATCACGGCTTTCGACCCGACCGCTCCCGAGCATCGCTTCGGTGCCGACACCGACCGGCTCGCCGGCCTCATGCGCGAGTTCGGCCTGCCTCTGGAGGAGGGCTCAGATGAGGACTGGGATCAACACTACGACGACCTGTCCCGGCACGGCCTCGCGCGGATGTTCGCGATGGCGGCCCGCCTCACCGGCGTGACGTTCACCGCCGATCTGCTGGACGGACCGTTCCTGGTGGGCGCGATCGCCGACCTGCCACCGTCACAAGAGCCTCAGCCCGGGAAGAGCCTCGGCGCTTTACTCGAGCAACTGAAAGCGGCAGGCGGCCCTGAGTCTGATCACGGCGCTGCTTAACCCCCATGGGCCTGCGGTACTGATTGGTGTGCTCGCCTATTCCAAACGCCACTACGGACATTAGGGTCGTCGGTGAGCTTGCGGAGCCACTGGCATTGCCTCGAAGATCGTCAGATGGACATGTTGCCCAAAGTCGACGCCCTGCTCGTGGTGCGTACCGACTTCTCTGACCAGGAACGATGGCAGGCCGTACGAAACTCGCTCGGCGACATCGACAAGGACGGCTGGGCAAAGGAGTTCTCGGGCCAGGTGAAGGTTGTCGAGGACCCCGCCTATCAAGGCTTCACTGCGCAGCAGATCCTCGCCCTGCTTCCGGACGGCTGCCAGGGCCCGATCCTCGTCATCGCCGACAAGGTCACCGTCGATTCGCAGGAGATGCCGTTCCTGGTCATCGAGCTGGAATTCACATGGGAGATGCGCGTCATCCCCTCCGAGATCCCCGGGATTCACGCCAACCTCTCCATCGGCAACATGGACTTCGGCGAGTTCGCCGAGAGCGCCGACGCAGACGGCGTCTTCCGCGGGTTCCACGACTGAACCGCCACGCCTCCGGCGAGCACGGAACGTCACCAGTAGGGCCCAGGGGAACGACAACTCGCGACAGTTGAATACGCGACCCCACCAGTACCGAGCACGGGTCAGCTGGCTTGTTCGGCTCTGGCTCGGGTCTGGGCAAGGCGGTAGGAGTCGGTGCCGGTCTCGAGGATGTTGCCGGCGAAGGTAAGCCGGTCGACGATCGCAGCGCAGAGGCGCGGGTCGGTGAAGGTGCGGGTCCAGCCATCTGGGGCTCGTACTTGTTTGTTTTGAGGTATCTCGGCTTGTGCCTGGGATCTTTCGTTCTTCCTCGTTTCACCGATTGTCAAGGCGTAGACACGTTATGTTAGGTGCTGCCTTAATCCTTCAGGTGTGAGGAAGGTGTGCCGGTGACGCGGTCGCGATTGCAGATCGTCCAGGGCGGTGGCATCCCGCAGGAGCCGGTCACCACGGACCCGTGGCAGTTCCAGGCCGAGTGCGTCGAGGCCTTCGTGGCCTCGTGGACAGCCCGCGGGTTCAGCCCGGTGACGATCGACAACGACACCGGCCTGCTGGAGCGGACCCTGACCGCCCTGGGGCGTCTGGCCTGGGAAGTGACCCCTGAAGACATCGACCGAATCGTCGGGGACCTGGCGGTGGCCGGCCGTGCGACCTCCACCCGCCGCGATTACGTGCAGATCTTCAAGGGGTTCCATCGGTTCCTGCAGACCCGCAAGGCGGCCCAGATCGAGGCCGCGTTCGGGGTCCGTCTGGTCTGCCCGGTCGATGAGTTCAACGCCTCCCGCCATGTCGGCGATGATTCCCCGGCCCAGCTGCCGCCGCCGACCCCGGAGCGGGTGACGGAGTTCTTCGACTTCCTCAAGACGCGGATCGCCTCCGCTCGCAAGTACGCGCCCGCGGCGCGGGATTACGCGCTGTTTCGGACGCTGTATCACGCCGGTCTGCGTTCGGAGGAGTGCGCGCTGCTGGATCGAGCCGATGTGCATTTCGGCCGGGGCCCGTTCGGCAAGCTGCATGTTCGCTTCGGCAAGGGCGCCCGCACCTCCGGGCCTCGGCCCCGCTGGGTGCCGATGCTCGACCATCTGGACCTGGTGCTGCGCTGGTTCCTGGACGACGTGCGCGGCAAGTTCCCCGACTCGCCGGTGCTGTTCGCCGACGAGTCCGGTGGCAGCCTGCATCCGGGAACGATCCGCAACCGGCTGCGCTATCTGATGGAGCTGGAGGGCCGTTCGGCCGTCGAGCGGTTCAGCCCGCATGCGCTGCGCCGAGCGTGCGCGACCCACAACTACGAACGCGGCGTCGACCTGGTCGCCATCCAGCAGCTGCTCGGGCATTGGACGGTCAGCTCGACCATGCGTTATGTCCGGCCCTCGGCCACATTCATCGAGGACGCCTATCGACGCGCGGTGGCCAGCACGCTGGGCGAACTGACCGGAGAGGACCCCTCGTCATGAAGATTCGGTGGAGGCTGCGGATGGCCGCGGCCCAGCGTGAAGTGTGGACCGGCGCCCAGTTGCGACGGCTGCTGGCCGAAAAGGCCGGATTGGAGCTGTCGGCGGCCTCGGTGTCGGTGTTGCTCACCAAGGAACCCGCCCAGATGAAGCTGTCCACTCTCGCGGCGTTGTGCACCGCGCTGGAGTGCACCCCCAACGACCTGTTCGAGGTGGACACCACGCCCGTCGAGCGGCCTGCGCCGACGCCGCGAGCGACGGTCGACCAGCCGAAGATTGCCTCCTCCGGCGGTCGGTCGATGCCGCCAGTGTGACCGAGGAAGGTGAACGTGGGCGATGGGCAAGCGACAACGAGACTGCGCCGGCTGCGGTGGTCCGATCGGCCTTCGCGATCCCGGTCGGCAGCACTGCAGCCGCTGTCAGCGCCGACTGACCGAGGAGGCGGCGAAGGACACCTGTCCGAGCTGCGACAAACAGCGCGTCCTGCAGGCCGACACCGGAGTATGCGTCCGCTGCTCACGGGCGTGCACCAGGTGCGGGCATCCGGTGCGGTCCAAAGAGGCAACCCTGTGTCGCGACTGCCGGCGCCAAGCCGGTCAGCAGGCCGCCCAGCGCCCGTGTCCGCGCTGCGACCGGCCCGGCTATCTGCGCCAGGACACCGGCTGGTGCGGTCACTGCTCGCGCGCGCGGCAGTCCAAACAGCCGCCACGGGCCTGCGCCGGATGCGGCCAGGTCCGCCGTCATGCCGGGCTGGGACTGTGCTCGCCCTGCTGGCAACGCCACCCCGACCGGCCCTTCATCGCCGGCGACAACCTCACCGCCCGCCTGACCGAGCCGCCGCCCTGGCTCGGCGACCTCCTCACGCAGCTGGCCGCCCGCTATAGCGTCGGACGCGCCTGCACCATGATCAGCAGCCTCGGACGACTACTGGAAGACGAGCACCCCAACCACCCCCAAGCCCTCCTGGAGCGCGCCCGCCGCCCGGGACGCTCCATGGGATCCCTCGCCCGCCTCCTGGAGGACAGGACCTCGGCCGCGCGGGCGGCGGTCTCGTACAGCATCCGGTAGAGCGTCTTGTCGCGCAGCGGGATGTCGCGGCGCGACAGCAGCCGTTCCAGCTTGGTCTTGGAGACGGCCTTGGTGTGGTCGACGTTCTCGCGGCGGCGTTCGGCTTCTGTGGGGACCAACGGTGCGGTCCACCGCTTCTTGGTCGCGCACCAGGTGAGCCAGGAGGAGACCGCGGCGCGGTTGCGGTTCCACGTCGCGGGTGCGCACGCTCCCCACAGGGCGGTGAGGGCGTTGCCGATCTCGGTGTCGGCGACGTCGGCCAGGAGCCGGTCGCGGCCGCCGATGGCGGCGATGGTCCGGTCGATCGCGGAGGCGTAGGCGCGGCGATCGCAGCGTGTCGGGAATGTCCAGCGGTTCGGTGCTCACCCGCGAGGTGACCTGCGGGGCGGCGGGCAGGAAGAAGCCCAGGTCGCGGGTGAGCGCGCTGCTCCAAGCGCCGGCGGCCACGACCACCGCGCCGCAGGTGATGGGGGGTGTTCACGAGTGGCTTTGACCTGCTGACGAACCAAGGGGCAGTTGATCGCTTCCCAGGATGAAAGTGATCGTTTCCCGGAAGTTGAGGAGCAGCGAGTTGTTAGGGTGCTCACCGTGGTGCACCCGGAACCCTTTCTCGACCTTATCCACCGCACTCCGGCGGCCGCCGAGTTGCTGACATGGCCGTTCGATTTCGACGTCTCCCGTACCGATCCCGTCGAAGTGGTGAGATTGGAGTCCGGTGAGGCCCTTGAGGCGGTCGCCGGGGACGGCGCGGGCGGGACGTTCTTCCTGTGCGGGGAGGCGGCAGGAGAACGGCCCGTGCTGTATGCCGATTCCGAGGGGCAGGCAGGGCCGATCGGCCGTAATTTGACCGTCGCCATCCAGCTGATCGTGAGGGTCCCGTACTGGAGGGACTGCCTCGGATCCGCCTCCGGCGGGCTCAAGGCGATGCGATCAATGGTCCCGAACCCGGAGCGTGAGTATCGCAACGACGGCATCGACCTTGATGCATGCCGCGCCTCGCTGGCCGGGTTACTCGCGCTGTATCTTCCGCCGACGGCGGACGTGCTGACCCAACTTCTGGAGACGGTGACGCTACCTGGCTTCATCCTGCTCAACGAATGGGGAGACGCCTACGAAGCGATCAACAAATGACCCGTTGCCCTTGATAGGGGTAGCCGGCCATCTGGTGAGGCTTTTCATCCTGGTGGCCCCGGTCACGGCAAGTCCGTAATGTCGCCTGTGGCCGCTAAGGTCTCCACCCACAAGCGATGATCGCGATGGAGGGACCGGATGGCCGAGCTGATCCGCGGTGTCGAGGACGAGGTGCCGATCTCCTACGGCCGCTTTGATCTGTTCGACGGATCCGGCCTCGGCCAGGAGGCCGAACCGGAGGCCGAGGCCGGCGCACTGCTGGCCGAGCCCGACCGGATCGCCTTGGGGCAGGTCGGCATCAAAAGCCAGGCTTGGGCACGGAGGGCGCACGTGCGGATGGAGGCCTGGGGCGCTGAGCCTCCGGCACCTGGCGAGCTCTGGGCCGAGGCCGGGCAGGTCGTCTACCTGAGTCCGGGCGGCACCGTGCAGCTGTGCGGCCTCATGCACAGTCCTTCCGGGCAGATGCTGCTGCTGGGTCCTCCGTTCTTCGCCTACGGCCTGCGCGCCTATGCCGGCCCCGTCCGCACCCAGCCTGCCGACTACGACGAGACCGTCACCGAAGCCGTCGAGGAGGCGTGGCTGTTGCGGTTCTGGCCGATGGCCGACGCCGCCGGTTCAGCTCTGCGCACCGAATCGGAGGCGGGGGGACAGGCCGCCGCCAGGATGCGCGAAATCCTTCCGCTGGAGCCGGGCTCCGTCGTGCCGCGGCCGGAGCAGTGGCCCGCGCTGCACCCACTGCCCGAGCCCGAGTCCTCGACCCTGATGATCCGCCCCTCCCCTCCTATGCACCGCATGGAGCGCGTCCCGAGCCGCGAAGCCGCAGGCCGCTTCCTCGTCCCTCAGGAAACGCTCGACTTCGCCCAGCGCCTCGAGGAGACGCTGGGCGACCTGCGCATCGACATGCTCGGCAACCTGCCCCAGAACATTGACTCCTGGTCGCAGTCGCAGCTTGAGGAGTACGCCACGCAGTTGCGCGTGAGCATGCGCATCGGCAAGGAGTTGAACCCGCGCGGCGCACCTACGCTTCAACTGACGGCCTCCAGCGTGCGTACTGTTTTGATCGGGCGCGATCCTGGGTTCAGTGGCCGGGCCTGGGCGTGGGCCAAGGATGAGAACGCCTATGCCGATGTGCTGTCGGTTGATCGGCAGGTCATCGCCCGTGACCGCATCCGTCAGAACACGCTGCTCACCGGGATCGTCACCATCCTGCGCAACGAGAACGACTTCGTCGAGGTCCGCGCGGCGACCCAGGCGGAGGCCGCCCGAGTGATCACCGTCGAGCAGCTGCGGGGCTGACACCACAGCGGAGACGGCTTCGGCTGAAGCGAAACCGACACGGCCGCAGACGACGGCGTGGTCATCGAGGAGCCGTCCGGCTCGGTCCGCAGCGATTTCGCTGACGAGCCGCCACGCCTGCCGCCCCTGCGGGGCTTCCGGCGGCAGGTGGTGGCGTTTTTGGCCACAGCTGAGAAGCCCATGCGGGCGCGGGAGATCGCGCAGGCCATCGGTAAGCCGGATACCCGCTCGCAGGTGGAGATAGCACCCGGCGACTCCGACGCGGTCGCCCTCACCTACACCTACGCCTACGAGCCGTCCGCCGCGGCACTGGCGGAGTGGGACACCGAACGCAGGGCGGCCGTCGCGGCGATCACCGAACAGCTCCTGAACGAGCAGTTTGAACGACAGAAAGCGATCATCACCGAGAAGAGCAAGATCCGGCCACGGCCCGCGAACGAGTTGCGCGTCGAAGAGCGCTACGAGGCGATGAATCGGCTCGTGTCGAGCCTTTTCGGCCGTGGCGACGATCCGTCCGAGCCCACGCCGCTCGAGATCGAGTACTTCCACCGGTACTTCGACATCGATGGGATGTTCGTGTACATGCATCCGTCGTGGTGGGTCCCCCGGTTCACGGCCAACAGTGACGGTTTTCCCCGGCCCGCCTACGAGATCACCGCCGATTCCGAGCCCGCGCCGCTGGGCCGATCACTCGGCTGGTGCATCCAGCTCGACGGCGACAACCGGCGGAACGAGTTCCTGAACAGCCCGTGGTACCGCATCTGCCTGCCCATCCGAGCAGGCCGGGAGCGCGAGGCGATCGCCTGGCTCGCCTCCCATGTGGAGGGCGAGATCGGCTACGACCCGACGAAGGAACCCCTGTCCGGGCTGCTGGCCGCGATCGACGGCCGCCGGGCCAACGAGGCTGGTCTGGGAGTCGACGGGCCCGACTGGGTCACCGTCGACGCCACCGTCGGCGCGCCGGAGAACCCGCTGTCGCCCGAGGGCGTGTATCCCGTGGTCCAAACGTTCGACGTCACGGTTCCCACCGAGGGTTTCGTCTACGACGAGATCACGATCAGGACGAGCTGAGATCGAGGTTGCGACGTGAGTTGGCTCACGGACCTGTCGGGTACCCGGCTCGGAACGCTCGTCTTCGTCGGCGACGACCCGGTCACCGGGAGGCTGGAGTTCGACCTCACCCTCGGCAAGGAGATCATTCCGTTCGACATGACGATCGCGGGGCGGAACGGATGGACCACCGTCCTGGCCGCAGCGTCACTCGGGTGGTCGAGCAAGCGGATCACGGCGGTGATCCGGGACCGGGACGGCCGCTACCACGCCATGGAGACGAACGTCCCGCGTGTGACCTTCGACGGGCAGACGAGATTCCAGCCGGTCAACGGCGTTTTTCCCTTCGAGCTCGTCAGGCTGGTCATCATTCCCACCGACTTTGCCGGCCCCGTGCGCCGGGATCGGATCGACGGCGAATGCCTGGTCGAGACCAACACCGTCGCCGGGCTCCTGGCGACGGCGAAGAGCGTCCGGCTCGCGCAGAGTATGAAGGCCGCCGTCGAAAAGTGGAACACCTGGTGGAACGCGCATGTCGGAACGTTGAGCAACCCCGCGCCGCCACCCGTGGAGATCAGCAAGCCGTTCGTCGAGGCGGCCAGGATCATCTTCGACTCCCACCCGCGGAGATCGCCGTTCTGCGGTCCAAGGACGAACGGGCACCGGACCGGTTGTCGCTCGACTTCTTCGACCGTAACTTCCGCGGGGAGGCTGGAGCGTCGAAGACGCAGTTCGAGGACCGGCTGAGCGGACGCGACCGCGAGGCCGTCAAGGTGGTGCTGATACTGAAGATCGAGTCCTTCGTAGGCTCTCGACTGCGGGGGGTGCTGGCCACCGGCGTCCATGAGGCGGCGCACTACCGGCATCATCTGCTCACGGCCGACCTGATCGAGCAGTGTCGTCGAGGTTCGGGTTCCCGGCCGAGGGGCCGCCGCGCGTTCTTCGAGTTCCTGGATCGCGAGAAGCGGGAGAAGCGTCTGTCAGCGATCGAGCGTGCGATCGTCCACAGCACGTTCCGTCACATTGAGGCGACTCACCCCCTCTCCCAGGTCCATGCCTTCATCGGCGTCTATCCCTTGTACCTGCGCGAGCGGACGTCCTCCCGCGCGCCGCGGAAGCTGGTCGGCCAGGAGCGGTTCGAGCAACTGGCTGCGGTGGCGGGCTACTGGAGAAACGTCTCCTCGCCCGACGTCGCCGAGCTCGCCGTTCGCGCCGTGACGGACTTCGCCCACGCCGACGGCGCGTGCACCGTCGAAGACCTCAACGAGCTGGCCAAGGAGATCGCCGCGCTGCCGCACTACGGCGCTTCCGAGTACTTCAAGGCGATGGCGAAGGGGCTATAGGGGGCCCAGTACGGGGCGGCCGGAATACGGGTGAGCAACAGTTCTTGAGTTGAGTTCGCTGAACCTCCCTGGACTTTCCCCTACTTGACCTGCGAGCTGGGTCTTCTTGTGTTTGCCGGATGGATCACGACCCTCTGAAGTAGCTTCACTCTGAGTGAAGCAATGGTTACTGGGGTGATGGAATGGCGGCCGGGGTGAAGTCGGGGTGCCGTTAAGAAACGTGTCACCAGCCCCAAACGGGTCCGTTCCGGCTACGGCTCGCCACCCCCGGGCCTGCATCAAACATCGCGGGACAAGTCCGGCCGGTGCAGCCGCGATAGCGGGTGAAAAGCGTTTGCGCAGGTCGTACTGCGCGGTAAGGCCGCTTATGTCACCCCACCTCCCCGCGCTCCCCTTCCGTCGCGTCCCCGGGCGCAGCAGGTGGCACATCACGCCGGAGCCTCGTTCTCCCGTCCGGGCCGATCTCCCTCCACCACCCCTCCGGCACCTGCATCGGCTCTACTTCTCCCGAGACGAACGCGCCCTCCAGATCCACCTTCTCCGCTCCGCACACCTCGTCGAACTCGGGGCCACGGGTAAAGGTCGCCCCCCCGAAGACGGCCTCGTCGAAGAAGGACGCCTCGCTGAAGACGGCATTGCCGGTGAAGGTCGCTCCGTCGAACCGGGAGTCGCGGGTGAAGGTCGCCTCCTCGAACCAGGCACTGTCGGTGAAAGCCGCCCCGTCGAACCGGGAGTCGCCGGTGAAGGTTGCTCCGTTGAACCAGGCACTGTCGGTGAAGTCCGCCCCGCTGAAGACGGCATTGCCGGTGAAGGTCGCCCCGTCGAACCGGGAGTCGCCGGTGAAGGTTGCTCCGTTGAACCAGGCACTGCCGGTGAAGGTCGCTCCGTCGAACCAAGCACTACCGGTGAAGGCCGCCCCGCTGAAGACGGCACTGCCGGTGAAGGTCGCCCTGCCGAACAAGGCTGAGGCGGCACAGCAGTCAGTGAAGTCGAAATCAAGGAGGGTGGCGCCCGTCAGGTCGAGGCGGATGCCGGGCCAAAATCGCGCATTGGGATTAGATGCTTGGCGGCACCTGCGCTTGGGCCAACGGCCTGGTGGCGGGGTTTTGACGTAGCGAAGGTGGTCGGTGAGGATGCGGTGGGCGGTGATCCTGACCTGCTGTTCTTCCTGTGAATCTCTGCCGCCCGGCGCGGCGCTGGAGCGTGCCGTACCGCCACGATGGGTGGCGCGTTGTGCTGCGCGGATCTTGTCGTGACGATTCCCCGGGGGTGGAGTGTAGGACATCCGCAGATAGGCGCAGATCACATTCACGATTGTTTGGCGCTGGTCGGGGGTGAGCTGCGCCAGCCGCTCCAGCGCGTACAGCCCGGCCAGCCGGACCGGGGCCTGGTCGTTGCCGAGCTGCTCGGCCGCCTTGGTGTACAGCTCGGTGACCCGCCGCTCGTTGGCGTCGTGCTCGGTGCTCTCAGCGACGCTCTCGTGGTGTCGTTGTCGGCGGAACGCCAGCATCAGTGTGATCGCGGCGCCCACGCCGGCACCGGCTGCGAGCGCGGTACGGATGACATCGATCCGCGCCGTCGCCTCCTGGGCGGGCTTCAACGGCGGCAAACCGGACAATAGCCGCCACGCGGTAAACCCTACGGCGGCGCTCACCGCCAACACGGTCACAATGATCCACCACACGAGCCGTCGCCGTGTTGGTGCTGCGCGTGAGGGCAGCGGACCGTCCGGCTCAGCAGCACTGCGACGGTCTAACCACAAGGGCAGGCGCATACCTGTTATTGCAGCCTACGTATGGTGGCCAACCGGCCAAAGACGCGCCAAGTCATGATTTGAGATCACCGTAGGAATCTCTCTGGTTTTGGACTGGTGACACGTTTCTTAGTGCGCCCCCGATGCCTGCACCGGGCCAGCGCGCTGGTGGCGTCGATGCCGTCGGCGGCGCACTGGGCGTGCTGTTCTTCGATACGTGACTAATGACGGGTTCTGAGATGCGATAAATGCTCAATCGTCATAATCTTCGAATTCCCATCGACCTAAGCGGCTCAGTTTGTTTGCTACTTCTACCCAGCTTGGCTCATCTATGGCATTGACTCGTTTTGTGATATAGAATTCAATGTCATCTTTTTTGAAATGGGATACAAGTAGATGGTGGCGCCCATCAACAATTCCAGATTCGGCAATCCTGCGGGCAACAAATGATGGGGTGCAAATCATTATGTCAAAAGACTCGCTGCCCTCCTTGCTGGCTGGACCGACGAAAACTTGTAGAAGAATTCCAAAATCGTTTGGATCTTCAGGAAATTCCGAAAGCCAATCCAGGTCTGGACTGTGGAAGCCCTTTACTTCGGCCCTCATGACTACTCCTTAATATGTAGGTGCCCATTCCCTTGCCACTGTCCGCTCGTCCCGGGACGCCACTCGAAATTAGCTTGATAATTTCCCCAATTCGGCTTATAGCTTGGCAGGCGATATTGTCGTCGGCCGTCAGCGCTAATCCATAGTGTATCACCATTCTTTTTGTGGACGACCTTGTATCCATCGCCAACCCAGGATGCTCCAGCCTGATTGGCTTCGGCGATCGTTCCTGTTCCTAAGCCAAAGTTTCCCTTTCCCTTTGATGCATCACGCAGGATTCCACTGATTTTCGCCCAATCGCAACCGCCTCTTCGACATGTGGCTGTGGCGGCGCCTAAAATACTGCCGACTCTGCTTGCCACGGCCCCTAGGGCTTTAACGCCTTTAACGGCAGCCCCGCCTGCCAGGTCGGATGCCATGAGTATGCACGAGGCTATATCTCCATCACGACACGCAACGGCATCGCCGACGAAAATATCTAAAACCTTAAAGAGGGCGGTACTTTTAAATTTATCAACTATCTTGTTGGACCAATATTCCGTCGTGATTCCGAGCTTGGGGAGAAGTTTGGCGCATGTTTCGTAAGTCGTTTCGAGTTGCCCTGAGGTTAGACAGTTTTTGCTGAAATAATCCGCTGCAACCACTGTTTCCGCAGCTTTACGCCAAGCGTCGCATTTCTTCTTAGAGATCTTCATGGCGCAGCTTTCCCACTGATCAATAGCACCTGGCGCTGGGGTGGACGCAGCCATCGGTGAGTTTGTCGGTGGGTTGAGCCGCATCCATTGAACAACTATGAAGTTGTCGGTGACTTCTGTGTTGTACATCTGCATGACGTTGTACAGCACCAGGAATTCTTTACGCGCGCCCTCGCTCGCACTCCAGAATTCTTCTTCCATGTCCTTTGGCATGGGCCTGCCGGTGGGCATGATGCCCCACTTCTTGGCTTCTTCGTCCGTGATCTGTGGTCGCAGCGCGTAGTCTCCGTAGCGCTCCTCCCACCACATCTCCTCGCCCTCGTTGAACTGGGGGTAAAGGCCGCCCGGCTGATCGGGCCAGGAGTAGTACGGCGTCGCGGACGGGTCGCCCTTCGGGGGTGGTGACGGTATGGGATTGTTGATCACGATTGAGGCGTGGCCGGTGGGGTCGGTGTGGGTGAGAGGGCTGGCGTTGGCGTAGGTGTAGCGGTTGGCCTGCACCGATGGGTCGGGGTTGAGGGTGGCGGTGTCGCGGGAGGTGAAGGT
>NZ_JBPJUQ010000119.1:0-16381 GCF_051192615.1 Streptosporangium sp. G11
CATCAAACAGCACGACCGACACGCACCGCACCCGCTGCCCGGATGACCCCCGACGAATTAACGGGCGCGACCACTAGCTCCCGTTCGGGTGGATTCCTGATGTGGGGGTGGCCGATCGGCGGCATCGCTCGCGCTGAGGCTCACCGAGGACGTCCACCAGGCAGCCGGCGAACCCGACCGGGGTGCCATGGAAGCGCCCCGGCCGCCCGAAGCACATCGATGACCACATGATCTGCACCATGTGACCACGGGGCCATCGGTGCCCCCATTCGCGCGATGTCTCCTCATCGACTGCCCCCGTGGGACCGTCATGGTCGCGAATCGCTCGTCGCGGACGGGCTTCGCGCGATCATGCGAACGCCGGCGTCGTCACACCGGTTTCATCGGCCGGGTCCCCTCGATCTCGTCGGCGCTGTCCGCTCGGGCGGGCAGGAGCAGGGCGGTGACGACCACGGCCACGGACAGCACCGCGCCGATGACGAAGGCCAGCCGCATGCCGTCGAGGTTGGCGAGCACCTCCGTGACTCCGGTGGATTTCAGGGCATCGGCTCGCGCGCTCATCACGGTGATCACGAGCGCGGTGCCGATGGCCGCGGCGACCTGTTGCAGCGTGCTCAGGATCGAGCTGGCGTGGGAGTAGAGCGGCGGTGGAACCGCTCCGAGCCCGAGGGTGAACACCGGGGTGAAGGTGGCGGCCAGACCCACCATCAGCAGCGCGTGCAGACCGAGGAGCTGCCAGAACGGCATGGTCATCGTGACCTGGGTGAAGCCGGTGAGCGCGAGCGTGATCCCGATCGCGCCGGGGATGACCAGGATCCGGCCGCCGAACCGGTCGAACAGGCGGCCGACGGTCGGACCGAGCAGCCCCATCGCGAGGCCGCCCGGCATCACGAGGAGCCCGGTCTGCAGGGCGCTGAGCCCGCGGACGTTCTGCAGGTACAGCGGTAGCAGGATCATCGAGCCGAGCATCGACATGAAGGCCACCGACATGAGGATCAGCGCGACCGTGTAGGTGCGGTATCGCAGGGTGCGCAGGTCCAGCAGCGGCACGCCGCGCTTCTGCAACGACAGCTGGCGAACGACGAAGACGGCGATGGCGACCAGGCCGGCCGCCACGATCGCGGCGGCGACGGCGACGTCACCGCCCTCGAACTGGCTGAGCCCGTAGACCAGGCCGCCGAAGCCTGCGGCCGCGGTCACCACGCTCAACCAGTCGATGGTGCTGAACTCGGGCTTTCCGACGTTCTTGAGCTGCTTCAGACCGCGCCATGTGATCACGGCGGCGATGGGGAGCACCACGGCGAACAGCAGCCGCCAGGACCCGAATTGGAGGATCACCCCCGAGACCGTCGGGCCCATGGCGGGCGCGACCGAGATGGCCAGGGAGACGGTGCCCATCACCCGGCCCCGGTCCGTCTCCGGCACCACCTGCATCAGCGTGGTCATCAGCAGCGGCATCATCACGGCCGTCCCGGACGCCTGGATGATGCGGGCGCCCAGCAGCACCTCGAACGTCGGCGCGACGGCGGCCAGCGCCGTGCCGAGCAGGAACAGGCCCATCGCGGTGGTGTACGCGCTGCGGGTGGACACCCGCTGCAGGAACCATCCGGTGATCGGGATGACCGCGGCCATGGTCAGCATGAAGGCGGTCGAGAGCCACTGTGCGGTCTGCTCGGTGATGTGCAGCGCGACCATCAGCCGTGGGATCGCGTTGATCATGATCGTCTCGTTGAGGATGACCACGAATGTGGCGAGCACCAGCAGTCGGATCACGGCCGGGGTGCGACCTGGAACGGCGGTCGCGGGCTTGGCGGGTGAGTCGAGCAGTGGGCTGGACACGGTACCTCAATCAAGGTCGTCGGACATGACGTGGTCGTGGCTGGTGTGCCAGCCCTGGGTCTCGCAAGAAGTTGTGGTCATGCAAAGAATGACGGGCACCACCGACAAAACTCATCGGCCGCCCTCAGCATTCCGGCAAGTGATGCGAAATGTCACCCGGTTTTCACCGCGGACGACGCTCTCCAGATCACGCGAAGGAGCACCCGAACCGCTCTGTGAACTGGGCGAACACCTCGCGCACCACACGCTCCGGAGGCCGGGCCACCACGGTGGCGAGGCCGTCGACATGAGAAGACGTAAAAAGAAGGCCTGCCGGCGGGCCACCGGGTCGTTGCCCCTCGCACCGGCCAGCTCGTGAATGGACGGCGCGAACCCCTCGCACCGGCAGAGGACGAGCGTCGTGTGGCTCGCGTGGTGATCTGACGAAGACCGGCGATCCCCGTTGGAACCGTGTCGGTACAATCCGGCCATGACCTGGCCTGAAGAGCGGTTGTCCGGTCCCGTGTCGCCACAGGCTCTGACTCTGGCCGAGCTGGCCGAGAGGGCGGGTGTCTCGACGGCCACGGTCAGCAAGGTGATCAACGGCCGCACCGAGGTCGCGCCCGACACTCGCGCCCTGGTCGAGGGCATCATCCGCGAGCACGGCTACCGCCGCCAGCGTCAGCGCGTCCGCCCGTCCCGGCTGCTGGAGCTGGTCTTCCACGAGCTCGCGGGCGACTACCCGATCGAGGTCATCAAGGGCGTCCAGGAGGTGGCGCGACGCAACCACGTCGGTGTCGTGGTCTCCGACTGCCAGGGTGACCACATCCCCGGACGTACATGGCTGGAGGACGTGCTGAGTCGCCGTCCGACCGGAGTCATCACCGTGTTCTCCGGGCTGACCGAGTCACAGCGCGGACAGCTCGCGGCCCGCCACGTGCCCGTCGTCATGCTCGATCCGATCGGCATGCCCGGTCCCGGTATCCCGTCGGTCGGCGCGGCCAACTGGAGCGGCGGCCTCGTGGCCACCCGGCCGGCCCGCCGGACGCCATCTCCAGCAGGGCCCGCGTGGACGGCTACCGCGCCGCGCTGGAGATGGCCGATGTGCCCGTCGACCCCGAACTCGTCCGCACGGGCGATTTCCGCATCCGCACCGGGCTGAAGCAGACCAAGGACCTGATGCGCCTGCCCGATCCGCCGACCGCGATCTTCGCCTGCAACGACGGCCAGGCCCTCGGCGCCTACTGGGCCGCCGAGGAACTGAAACTGCGCATACCGGACGACCTCAGCGTGATCGGCTTCGACGACATGCCCGCGATGCGCTGGGCCATCCCGCCGCTCACCACGATCCGGCAGCCGCTCACCGAGATGGGCCAGGCGGCCGCGACCATGCTGCTGGCCCTGGCCGAAGGCGAGCAGCCGGCCCAGACCCGGGTGGAACTGGGCACCGAGCTCATCGTCCGGGGCAGTACCGCACCGGTACGACTGCCATAGCCCCGACATGGCCGAGCCCCGCGCCGGGAAGATCACTGTGCGGGAGTTGCTCCAGCAGACCTCGGGGATGAGCGACCAGACCTTTCCCGAACTGACGCTGCCCGCGCCGGACACCCTCAAGGACGCCGTCGCGATGCTGCGGACCGCCCCGCTCGCCACCGACCCGGGCACCAAAATGATCTACCACAACCCCAACTACGCTCTCGCGGCGCGGTTGGTCGAGGTGGTGGCCGGGGTGCCGTTCGCCGACCATATGACCGCCACCGTGTTCGGTCCGCTCGGCATGACGTCCACCAGGACAGTGAACACCACCCTGGACCTCCCCGGCGCGGGCGAGGGTCACATCCGCGCCTACGGTCAGGTCATCAAGCGTTCCCATCCGAAGTGGTTCGTCAATGGCGCCTACGGTGTCGTCAGTACCGCCGACGACATGGCAAGTGGCTGATCACGCAGAACGGCGCCGGCCATGTCCTCCCCGAGGAGACCGTCAAGATTGCCCAGACCGCGTCCGGCGTGGGCGGCAGCGATTACGGCATGGGATGGAAGACCGAGAAGACCGCCGGGGGAGCGCCCCGGCTCCAGCACACCGGCTGGCTGCTCACCCACAACTAGACCCTTTTGCCCGCAGGCGGATACGGCATCGCCCTCGTCACCAACACCGGGATGATCTCCGGTGACGACGCGGTCGTCATCACCGACGGCCTGATCGACATCATCGAGGGCCGCCCCGACGCGGGCGCCGTACCCTTCACCATGACCGCGGACCTCTGGCTGGGCGGCCTGACGCTGCTCAACCTCGGGCTCGGCTTCCTGGGGTCTGCCGTGCCCGCGGCTGGGCCCGCCGCCGTGCGGACCGCCCCGTGTGGCGCCCGATCGTACGGCTGGCCCCCTACGCGCTGCCGATCGCGCTCTTCGCCGGCCTCGCCGATCTGATCGGCTTCATGCTGCGCCGGGTGGGCACGCTGGACCAGATCACCTACGTCTGGCTCGCGCTGTACATCTGGGCCGGCACCGGTGCGCTTGGCCTCCGCCGCCGTGGTCGCCTCCCGCCTCGTCCACACCGTCCTCGCCCGCCGCGCGGGCGCCTCCGCCCCGCTCCCGGACGGCCCGCCGGACAACGCCCCGCCCACGCCCGCGGGTGAGGACTGCGTGTACTACAACACGAGAACGGCCTCGGCCGACGCCTACCGGTTGTGCTTCGCCCACGAGCGGCTCGCCTCCAAGGCGATCGTGGGAGGTTCGCGGTGACCCGATCGCCGCGTCGGCACCGGCACCCGGCGAATATCACTCCGCCCCCTGGCCTGTCCGCCGTCGAAGCGACGCGAGGTGGCCCGTATGACCCTCACGACGACCGACCACGTTTCCCGGTGAGCCGGAGGGTGAGGCGTTCCGGGCCGGACAGCGCCTGATCGCGGTCTCAGCCGGGTCCGGCCGCGGCACCAGGGGTGGTCGAGCCGTCGCCGACTCGATCCAGCCACTCCGACAGCAGGGCGCGCTCGGTCTCGGTGAGCATCGTCAGCTCCGGTGCGACGGCCCGGAACGCGACAGCGGCCGCGGCCGCGCTGCCCGCGGGAAGCGTCGGCACGTCGGTGAGGATCGATCGCGTCACCGCCTCGTACATCGCGTCGGCGAGGTCGAGGTCCCGGTGCTCGGGCGGGGTGGCGAGCAAGGTGAGCACGGCGCCGGTGCCGGCGGCGTGGATGAGCTCGACGGCGCGCCTTTCCGGGACCCGAAGCCGGCCGATCGCCGCGACGCGGTGCACCCGGGCGCGCAGAACCTCCAGGCCGGCGGCCGCCGCCGGTGAACCAGGCCCGCGGCCGGGGTCGACGAGAAGACCGAACAGCGCCGCGTTGGCGAGGCCGAAGCCGATATGCGTGTCCCACCCCGCCCGCAGGTCCGCGACCGGGTCGCCGCTGTCCTTGGCGAGGGTCTTCCCGGCGACGTAGGTGGCGAAGACGTGTTCGGCGACGGCGTCGAGCAGCGCGTCCTTGTCCTCGAAGAACCGGTAGATGGTCGGCGCCTGCATGCCGGCCGCCTGCGCGACCGCGCGGGTGGTGACCGCGCCCGCGCCGTGCTCGCGCAGGAGCCGCGCCGCGCACTCCACGATGTTCGCTCGCGTCCTGTGCCTGCCGGCGCCATCCGGTTTAACCTCTGCCACATTTCCAACGGTAGCGCATTCCCACTATCCTTGTTGCTAACGTTGATAGCAGATTCATCATTCCAACGTTATCAGGAGGGGACAGATCATGATCATCATTACCGGCGGTACCGGCCGGCTCGGCTCCCAGATCGTTGACCGGCTGCTCGATCGGGTCTCGGCGGACCGGGTCGGCGTGAGCGTCCGCGACCCCGACCGCGCCGGCGACCTGGCCGCACGCGGGGTACGCGTGCGACGCGGCGACTTCACCGACCCCGGCTCCCTCGCCGACGCGTTCGAGGGCGCGACGCAGGTGCTCATCGTCTCGACCGACCGGGCAGGCGAGGTAGCGGTCGCCCAGCACACCGCGGCGATCGACGCCGCTCGCGACGCCGGCGCCAAGCGCATCCTCTACACCAGCCACCAGGGTGCCGCCGAGGATTCGGTTTTCGCGCCGATGCCCGACCATGCCGCCACCGAGCGCTACCTGTCGAAGACGGGCACACCGTTCACGGCGCTGCGGAACGGGTTCTACGCCGACACCGTCCGGCACCTACTCGGCCGGGCGCTGGAAACCGGCGAACTCGTCGCACCGGCCGACGGGCCCGTGACCTGGACCACGCACGCCGACCTCGCCGAAGCGGCAGCGATCATCCTCGCCGACGAGGGCAGGTTCGATGGTCCGACCCCGCCGCTGACCGCACCGGACGCGCTCGACCTCGAAGACATCGCCGGCATCGTCACCGAACTCACCGGACGCACCATCCGCCGAGTCGTCGCCGACGACACGGCGTGGACGGCCACGATGATCGGCCACGGCGTACCCGCGGATCAGGCGAACATGCTGCTCGGCATGTTCCACGCCGCACGCCGCGGGGAGTTCTCCACCACCGGACCGGAGCTCGAAAATCTCCTCCGGCGCACGGCCACGCCGGTCCGTTCGATGTTGGAGGGACTCACCACCCAGCCGTGAACTCTCCTCCTCGATGCGGCCGCCCTGCAGTGCGGCCACATCGCGCTCATCCCGGACCGGTGCCGGTTCAGCCCTGGGCGGGACCGGGCTCCGGTCGCGAGACCACTTCGGGCAGCTCGTCGGTCCACTCGGCCACGCGGACCGTGCGCGTCCCTTCCTTGTACGCAGTCTTGTCCTCGTTGCTGCTGCGGTAGCTGGAGGCGAGGACCTGCGAGGTCACCGGGTCGATGATGACCGACAGGTCGAGGCCGGGGCTGGACATCCGCAGGCCCTCACCGGAACGGCCCAGAACGTCTTCCACGGTGCCGACGCTCTTGATGGTCGGCATCGCGGCCAGAGCGCGGAAGGCCGCGGCTCGGACCTCAGGCTGGACCGAGTCGGACAACAGGCCGATCAGGGATTGCGCGGTGGCATGCTCAGCGACCGGATGACCAGGTCACCGCTGGTGTTGGTCAGCTTGTCAGCGATCCACGCCTTCAGCGCGGCCGGGTCGGCCGGGAGCTTCTGAAGTTGGGCGAAGCTCACCTCTTCGTCGGCGATCACGAAAACCGTCGGGTCCGCCTTGAAAACGGTGTTCCCTGAGCGCGATGCGAGCCAGGTCCGCCCGTCGGGCCGGACCCAGCTTTCCGACGAGGTCTTCGGAAACGCCCGGCCGACGCTCGATGCGGTGAAGTCGGTCTTGGTATGCCAGTAGGTGCCGGAAGCCGACTTGGTCTCGGCGGTCGACGCGGCCGCGAGCAGGATCTGCTGCCCGGACATCTCGACCGCCACCACCGGCGGGCTGTCGGGCGTGCTGATCGGTGCCGGCGAGCCGGTCACGGCGATCGCCACCGCCACAGCCGCGCCGGCGACGGTGGTGAGACCCATCACGCCGGTCAGCCAGGTGACGTTCCCGCGCCCTGGCCGCCGCTGGGCACTCTGGAGCCGGCGGCGCCCCTCGCGGACGGCCTCGTCGGACGGATCCGGCTTGGCCAGCATCGTACTGATCATCTGCAGGTCGTTCATCTCGTTCATCGTTCGAGTCCCTCCAGTAGGGCGCGGATCTTCTTGCGGGCCCGGCTGAGCCGGGAACCGACGGTGCCGTACGAGATCCCCAGGGGCTGCGCGATCTCTTCGTGGCTGAGCCGGCTGAGCGCCATCAGCAGCAGGACGTCTCGCTCGCCCCGGGTCAATCTCGTGAGTGCCTTCGCGAGCTGGGGCTGCAATCGTTGAGCGGAGGCCGAGGTGACGACCTGGCTCTCGTGGCTGTCGGCGTCCGGCTCGACCCCCGCGCGAGCCAGAGCCCGATAGTGCCGGACCTCCTGCTTGCGATGCCGCGCCACGAGGTTGGTGGCGATCCCGAACAGCCACGGCCGCAAGCCGCCGCGTTCGGGATCGAACCTGTCTCTCCTGCGGAATGCGATGAGGAAGGTCTCAGCGGCGAGGTCATCGGCGACCTGAACGTCCAGCCGTCCGGCGACGTACCGGTAGATGTCCCGGAAGTGCCGGTTGTAGACGACGGAAAACAGGTCTGGATTCCGGCGTGCCTGTGCGATGAGCTGCGCGTCTGTCAGTTCCCCGTCCACGCCTGTATCAGCGGTCAAGTCTTCGTCTCCGTCATGGGGCGCCTCTCGGTCTCGGTCAGCGGTCACCGGTACTTCTCCGAATCGCCCGATCGCTTTCCCCGCCGGGCCGGCCGCATCCTCGACGTCCTCTTCGAGGGCGGTGTGCGCGTGCCGGGCGAGGAGCAGCCGGTACCGCTCGCCCGCCTCGACAGCCCCGGCCTGCCCGCGAGCGGTATCGGCGCCCACACCTCCCTGTGGGGCACCCACACCCGCACCCGCGCCGTACATCACCGCCCGGATCCGCCCGCACGTCGACGGTCTGACCGTCACGGCGCCGACGGAACTCGCGCCGGGCTCCTCGGCGAAGATCACCGCGACCATCACCCAGGGCGGCCGCCGGATCCCGGTGGCCTACCCGGTGAGCGCCGACCGGAGCGCGGGCCCGAACGTTCACATCGGCGCCGATCCGCCCTGACACCGTCCTGTGCCGGCACCGGGAACGGAAAGATCCGCAGAGCGCCGCGCTCGTCGCGGCACGAGATGAACGCGGCAGCGGCCCTCTTCAGGCTCCGTCTGGTCACCACGGCCGAGAAGCCCGACGAGCCGGCGTCGCTCGCGCCGGAGCTCACCGAAGAGGTCCACCTGGCAGCCGACGAGCCGGATCGAACCGGCTGCGGCCGAAAAGCGCGCCACGCGCGAGCGGGAAATTACGCATATGTTATTCAAAGTATGGGGTCCACCGAAAGCTAGAGTTGTCCCCATGTCTTTGGGGGCTGATGAGAAGTTCGCGCTGCTGGGACCGCAGCTGCAGGACGCACGCAGGCGGGCTTTCGTCGGGCGGGAGGAGGAGCTGGCGACCTTCCGCTCGGCCCTGTACGACGGCGGTCCCAGCGTGCTCTACGTCCACGGTCCGGGCGGCATCGGAAAGTCCACCCTGCTGCGGCGCTTCGCGCAGGAGGCGGCGGCGGCCGGGCGGCTCGTGGTGGATGTTGACGGACGTACGCTCGACCCCTCGCCGGCGGCGTTCGAAGCCGAGGCCGCTCCGGTGCTCCACGATGAGCGGGCGGTTCTCCTGATCGACACCTTCGAGCGGTGTCAGGGGCTGGAGGGCTGGCTGCGGGAGCGGTTCCTGCCCCGGGTGCCGGCCGAGGCGCTCGTCGTCGTGGCCGGTCGGAACCCGCCCGACACGCAGTGGGAGATCGACTCCGGCTGGGCGAAGGCACTGACGGTGATCTCGCTGCGTGATCTTCCGCTCCGGGACGCCAAAGCGCTGATGGACGCCCGCGGCGTGGCATCCGAGTTACACGAGCCGCTGCTCGCCTTCGCAGGCGGACACCCGCTGGCACTGTCGCTCGGCGCGGCGGTGGCGGTCAAGGACCACAAGGCGAGCATGAAGTGGGCCCCGAGCCAGAACGTCATGGCGACGCTGCTGGACCAGCTGGTCGGCGAGGTCCCGTCACCGGTTCACCGGCACGCGCTGGAGATCTGTGCTCACGCTTACATGACGACCGAGGAGCTGCTGCGCGCGGCCCTGCCGGACGACGCCGGGCCGTTGTTCGCCTGGCTTCGGCGGCTGCCGTTCGTCGAGTCGAGCAGCCTCGGGCTGTTCCCGCACGATGTGGTCCGCGAGGCGTTGGAGGCGGACCTGCGCTGGCGGGATCCGCAGGGGTACAGAGCGATGCACCGGCTCATCCACACCCATCTCGCCACGCAGGTACGCTCCGCCCCCGACCCGGACGTGCTCACGGCCGTCGGGTCGCTGTTCTTCCTGAATCGCGACAGCGGATCGACGGCCGACTTCCACAGCTGGCGTGGGGAGGGCGAGGTCCAGGAGGATCTCTTCCGGCCCGCGGACGCCGGTGCGCTGGAACATCTCGCGGCCGTCGCGGAGAACGCGCAGTCGATGGCCGGCGCCGCCTTCTGGATGGCCAGGCAGCCGGAGGCCTTCCGCGTGTACCGGTGGACGGAGACCGGCGAGCCGGTGGCGTTCTGCGCCTGGTTGCGGCTGGAGAGACCCGACGAGGAGGAGATCACCGCCGACCCGATCACCGCGGCGGCCTGGGCGCACTGCCGCGCCACGGCCCCGCTGCGCATCGGCGAGCACCTCGCCGTCGGCCGGACGTGGGTTCTGCCGCCCTACCGCGGCATGTCGCCGGTGATGGACCTCATCCAGTGGCGGGCCATTGGTTACTCCCTGCGTGCGGACCGCATGGCATGGTCGTACATGGCCATGCGAGATCCGGACTCTTATCTCGACTACCTGCAGCACTACGACATGCACGAGATCGCCGAACGTCCGCGGCTCGGCGAGGAGCCCTACGGCCTGTTCGCCCACGACTGGCGAGCGGTTCCGGCGGATGCGTGGCTGGATCGGCTGAACCGGCTGTTGCTGTCCGGGCCGCCGGAACACCAGACCATCCAGGCGGCCGAGCTCACGGTGCTGTCGCAACCGGAGTTCACCGACGCGATACGCAAGGCGCTGCGCCACCTGACCCGGCCGGGCGTGCTGGCCGACAACCCGCTCATCCGCAGCAGGCTCGTCACCCGGCATGCCACCTCGGATCCGGCCGCAGCACTGCGAGAGGTGCTGGAACAGGCGGTCGAGACCCTACGGGACGACCCCCGCGCGACCAAGTTCCACCAGGTCCTGTCTCTGACGTTTCTCCACGGCGCGCCCACCCAGGAGATCGCCGCCGAACGGCTCGGACTGCCGCTCACCACCTACCGTCGCCACCTGGTCGCGGGCATCGAGCGGGTGTGTGAAGACCTGTGGCATCGCGAGCTGTACGGCACGGGCGAGCCGACCGGCCCTCAGGCATGATCTGCGCGGTGAACGGAAACTGGACGATCATCGACCTGGAAAACGGTTGACGGGGCGTCCCATGCTGGGACGCACAACGTCGACGGCCGGCGAGGCCCACCGGGCCCGCGCCTGCCGCGACCGATTCCACCAGGGAGAACACCGATGAGCACTTCCGAGCGATCCGGCGCCGACCGCCACTCGTGGCAGCGCCTGACGGGTCGCGCGGTACTGGCCGCGGCGACCGTGGTACTGGCCACCACCGCGGTGGCGGGCTCCGCCGGCACGGCGGTCGCCAGCTCCGCCACAGGAACCACCGCGCTGCGGCCGACCGCCGCACAGACCACGGTCCTAGACGCGCCCGTCGGCACGATCAGGATCACCAACGCCAACCAGAGCCTGACGGCCGGTGTCGTCAACTCCAACAACAGGGGCAACGTCTTCACCACCATCGGCGGCAACCAGCAGACGGTTCAGCAGTGGAATCACATCAACGGCGGCAAGCTCGTCAGCCGGGGGCGCAGCCAGGGCACGACCCGCTGCCTGGAGACCAGCAGTGGCGGGAGCGTCTTCATCGCCCCGTGTGTCGCCGGTAAGTCCTCCCAGAGGTGGTCGTTCAAGGAGGCCGGCAAGCAGTTCAGGATCCAGAACTTCCAGACCAAGAAGTGCCTCAAGATCGGTTCCATCACTCCCCAGCAGACCGCCCCGGTCTCCAGCGTTGAATGCAAGGCCGAGGCCGCGCAGACCTGGTTCGCCACCCAGGTCGACTTCTAAGCAGGTTCACGCGGGTCGCCTGGTCGGGTAGCCCCGAGTGCTCCCGATCGGTCAGGCACGCCGAGCAGGGAGACATCCGGCAGGCGGCGTGGGAGCCCACCTGCGGGTGGCCGTAGTTGTAGTGCCGGGGGGTGACCTGGGGGGACCTGGTAATTCCTGGACGTCGATGAGCGGTACCCCGGCGTCCGGCGTCACGGTGGCGGCCCACTCGACATGAGGAATCGGCTTCTTGAGAGTCGATCCCGGCAGGGACGGCCGGGATCGGCGCCGTGGTGGCGCCGCCGTCGGTCGAGAGCCGTGCCGGTCGGCGGGTCGCTCCCCGTGCCTCGTTGAGCGGCCGCCGGGGGTCTCGTGCATCTCAGGCTCGTCGTCGAGGTGGAGGGTTCGGCGGATGAAAGCCTGTCCTCCGGCTTCCCGAGCTCCGCGAGCTCCGCGAGCTCCGCGGCCGATAGCCACACAGGAACCCGAATTACGGCGTTGACCTGGGAAAACGCGAGTATGGCCGTGAGGGGTCGTGTGCCTGCACCCTCCACGGCCTCTTTCCGGTCCGGCGCTGCCGGGTCCTGCGCTCCGCGAGATCGGCATCCTCACCGAGTACCCGGACGGGTCCCGCCCGCATCATGCCTGAAGCAGCGAAGCGGCATCGTGTTGTCCGTCCTGCCCGGCCCGAGCAAGACCGAGAAGAAGCGTCAGCACGTGGCATGGGGCGTCGACGAGGCCCGGAGGTTCCTCGAACACCCGCGGGCGGAGGATGCTCCGGGGAGATCTTCGTGGTAAATCTCGCGGACTCACAACCCGGGAAGCTCGTGCGCGTCGGGATAGAGCACGGTGATCTTCTCCAACAGCTCAGGGCTGTCTGCCCGCACGTGCCAGTAGCCGCTGTCGAAGGCTCGGATCCTCACCTCCGGCACCGACGAACTGTCGGCGTAACCCACGAGCTCTCCATCGATGAGCTGGCAGTCCCCGCCGAACAGGTCGATGAGATGACTCGTGGTCACCAGCGAGTTCGCCGTGGCCTCGGTGATCTCATCAGTCTTCGGAGAGACGAGCCAGTCGATGATCAATTGCCAGCGATGGCCCTCGATCAAGGCGCCAAGGGAAGTGAGGACCTCCGCCAGGCCGACATAGTGCCCTCCTCGCCAAGCCGCGAACGAGAGGACGCGGGTCCCGGTCACACGCTTTCCCCCCTCGGCGGCGGACGCCTCACACGGAGCGGACCCAAGGCGCTCGATCAGTAGCGGGCCGCGCCCTTCGTGGATCAAGCGAGCGGCGGGCAAGGCGCCCAGGAGGCCGGTTGCGCCGGCTCCCAATGGATCGCCACGAGCCCGCCCGGCCTTGCCGTCTCCATACGCCTGCCATCTCGCATCCCACCTGCCCATGGCATCGCAGGTCCCGCAGCCGGCGCAGGGCGACATTTCCGACCACCCGCTGACACGGTACGACCTTCGGCAGGAGGCATACGCCTTCAAGAACCACGATCATCCACCCCAAAAGGGCGGAGCGCCTCAAGCCCTCACCCAGGTCAACGGTCATTCACGCTTCTCCCTCTCCCGGATGACCTCCATCGGGTCGTCGAACTCGGGGAGGCCGCCTGCCGGGCCATCGACTTTGACGAATTTCCGCGGTGCCTTGACAGTGACGCCGGAATGCCAGGAGAGGAACTCGGTCGTCGCCGATCCTTCGACCCGCTTCGGCTGGATGGGCCGGCCGGCGATCCAGGTGTCCCACATAGAGCTGATCCTCAGCGGCCTGCCGTCCATGCCGGTCGTCAGCCACCACGTCACCGTGGCTTTGGCGAGGACGGCATCGAGTTCTGATCCGATGGTCGCCCGGAAGGTGGGCGACGCGGCGTAGAGGTCGGCGAAGGTGAGCGTCCCGCCATAGACCATGACGTGCCTGTGCCCGGGGGCACCGCCCAGCCGGCCCACCCACCGCTTCTTGCTGTCGGTGTCGGACAGCAGCCGCTGCAGCGTCTTCGGTTCGAAGACGTTGATGATCTGGTCGCTGAAGGCTCCTCCGCTGTGCACCGGGCCGCGCAGCGCCCAGCCATGCCCCTTCGTGTAGAGAGGTCCGGTGGTGTAGAGCTTGCCGTTCGCCGCCACGGAACGGTGTGTCCGCCTTTGGAGATGGAGGCTCCGGCCAACGGGATCACCCTTGCTGACCAGGTCTTTCAGGATGACGATGGAGTCGTCTCGCGTGAAGACCACACGCCTGGTGAGGTCGGAGGCGACGACTCCCTTGCGCCCGAGCTGGATCGAGCCCGCGCGCTTGATGTCGTACTGGAACCATTTGGCGGTGTTGTTGACCACCCGCGAGAGCGAACCGGGGCTGATGTTGCCCACCTCGGTCACCTTGGCGGTGAACTGGCCGGCCATCAGCCGCTTCACTGCCGCCACCGGATCCACGCTCTCCGCCTTCGCGGCGGTTGGCGCCAGCAGGGCACAGGCCAATGCCGCGAATACCAGTGAGCTCCTCATGCACAAGATCTTGGCACTCATGGCGCGTAAAGATCTACCCGGGTTTCCAGCTCGTTCGGCATCGCGGCCAACCCGAACTCGAAGACCCCTGTCGCCGCCTTCCCGGCGATTCTGGACCCCAGCCGCGGATAGGGCGTGCTCCTCGATCTACTCTCGGCGTGAGGGTCACCAGGCCTCGACGTAGGGCGCCTGCTCTCCGGGAACGATCCGGCTGGCGCCCGATTCGACGTCGATGCGCAGCAACTGGGAGGCGGCGCCCCCGCACGGCGGCAGTCCTGCCAGCGGTGACCTGTCCATCTCCTCGGCCTCGCGATCGACGCCGACCAGCAGGTGGCGGCCGGTCGGGGCGGGCTTCAGGGACTCGATGTGGCCGCAGTCCAGGTCGAGGAGCCTCCTGACCATCCGCGTCCCCTCGTGCAGGACGAGCGTGCGGGTCGGCCAGCCGAGCGCGCGAACCTGCCGCCCGCCGGGTAGGGCCAGGAGCGGCCGGGAGAACTCGTGCTCCGCGGGAGCGGCGACGTTCTGGACCTCACCCGTCTCCACGTCGAGGGTGGCCAGGGTGTTCCCCGGAGTACTGTGCTCGGGGAGCGCGAGCTTTCGGGTGTCCAGCCACTGGAGGCCGTAGCCGCTGACGGGCCACTCACGCTCCAGGGTGCCCACGAACCTCCCTTCGTCGGTGGACCGCCCGTAGGCGATGCGACCCTCGGACGACAAGGCCAGGCCGATGGCCGTGCCCCTGATCGCGGGGGTGAGCCGCTCGCCTACCGTGACGCGGCCGTCCGCGCCCATGGTCAGCCGATAGAGGCGAAAATGACGGCCTGACCGGTTGCTGATCGCGGCCACGTAGTGGCCCGGCTTGGTGTCGGCGGCGATATGGGCGTAGTCGCCGTAGGCACGTGTCGCCTCGGGCAACTGGTCCACCAGTTCCCCGGACTCCAGATCGAGCACGTACGGGAAGAACTCCCTGATCAAGGCATAACGCGGGGTACCGTCCGCGTTGGCGGGCAGGCCGATCAGCGCACCGGGCAGCAGGACGGCCAGCACGACGGCCGTCGCCGCGATCCCCGTGTCGCGCAGGTCGGTCAAGCGCGGCCGAACACCCACGCTGGCGATCCCGGCCAGCAGGACCATGGCGGCAGGAGAGAGCAACCAGGCCAGGATCATGCGCGGCACCGACAAGGGCGGCGGCGTCAGCTGCGCCTCAAGGCATTCTCGCCACCACAGGGGCGGCTCGGGAGACAGCCGCTCCCCGGCCTCGATCAGCGCGACGGGCAGCAGGGCGAACGTCAGCCCTAGCGCGGCGGGGCGCAAGGGTGCCGTCCGTCTCGGCAGGGCGGCGTCGGCCCGTGCGCGCGACCGGAGCGCCCAGAGGGCGGCCAGCGCCAACAGGATGGGCTGGAGCACACTGAGCAGCGCGCCGATTACTTCTGCCGCCACGACTGCGGGGTGGGGCGGAGACATCTCCAGCGGCACACCACTCATGCAGACGACCGTCTGCCGCTCGGCGAACAGGGGATCGGCGAACAGCTCCCACAGCGACAACGTGACCGCCACCGACCAGAAAAACCACACTGCGCGCATCGGACGACTTTCCAGGCGGTTTACAGAGGGCCGGGGCAGCTTAGCGTCTGCCGCAACGTAAAGATCAACTCCGCGTTACGGTCTGGTGATCGGCCCACGATGTGGCACTCCATGGCGCCTGACCCGGCGACTTGATCTTCCCCTCGATGCTCGGCCACCCGTCCGCCCCTGGCACCTTCTGACCGCCCTGGCCAGCGCTGGAGATTACGTCCACGGAGGTGTGGACGTAGCCGAAGTGAGTCCGTGTGCGGGGACGTTGCTGTCAGCGCTGTCACCGCTCCGCCAGGAACCGCTGGACACAATCGCCCACATGGACCGACCGACGAAGGCCTTCCAAGATGCTCCTAGAGCCTGTACGGAGTTGAGATCAGAGGGATTCGTCTGCGCGGTGCTCTGCCGTCCTGGTAGGCCATCGCTATGGCGCGTGGAGACCTCACCGATGACGAATGGTCCTTGATCGATCCTCACCTGCCCCTGGGGGAACGCGGCCCGATCCCGGACCTGCGACAGCAGTTCAACGGTGTGATGTGGCGGTTTCGCACCGGCAGCCCATGGCGGGATCTGCCCGAGGAATACGGGCCGTGGTCCACCGTCTATGACCGCTTCCGGTCCTGGGCGGCCACGGGCGTCTTCGAGGAGCTGATGCAGGCGATGATCGCCAAGGCCGCTGCCCGCGGGCAGGCCGACCTCGACCTGGTCAGCGTGGACTCCACCACGGTCCGCGCCCACCACCACGCCGCCGGGATGGTCATGGACCCTGAGTTGCTGGAGGCGTTGGAGAAG
>NZ_JBPJUQ010000120.1:0-15970 GCF_051192615.1 Streptosporangium sp. G11
CGCCGACGCCCAACGCTCCTGATCACACCTCGCCATAGGCGTCGACGGCCACCACGGACCGGCCTCCCTTGACACCCGCCGCCCATCGGATGTCTCGGGCCTGGCGGCCCTGTGCTCCGGGTCAGCTTGCCGGGCCGCCCGCCGCACCACACTTACGCTGTGCCCACGGTACCCGCCGTGTATGGGCCGCCCCACCGGTCAGCTCACCTCGGTACTGGGACTCATCGTCGACTACGAGCTATTTTCAAGTTGGCCTTCGTTTTTATCGTGTCAGGATGATCAGAACCGAGCACTCTTATGGAGTTATGAAGGTTCTGCTCCAGCATCGCGATAGCTTCATCAAAACGGCCAACCGAATGATAAGAAATAGCAAGATTATTGCAGTTTGTTAAAATATCGGGATGATCTGAATCTAAAATTCGCGCGCAGTCAACAAGATTCTGCTCCAACAAAGCGATAGCTTCATCAAAACGACCAGAAGCCTGATAGGCTCCCGCAAGATTACTGCGGTTAATTAAAACATCAGGATGGTCCGAACCTAAAACTCGCTTACACGAAGCGAGATTCTGTTCAAGCATTGCGATAGCCTCCCCTAAGCGGCCAACAGCCTCATAAGCACCTGCGAGGTTATTGCAGTTTGCCAAAGTATCCGGATGGTCCGAACCTAAAATTCGCGCGCAGTCAACAAGATTCTGCTCCAACAAAGCGATACCTTCATTAAAGCGGCCAGCCTGATGGTAAGCACTTGCAAGATTATTACGAACGACTAAATTTTCCGATGATTCACGCCCTAGAACACGAGCTGTATCAACTAAAGCGCTTTCGAGTAGGTTGATGGCTTCATCCAAACGACCTACAGACTGATAGGCACTTGCTAGATTTCCACGACCAGCAAGAATGTCTACATGATCAGATCCCAGAACTCGTATGGCCTCAGTGAGGTTCAACTCAAACAAGGCGATAGCTTTATCAGATCGACCAGCAGACCGGTAAGCATCTGCAAGGTTATTTCTACTGGCCATGACATCCCGGTGATCAGGCCCCAGCACTCGCATGGAGTCGGTAAGGTTCAATTCAAATAAAGCGATAGCTTCATCTAAACGACCTGCGGATTGATGAACACTCGCCAAATTACTGCGGATTATAAAAGCGTCCAGATTATCAGAACCAATGATCCCAGTAAGATCGGATAAATTCTGTTCGAACAAGAGAATCGCCCGAGCGATATCACCTGCTTCTTTTAGATATTCTCCCGCCTTGTTCTGTAGATCGAGAACAAATTCACCGAGCTGCCGTTCGTTTTTAGAGGATACCTCTCGATGGGTATTCGTCCATAGAACTGCTGACTGCTCTACGAATATTTCCACTTCCGGCCTATCCAGTGATGCCCGTTTTAATGCAGGGGCATGCTTGTCAATCAATTTAGCCGCCCGTCTTATAATCATAGGTAAATCACCGTTTTTGCGGTTGGCATCTTGGATTACTCGCTGAATAAATCGATGCATGCCGATCACTTGACCGTCCATACTTAAGACAACGAGCGAGGCATCAGCTAGCATCCCTACTAGAGCATCAATTTGCACTGCAGAAGATTTCCCTTTTCTGTGCGACCTTCCCAGCAATCCCAACTCGCCTGCCATATGTAACCACGAACGAGGAACACCGGCAGGTGAAAGCACTGATAGTAAATCAAGAATCGCACGCTCTAACTTTGCCTTGCGGCGGCCTCCAATTTGCCCAAGTGATATTGTTACAGCCTGAGCCGCACCATGAGGATAGCTCTCACCTGGAATCGGCTTTAAAAAATCATCTAGTGCAACTGCTTTTAGTCGCTCCAAGTACACGTGATACGTCAAGCCCTGCTGCCGGATCACCCAAGCCGCTTGAGCCAGTGCCAGAGGTAAACGATCTAGTTCACTGGCCAATCTTGCAGCACCATCCGTATCTTGCTTGCCAGTGCGTTCAGCTAGAAACGTCAACGCTTCTACTTCGGTGAACACACCCACCGGTACCGCTACACCTAGGTTTTCTATGCTCTGTCTAGTACTGGAGATAACCACCTGAGTTTTACCTACGGCCGGCAGCCATTCTTGTATCACTTCTGCATTGGGAACATTGTCGAACACTAATAAGCATCGTTCCTGTTGCGCCGCCAGCCAATTACGCACCCGAGCAGCTGTTTCCCTGGAGTCTTCTTCCCCGTAACGCACACCGATCGCGGAGCCAACTGCATCTAGGCCTGCCAGCACTTGATCATGTGTCTCTGCTGTCACCCATGCCACCAATGGCCAACCCTGCGCAACGCACCAGCGCGCGTACTCTGCCGCCACTTGCGTCTTTCCTACGCCCCGCGTTCCAATGAGAGCGCATATCAGCGCTGGCTGCTCTGAACTCGCAGCTTGCTTTAACTGAGAAATCAGGTCGGCACGTGATCGAAACCCGGGCGGCTGACGTGGCACTTCGCCTACTACTACAGGCCGGCTAACTTCTCCCTCGCTTGACGACTCAGAATAGCCCACTGAAATATGAAAATTCGGCGGGCCATCAATACGAGCCGTACTGTGACGGCTAGGGGTGCTTCGAGCAGATACCGATTCCGGTGCTCGGCGCGCCAGCAATTGACCAATTCCTGCTATAGCTACAGCCGTGCTGAACCAGATTACTTGCAGCCATAATGGCCCCTCGACTCGGTTCGTTGCTACCCCCATAGCAACCGGCACTAGCATGCCTGAACCCGTCATCGCCCATCTAACACGCCGCCCAACCTTCATAGAAAACAGATAACCCCAATCTCGTTCAATACACCCAATGAACCACTAATGTAACCAAGCTGCGACATAAGGTTACTGGGTCAAACGGGGCACGAGGGTAGAAAAAGGTTGCTGAGCCATCATTCGCTCCAGCCCTCGCGATCGCCATGCTGTCGTTGGCCTTCGCATATGGTCGGGGGCGATCGACGATCCGGCGCTTCGTTCCTAATGACGGTGCGGGCGCGTTCCCCGGTCGGGGTGACGGATGCCTTCTTCGTTCCGGAATCTTTGAGTCCTTCTTGCTGAGACTGGCACTGTTACCGAAATGGCCAGGTGGAGCGTGCCCGCACTGGTGGATCGTGGGCTGAGCCCGCCTGTGCAGGCCGTACCCCTTCTGTGCGTTGATGAGCGGTGAGCTCTGAAGCAAGACCGGGGCCTGTGCGGGTCGCTGGGGTCACGAACGGCTGATCGGATGGTAGGCCGCAGAGCCTTGTCATTAGGGCGCCGGGTGACTCCGCCACGGGCAGAAAGGTAACCGGATCAGCGGAGGTGACCATGGGAGTGTTCTGCGGCATCGACTGGGCCGAGCGCCACCACGACGTCGCGCTGGTGGGCGAGAGCGGAACGGTGATCACGCAACGCCGGATCGCTGAGACCGTGCAGGGCTACCAGGAACTACTGGACCTACTCGCCCAAGCCGGCGACCAGGCGGACGACATGATTCCGGTCGCGATCGAGACGCCTCGCGGCCTGCTGGTGGCCTGCCTGCGCGCCTCGGGCCGCCCGGTGTTCGCGATCAACCCGATCAGCGCCTCGCGCTATCGGGAACGGCACGCGGTCTCACGCAAGAAGTCCGACAGCCAAGACGCGATCGTGCTAGCCGGCATCTTGCGCACCGACATGGCCATGCACCGGCCGCTGCCGGCCGACACCCACCAGGTCCAGGGCCTTGGCGGTGCTGGCTCGTGCCCAGCAGGACGCCATCTGGCGGATGCACCGCACCGGCAACGAGCTGCGCTCGGTGCTGCGTGAGTACTTCCTGGCGTTTCTGGAGCTGTTCGCCGGTCAAGACGGCGGAGTGACCTGCCGGAAGGCACGCGCCAACTTGGCCATCGCCCCCACCCCCGCCGCAGCCGGCAGGCTAACCCGGCCGCAAATCCGCGCCGCCCTCAAGCGCAGCGGCCGCGTCTACCACCTCGATGCCTGGACCGAGAAGATCCACGCCGGGCTGCGTGTCGACCACCTGCGCCAACCCGCCCTGGTCGAAGAAGCCTTCGGCCATCAGGCCCTGGCGCTGCTGGCCGTCGTCGATGCCACCTGCTCTTGCGCCGCGGCTCTGCACGAGGCCGCCGTCACCGCGTTCCGTTCCCACCCCGACTACGAGATCATCACCAGTTTCCCAGGACTGGGCGAGGTGTCCGGAGCCCGACTGCTCGGCGAGATCGGCGACGATCGCACCCGTTTTGCCGACGCCCGAGCTCTCAAGGCTTACGCCGGCGCAGCCCCCATCACCCGCTCCAGCGGACGCAGCCACGCCGTCGTGCACCGCAGGGTGAAAACCGCCGCCTGGCCGCGGTGGGTTACGTCTGGGCGTTCGCCGCCCTGACCGCCTCACCCGGCGCCCGAGCCCATTACGACCGGCGCAAACACCACGGCGACCGCCACCCACCGCCCTACGCAACCTCTACAACCGCTTCCTGGGTTGCCTGTTTCACTGCCTGACCACCCGCCAGAGCTACCAAGAACACACCGCGTTCCCCACCCTCCAGCAGCCCGCAACGGCCCACAGTTGAGCCTCACCACCTGATCGCCGTTACCGCTGGGGGCTTCGCAGCCCCCAGACCCCCGCGCGCCGGAGCAACCACCGACGCGCATCCCGCCGTGCCCACAACTCGCCGATCGCGTCGGCGGCCACTCCGGACCGACTTGATGCACCCCGCCCATCGGATGTCTCAGCCCTGGCCCACTGGAGTACCTCAGGCCCAGCAGGCGGAATAATTGATGGCACTACAGTCTATTTCCCGACACTGCCCATTAAGTATGGTTGAACGCAGTACCGCGCCAGGAGTTTATATCTAAAGCGGAATTTCTTGTCACCTACGTCGAGCGACGTCTAGCAACAGAAAATCTTATTCCTGGCGGACGGGATTGGATAGACTCCAGCGAATCAATCAATTCGCGCTTGGCGCTCTCACTCAAGTCGAGACTTTCCGAGATTGCTTTTTCCCACCCTTGCACGCCCATGACATAGTTACTATACCCGGAAGGGAAAGAAAATGTTGCTGGTGCCGAAATTGCGTGAATAGCGCCATCTCGCGTAAGTCCTACTGTGCCAAACGGCAAAGCGTTAACATCAGGCTTCAAAGCGTCAAACGTCATGAGAATCTCATCGCTTAATGGCGCAGTTAAAGTCGCCCTTAGCCTTTGCGTGCGCGGATTTCCGTCAAACTCTGAGCGTCGTCCATGAATTATGATGAAGTAAGGTCGTAGTACTCTCTCTGCCATATCACGAGGTACTTGATATATTCGAGTAAACGAAGCTGCGTTGTGCGGATCTGCAAACCAACCACGCCACGCGGCTACCTGGCTACGAGCGGTCGTTAAGTCTGAGTGCTGGACGTTGCCGTTAGCATTAAACCACTTCTTGTCTGGACGCTCTATCTCCACGCAGATCGGCATTAAGTAAGCACTGTCAGTGGCGATCCACATAAAATCTGGCTGACGCTCCGATAGTCCAGGCAAAATCGGTTGCGTAAATACGGCGGCCGGCCAAGGAATCCAACCAGTCCGCATCGTTGGACCACTTGCTCCAGGCACAAGGCTAGGATGACGCTCCAAAAATTTTTGAGCGTTCTTTTCTATATAAAAGACATCACTGGCGATGAGGCGAGACCATTCCTCGGACAGTGCTTCTACATAGGCTTCCTTGTTTATTACTCCTGAACCGCTCGTATCTGAATCAAGCCATCCCGGCAAGTCACCAATCATGAAGCTAGCATGCCACAACATCATCGATTATTGTCGACTCGTGACCTCATCGAGTGACTTAACAGCGGAAGCCTGGCGATCATGTCTTGCTGACTCTCGTATCGTTCCAGACAAACATGGCCTAGGCGTGATATATCCGTACAGAGATGGCCCTGATAGCCCAGATGAGCACTTCTATGTCGATGTGCCTCGAAAAAGGTTCCGTGTTTGCATCCCAGCTAGTAGTGCTGATCAGCTACTAGCAGCCTGTGAAGGATGGGTGAAGTCGGCCGATGGTCCAATCGCAAACCCTGGCGAGCTTTGGACACCTTTGATGATGAACATAGCTCGTGTAAAAGCTGGAGAAATATCGCAATCAAAGGCAGAGTCACTATTTTTCAAAGGCGGTTTTGTGAATTCGATTGTAGTTCTACCTATCGGAGGCGTTTTCTCTAGGGAGGAGCCCATAGTGATCGGCTCAAATTGCGTTCTCGGACATATTAGTAGGGAGACGGAGAGCGCTATTGATGCTCTTGCTCAGAGCGCAACTCCTCCACTTCTTGGATTCCACTTAAACAATGATGTCGAATGGACGCAAGAGTTCCTTGATGCTGAAGCCGATGAGTACGTCGCTGAAGCCATAGAAGAAGAGCTGATGGAAAGCGCAGGCTGGATGCCGCTATTGATGGCTATCAAACTTAAAGCCGTTGGGACAACGGCTTCAATATGGGCAATCGACGTTGCTCAAGTACTTGCTGGCGCATTATGGCTAGCAAGCCTGGATGATAATTTTAGTGATCGCTCATACCCTGTCGCACCTTGGATTTGCGGTGGAGACGGGCCAGTGAAACCTTACGACCTTGAAGGGTACACTTTCAATCCAACGCAGACTCTTCGAACTGACTTGACTAATGCACGACCCGACTTACCCGAAGGTGACAAATGGTACACATACCCTCATGCGTCGCCTGTTTCCATCGAAGACGTTATTGAGGCTGGATGGATACCAGCTATATTGCGTGTTGTAGAAGCGGCTCTTAGTGAGTCGCGTTGTGTAGAAGACATAAGCGTAGCGCGATCTTGCCAATTTATCTATACATCACTACACGCTACGTCGTGGGCTATGCGAGATCATCTGCAATTGTTGGCAGCTAGATCTCTAGACGCAAAAACATTCGATTTAAGCTTGAAGGAAAGTTGTTTTGCATCGTTTGGATTGCCTGAGGCGCCATTTGGTGCGGCCTCCATCGCGGCCGTGCGTAACGCTCTCAAAAATATGAAATAAAAAGCGCGGTGGACCGCCTTGAATTGACGGTCCACCTGCGCCAGCGAATATCACCGAAATGTCAGGGTTTGAGTTTTATGAACGCTTCAAGGAACGCTACGGGGTCGAGGCCGTTGGCGATCATGAGTCCTGTGACGATCGCCGCAGCGATTGCGACGACGGCTGCCGTCGGGCAAGACACCGTGAGCGTGAACCGCTCGTCGGGCTTGGTTTCGGGTGGCTGAGACGGTGCTTTAGGCACCTGACCTCCTGGAACACGAGGGTGCGGGGGCACCATCGGACAACGGAAGTGGCTTTGCGCTTCCAACCGGGAGGCAGATACCGTGCTTGTGTACATGTAGGTATCGACCCCTGGGTTGTGGCCCGGTGTGCTGTGTGCGTCGATAGCAGGGCTCGGACCGGTGCAACGGTCTGTGGTCCTGTTCGCCGCAACTCAGGGAGCGCCTGCAAGAGCTGTATGAGGTGTCAACAACTGCGCGGCGCTCCATGCATGCTTGGGGGTATGTGGTCTGAGAGGACAACAAACTCCCCCTTCAGCCCTGCTCCTAGAGGGCGATATCTTTGCTGCTGCTGCTGTAGCCCTCCCCTTCCGGCCAGATGATCACGATGCCTTGGTCGTGGGCCAGCTCGATTAGGTCTTGGCGGGCTGGTCTGGTGGGCAGCAGGATCGCCCGGGTGGCGTCAGGGAGGAATCGGCCGTAGTCAGCCAGTTGGCCGATCGCCATCCGTAGGTTTTCCCGGGTAACGCTGCCTTTTGCTTCCACCAGCAGCTTCAGGTTGTGGTCGTACAGGTCGGTGTACAGCGGGCGGGTTTCGCCGGCGGGCAGGATCTGCTGGCGCCCGACCGTGTGATCCTTGTTGCGCAGGTAGTCAGCCAGGGCTTGGACCAGGCTGGCCTCTTTTCGTTCAGCCTCATACACCTCGCGGGCTGGGTTAACGAAGGTGCGCTCCGTGTTGTGCTGCTCCAGCGGCATTTCCAGCACGGGATGGTTCGCCGGAGGAGCGTCAAGGAGTAGCCGGGCCAGACTGGTCTGTGGCGGTTGCACGGTGGCATCGACGGGACGTAACCGAAAGACGATGACTCGCCGGAGTGGTCCGCCTCCCGTCTCCGGAGCGTCCGCCTCATACCAGGGCTGGTCCTCGTCAACCTCGAACTGTCCCAGGTAAGTGACGATGCCGCGGGCGCTCTGGAAGACACGTAACGCGCGCCCCTCTGCCTTGTGGTTGAGGATGCTGGCGTTCCCAGACATTAGCCGCTGATCGCCGTACTGACCTTCGCCGCTGTAGTGGAACAGGCCGTCAGGCATCCAACCGTCGAAATAGCCGTGCTTCTCCCCGGCGATGGGGTCGGTGAAGATGAACACGTTGGGGCTGCGGCTGGACGGGCCGATGCCCCCCTGGGTACGACCACCGAACTCTGCGTGCAGCTGCTTACGTTCGATTCGTTGGCCTGGTGTCAGGGTCCAGGGAGGTGCAGGTTGTGGCGCGGCCATGTTCCTCCCTAGATCGGCTATCCTTGGCAAAGCTTAGCCGATGCGGGAAGCGGATGCGCACGGTGGACGCGAGAATCGGATGCCGTTTTTTGGCATCCGATTCTCGGAGGCCTCAAGGAGGATCAGGCCACCCGAAGACCGACGCCGGCCAGTTCACCGCTGATGCGCCGATAGCCCCACGTGGGATTCTCCCGGGCCAGGCGCAACACCGCCTCCCGGATGTCCGCACGAGTGGAGGGACGACCCGGGCGTTTGGACGGGTAGGTCCAGCGGCGTGTCACCAGGGCGCGGTGCCAGCGCAGCAACGTCGCGGGGGGACGAAGAAGAGATTCCACGACGAGCGGGGAAGCAGCCACGACAGAGCCGCGAGCACGACCCGATCTCCCGGCTGGAGATCGGGACAGTTCACCTGACGGCGCAATACGGCCAGCTGATGACGAAGCACCACGATCTCGGCCGTCTTGGCCCGGTCACCGCGACCCAGCAGGACCAGGAACTGAAAGACACGCCCGAGGATGAGGTAAAGGAAGGACCACGACACCGTCAGCAGGATGCTCGAGACCTCGTCATGCTCGAGCCACGAACTCGCAGGTAAACCACTACGGCGGAGTTTCCGCACCCCACAGGAACAAGCGCTGGAAACCAGCCAAACCACTCCCGGCCACCACGACGACGCCCTAAGCTCTCCGTTCATGGACCGAGGGGATACGAACGCGGACACATTAGTGCCAGTGGAGTTGAACGGGCACACGCTTTATATAGCAGCTCGTGACATGGACGGGCAAAGTCCCGGATACCGCGGGGACGAGTCCCCCATCAGCGGACGTGAACGCCAATTTAAACACGTCCTCGACAGCCTCGCCGCCTTCGCGCAGCAGGTTTCCACCGCCCTCCAGCCGACCAACGCGTCGAAGGTGTCGGTGCAGTTCGGCTGCGAGGTCGTCGTCGAATCGGGCTCATTCATCGCGGTGATCGGAAAGGCGAGCGCGAAATCCACGATGACCGTGAGCCTGGAATGGACCGCCCCGACACCATGACGGACGAAACGGCGACGGAAAATTTCCTGCGTTCCACCGTCGTCGCGCTCGAGTTCACCGGTTCGCATTCTTCGGATCTGGGCACCGGATTCTTCGTCGCGCCGCGCATCGTCGCCACCTGCGCGCATGTGCTGGGGGTTACGCGTGGCGAATTACCCGAGGCGGTCACCGGCACCCTCTTCGGCGGCAACCGGAAAATCGTCCTGGAGCCGGTGCCGGCCTGGTTCCACGGCGCGGACCTCGATCTGGCATTCCTGTGGGCGCCGGAAGAGCCAGACGCGCCGCCCGTACTCCTGTCGCCGGAGGCCGAGACGGGTGACCCCCTCATCGCGTACGGCCATCCGATGGGGCGGTTCCGGGGCGGGCAGTCGGCGACGTTCCACTACGCCGGGCCATCCCGGCTGGCCGACGAGCTGTGGACACCGTATCGGGTGCTCGGCACTCCGGTGTCCGGTGGCTACAGCGGAAGCCCGGTCCTGAACCGGCGGACCGGAGCTGTCTGCGGAATGTTGTGCCTGTCCGACAATCGGGGCAGTGCCCACATGGTGGGAGCCGCGGACATCCTGCGCCACCTTCCCGAGGAGGCGATCGACGCCCAGCCGCACGAGTCCGGCCCGGGGAACGCCGGCTGGCTGGCCACTCTGAGCGACGAGCAGATCCGCGCGGGCGGCTGGCAGTATCCCGGGCCGGGCCTGCGCGACTATCTCAAAACCGCGGTCCGGGCCGCCCTCGCCGACCCCCATCCGGCGCCGGGCGACGCCGGGCTTCCCGCCGTCTATGTAGAGCAGCAGGCCAGACGCGCGGCACCAGACTTCGGAACGCCGACCACGGTTTCGGCCACCGAGGTCTTCGGCGGTGCCGAGCACGCCTTCGTGTTCGGCGGCCCCGGCATCGGAAAGTCGAGCCTGCTTCGCATGGGCCTGGTGAATCTCGCGCGGGACTGGCTGAACGGCGAGGCCGGACCGGTTCTCCCGGTGCGCGTCCAGGCCACGGATCTGGTGGACGCCCGGCCGCTCCCCCAGCTGATCGCGTCCGGTGTCGAGGCGGACCTGAGCTCCGTCGGCGTCGTGAACGCCTGGCCGCCGGAGTTCTTCGGCGCCGAGCCGATGCGCGGAGTGCGCTGGCTGGTGCTCGTCGACGGCCTGGACGACATCGTCGATCCGGAATCCCGGCGGGCGGTCGTCACCAAATTAGGCGGAGTCGCGAGCGGCGGCGGCCCGGATATCTACCGGTTCGTTCTTACGTCGAGGCCGTTGCCGGCGGAGGAACTGGCCGAGGGAGCCGGATGGCTCGCCGGGCGTTACGAGTTGCGGCCGTTCGGCAGGCAGCAGCTGCGGCGGTTCTCCGAGCGGATGCTCGCTGGGTTCGACGACACCGGTGAGGCCGCACAGCGGCTGATGGGCGAGCTCGATCGCGCGAACCTGGAGGACATCGCGAGTGTGCCGATGCTCGCGACCATGCTGTGCCAGCTGCACCGCATCGACTCCGACCGCCGCCTGCCGACCGACCTCGCCGACCTCTATGAGCAGTTCGTCGACGCGCTCGCCGGCCCGCAGTACGTCGCGGGAACCCGCGGCATCTACGCGCAGGCCGAGAGCGCTTTCCGGCCCTACGGACCCACAGCGGTACGGGCGGTGGCCGCTGTCCTCGACCGTTCGGTGGACCTGCTGGCCCGGCTGGCCCTGGCCAGGCACGACGGTGCCCCAGAGCCGGCCCTGGACCTGCTGGTCGCCTGGGAGGCCGCCAACAGGCCACCGCAGATCCCGAAAGGACGCTGGCAGAAGTTCCTGGAGGACCTCCTGCGACGCAGCGGCCTGGTGGTCGAACGCCGGGGGGACTTCGTCTTCGTCCACGAGACCATCGGCGACTACCTGGCCGCACGCTCGATGATCGCCGACGAGTCGCGCTCGTTCGCGGCCTTCGACCACCTCTTCTACCGATGGCGGCAGCCGTGGCCGGGCGTGGCTGAGACATGGCGGCAGCCCGGTTGGCGCTATTCGTACACCAGATTCCTGATCGTGCTCTGGCCGAACCCGGCCCGTACGGCGGGCGCGCTGCGGTCTCTCGCCGAACGCGGCGGCCTGGCCGGCTGCGAATTCGTGGTGGCGCTCCTCGACGACGGCGTGGTGACCGAACCGGCCGTGGCCGATGCGGCGTCGGCGGCGCTGACCCACATCGCGTCCGTGTCGGTCGGCCACGGCTTCGCGGCCCGTCAAGCGCTCCTCTTGCTCGCCCGGCTCGGCGCCTGGGACTGCGTCGCCCGGGTGATGACGGCCGAACGTTCGGGTGAGGAGATCCGGGAACGGGCCGCGATCGTCCTGGCGGAGTCCGGCGACACCCGCGGCACCGACCGACTGGCCGCGATGGCGGTCAATCGCGACCGTGACGTTCTCGACCGCCTCGACGCCTGCGTCGCCCTGGACCGGCTGGGGGACGACCGCGCCATGAACCTCCTCGGGGCCGTCCTGCGCTCGCTCACCGCCGAGCTGGGCAGCCTGGCCTACGCGGTTCTCCCAAGGCGGATGGGCGCGGCCGACGGCACCAGCCTGCTGGTGAGGATCGCAGAAGCGGACACGATGCCGCAGGACATCCGGGACGGCGCCGCCCGCGAACTTGGCCGTCGAGGCGACCCGCGCGGGCTGGAACTCCTCGCCACCAGCGCCGGCAGGCGTGGCATCCCGATCAGCGAACGGCTCGCGACGTTGGCCCTTCTCGTCGAACTCCACGATCCGCGCGCGGCCCGCATGCTGCTGTCCATCGCCGGGAACAGCGCACTCAGCGGGCGGATTCGCCTGCAAGGAACCATGATCCTGGCGCGCGGGGGCAACCCGCGGGTGCCCGATCTCCTCGACGCCATCGTCCGGGACACCCGGGCGGGCGCGGCCACGCGCACCGAGGCCGTGGCCCTGCTCGCCGATCTGGGGGCGAAGACAAACCTGGTGGCGCTGGCCGTGGACAAGGGTGATCGAAGCGTGCGGGCGGACGCCGTGGAAGCGCTGATCGCCATGGCCGACGAACAGGACACGGACCTGCTGATCGGCTTCACCAGGAACTCCCGGATCAGCTCGCATCTCCGGCTGGCGGCGGCCGAGACTCTCGAGTCACTCGACGGATCCGTGCGGCATGAGGAGAGGAAACCGGAATCCAAGTCGCCGGATTCGCAGCAACGGGCCAGAACGGCTCTGTTCGTCGCACTGTCGACACTCCAGGCGGACGGCCTCGTCGCCGACCCACACTGTCTCGAAGCACTGGTCGCCTACGCGCGGCACGACAGCGTGGGACCCAAGGTGCGTGAGTCCGCCGCGGACGCATTGACCGCTCTGGGCGACCCCAGGGGCAGGTTGGTCACCGCGGAACTTTCCCCTCCGCCAGCCCAGAAGGGCAGAATACTGCGCCCCGGCACCGTGAATGTGTGCCAAGCACTCATTCGGGCCGGAACGGAGGCACGGGGCGAAGCCGCCGATCTTTCCCCGTACCTGAATCTCCTCCACGCCATGGCGGACAACGACGCGGAGCACTTCTATCTGCGCCGCTACGCCGCCGAGACGCTCGCCTGGCTGGGTGACAAGCGCGGCAACGAGATACTCGCCGACTTCATGTACGACACCATGCTCAGCGTCTACTACCGTTGCCCGGCGGCCGGATCCCTCGCCCGCGTCAACGACGCCCGGGGTCCCGACTTCCTGTACGCCTTCGCCCACGGCCAGGACCCGCGAAGGGCCATCAGACGCGAAGCCTCGGTCTGGCTCCGCATGATCGGCGATCCACGCGCGGCCAGGCTCTCCCGGGCGAAACGCAGGGCCGTCCGAAAGATCCGGCCCAGCCAGGACTCGCATGACTTCGACTCGCTGGACCTCGCCCTCGGCGTCCGCGCCCAACTGGAAACCGCCTCGGCGATGATCGACCTGGAAATGCGGAAGGCGGCATGCTTGGCGCTCGCCACCTTCCGCGACCAGGACAACATCCGTGAACTGATGGCCACCGCGATGAACTCGGCGACCCGCCTCGAGGAACGCCGGCAGGCGATCAGGTCGCTCGCGCTCCAGGGCGCCACCGGCGAGCTTTCGCTGATCGCCGAGGACGCGGGCTCCGACAGCACGCTGCGCTGCTGGGCCGCAGAGGAGGCGGCCTGGCTCGGCGAACCACGAGGCGAGGAGGTTCTCGTCTCCCTTGTCGGCAGCCGTTCCGTGGACTCCTACACCCGCCGCCGCGCCGCCCACTTCCTGGTACGCCTCGGCGACTCCCGCGGCACCCAGTTACTGGCCGAACTCGCCACCGACCCCACCACGACGATCGACGCGCGCAGAACCGCCACCCAACTGCTTGAGCAACTGGACTTCGCTGGCGACCTCGTCAACCTGATCATGAACCCCCACACCGGCGACGGCGCCCGGATCAACGCGATCGACATCCTCGCCACGCACAAGGAGACCGAGGTGCTCTCTTGGCTCCGGGGCGAGGCCACGCTGTCACACGAGGCCAGACAGAAGGCCGCACAAGCCTTGAACCAGGCACATCCGGAACAGGCCGCGAGACTCAAATCGCCTCGGGGACGAGGATCAGGCCGGTCACCAGGAACGCGCAGCCGGTGAGGTCGGCAGGGCCTGTGGGGCTCAATAACTGGATTCGACGCTTAGCCTGCTGATTCGCGGCGGCGTCAGCTGGCGATCTGGTACTTGTTGATGCCCCCGAGGATCGCTCTGCGATGGACTTGGTGGTTGGCCAGGTCGATCGAGGTTGGCGAACCTGTCCCGGCCGAAATTCCATCCGTGCAGTTCAAGATGGATGTGAGTACTCATGGAGGATTCCGCCGAGCCGATCTCGCTGGCGGACGGCCAAGCTCGCGATTCGTTCTTGATCGGTGATCGGCTCGGGGACGGAACGCAGCGGGGCCGCCTGGGCAAGGACTTGATGGGCGCGGTTGTGCCTCCTGAAAATTCCATCCACGCAGTTCAAGCGGCAGGTGAATACTCGTGAAGGACTCCGCCGAGTGGCGCTAGCGAAACCTGAGTGGTTGCCGCCCCTTAGCCGGACGGATGGACATCGAGAACCATGCCCGGGTCGGCGACGAGGGTCACGACTTCTTGGTTCATCGACAGACGCACGCAGTTCTCATCCTGACACCAGCACACGCAAAAGAGGTTCCTCTGACCCCCGGCATCGAGGTTCAGCCCCAATGCCTTGGCAGCTTGGACGCTTCTGGCCAGGACGCACGTTAAGAGTGCGCAATCGTGTTTGGATAAACCCGACGGGGTAACTGATGGCTGCTCGGCGGTTGCTCATTGGTACGCGATACAGGACGGCATTGCGCACTACTAGCGGGGACTTTGACAGCGGCAAATCCGGGCGGTCTAAAAGAAATGGATAGCCTGCGGCATTGGCAGACTCTAAGTCCGCATACTTTTAATCCGTAGGTTCACGAGTCGAATCTGAGCCTTGTCGCCTCCACGACATGCCCCTCAGGGGCCCAGCGGGGCAACGGTGAGATCTTCAGGCCGCGGGAGCGGAGCCGACTCGTCATCGACGGTGTAGACCTCAAGGTACGAAAGGTGACCGTCCTCGACGAAGAGCAAAACACCGTCATCGCGCCCGCGCACGCTGGCGGAGATCAGCACTCCGTCTTGTACCGGGGAGGCGAGGGCACGCGGCCCTGTTCCTGCCCGGAGATCCACCGTTGCACATCCACACCCACACCCTCCGGTCACGATTGCCGAAGGGACCTGAGCGCGAAGTTCATCCACGCCAGGGAAATCTTGCGTGAGAAGAGCCAGGATGACGGCTTGCTCCTCGGCTGACAGATGGCGTTCGCTGATCGACACATCGTCAAGGTATCGAACCGGGCACGCGAGATATATGCGGGATGATCTTCTATGGCTAGCGCCAAGAGGAAGGTTCCTGCCCTGCTCAGAGCCGCCTTGCTCTCTTGGGATGTAGCCCTCTTGAAAACCGCTATGCCTCCGGCGGGGGCACTCGACTCTAGGATGATCGCTGGTACGCGACCACAGGGCTGTATCTGGTTGAGATAGACCTGATCATTCCGTCTGCTTCGACCCAGGCAAGCCCAGCAGGCCAGCTTCTCCGGCTCAAGCCCGTCTGTGAAGGTTGGCATCCCATGATCGAGGAACAGCGACGGGTAAACGGACACGCAAAGACAGACTTACCCCTCCGTCGCCGGCTTGGTACCGCTTCGCAGTGGGTCGAGGCAGACGGAATGATCAGGCAGGCGAAGGCGGGCGCGGCGCGCAACTCGAACCCTGCGCGGGTTGCAGTTTGGGTACCGGTTTTCATCCCCCAGAGTCATGATCGCTGTCTATGTCGGTCACGTTCTCTACTCTGACCACTCTGAGAGCGAGGAGGGATCTGAAGCGGTCCGGGTCTGATGGAGGCTCGATTCCTTGAGAGGATCGAGTCATGGCACGTCCGTCCCCCTACCCTCCT
>NZ_JBPJUQ010000121.1:0-15759 GCF_051192615.1 Streptosporangium sp. G11
CGCACGTCACGCACCGACGATGGCCTAACTACGTCCCCTGGCGGGGCCAAACGAATCAAGATCTACGAATGCAGTACCGGCTGCGCCATAAGATCGCTGCATCAGGATGACAAAGTGGGTTATTTCGCATATATGCATAGGAGTAAGTTGCTCGCATGAGCGGAACGCCCGGCCTGAGGATGGCAGCCTCGGACATGACCGCGTTGAGCCTGTGGACCGCCGACGCGGTGGTGCTGTTCGACTGGCTCCTGAGCGTGGATCTCGACCAGATTCCTGTCCAGCACATGGCACAGAAACAGGCCCTGATGGATCTTCTCCAGCAGCTTGACCGGAGCATTCCCGGTTACACCTCCGATGACATCGAACAGGCGCAACTGCTGCTGACCCACGAGATGGGCCTGTAGCCACGCTCTCCCCGCTCTCAGGTCACCTCCCCACCTCTCGCTCACGGCACGAGCAAGGTCTTGCCGACGGTCTGGCGGTTCTCGATCGCCCGGTGCGCGGCGGCCGCCTCGGCGAGCGGGAACGTCTGGCCGATGGTCGGCCGCAGCCGTCCGGCCACCGCGAGAGCGAGCGCCTCCACGGTCAGCGCGCGTAGCTCCGCCGGGGTGGGGGCCACCTTCCCGGCGACGACGGTGATCGAACGCGCCCCGGTTTCTCCTGCGCCGCCGATGCGGTCGGCGCCACCGGTGCCGCCGGTACGGTCGGCGCCGCCGGCACCGCCGATGCGGTCAGCACCACCTGTGCCACCGGTGCCGCCGCCGATCCGGGACCAGGAGCCACTCGCCATCCCGTGGACGCTCACCCGCCCGCCTTCCCTCAGGGCGGTCAGCGCCTCGGTGCCGATGTCACCCCCGACCCCGTCGAAAACGAGGTCCACCCCCGTACCGCCCGTCGCCTCGACGACCTGCCGCGCCCAGCCGGGCCGCGAGTAGTCGACGTAGGCGCTCGCGCCGAGGGACTTGATCAGCCCTTCCTTCTCCGGCCCCCCGGCGGCGCCGATGACGCGGGCCCCCGCTCCCGCAGCGAGTTGCACGAGCAGGCTGCCCACCCCTCCACCGGCGGCCTCCACGAGCACCCACTCACCGGGCTTCACCTCCGCCCGCGCGTGCAGGCCCACAGCGGTACGGCCGTCGGCCAGCAGCGCGACCGCGTCCCCGAGCCCGAGCCCCTCCGGGACCGGCACGATGTCACCCGCCCCCGCCAGGGCGAGTTCGGCGTACCCGCCCTCGCCGCCGGTGGTCGTCACCACGACCGTCCCCACCAGCGCGGGATCGACGTCCGGCCCCGTCGCGACGATCCGGCCGCCCACGCCGTTGCCCGGTACGCGGGGCAGCGCGGGCCTGCGGGGAAAGGCCGGTCCGCCACCGGCGCGCACCTGCGTCTCGACGAATGTGATGCTCGCGAACTCGACCGCGACGAGCACCTGCCCGGAACCCGGCACAGGGTCGTCGACCCGCCGGATCCGGAGGACCCGCGGATCTCCGAACTCTTCCATCACCACCGCGCGCATGGCAGGGCCCCCAATTTTCAACACTCAAACGGACTAAATTGCTCCGATTAACGCGACGATATAACGGAGCGATTCATTCCGCAACGCCGGTAAAGTGGGGGACGTGACCGAGCACGCCCGCAGGGCTCCACGGCAGGCCGAGGCCGACCGCAACGACCGCGCCCTGCTCGACGCCGCGAGAGAGGTGCTCGCCATGGACGGCGCCCACGCCTCGGTCGCGGCGATCGCCGCCCGCGCCGGAGTGGGAATCGGCAGCCTGTATCGGAGATACCGCACCAAGGACGAGCTCTTCCAGCGCCTGTGCGAGCTCTCCCTCGACCAGTGGATCGAGGCCGCCGAAGCAGCCCTGGCACACGACGACCCGTGGGACGGGCTGGCCTGGTACATCACCGCCAGCGTCAACTCGGGGGCGGGCACGCTGGGGCCGATCGCCGGTTCCATAGCCGTCACCGAGGAGATGGAGGCCAAGGTCAGGCGGTCCGACGAGGTCGCGGAGGCGCTCGTGGCCCGCGCGCACGCCGCGGGGGTGCTGAGGCCGGACGTCACGTCCGTCGACATATCGCTCCTGATCGAACAGCTCGGCAAGTCCCCCCTGATCGAGCAGCTCAACCGGCAGGGCCACGTCGAGCTCGCCGAAGCGGCCGTCAACGCCAGGAAGCGGATCATCGCCATCGCCCTGGACGGCCTCCGCTCCGGCCGGCCCACGCCTCTCCCGGGATATCCTCCGGGCGACGAGCTCTTCACCGCGCGCTGGATCCACAATCCCTCGAAGCCGGAGAACTAGGAGACATCGCCCTCTCCGCAACGCTGGCTTAGTGTTTGGTCCGTGGTGGCTTGTTCTGCTCTGAGGCGCAATCGCCTGCCTTGAGCTGATTCCGGTGGCTTCGGGTATGAGCGGCGTGATCGTGGATGACGTACCCGGAAGAAGGCGGTTGCGCACATGGGCGTTGAGATCCCGGCGGCGGTGCTCGACCCGAAACGCCTGTCGGCGGTGTGGGCCACCGGCCTGCTCGACAGCGAGCCCGAGCCGTCGTTCGACGATCTCGCCCGTTTGGCCGCGCGGGTGACCGGAACGCGGCGGGCGTTCGTGACCCTGGTCGACGATCGGCGGTCGTTCTGGAAGAGCGCGATCGGGATGGGCGAGCTGTCCGTGTCCGAGCGGCAGAACTCGGTGTTCGACAGCCCCTGCTCCATCCTGGTCGCGACGAACGAGCCGTTGCTCGTGGACGACGCCGCCACCGACCTCCGCGTGCGCGACCTGCCGTCGGTTGAGCGGCTGGGGATCGGCGCGTGGGCCGGATACCCCATCCACGGCCCGGACGGCGAGGTCCTGGGCGGGCTCTGCGTGGTGGACTCGGTGTCGCGCGCGTGGTCCGACGCCGACGCGCAGACGCTGGCCACCCTGGCGCGCGCCGTGTCGGGGGAGATCCGGCTCCGGGACGCGCTGGCCCGTTCCGAGCGGCACGTGATGGAGCTGCAGGCCGCGGGCAAGGTGTCGGAAAAGCTGGCCCGGACTCTTCAGGACAGCCTGCTGCCGCCGATGATGCCGACGGTTCCCGGCCTGCAGGCCGCCGCCACCTACATCCCGGCCGCGGGCGAGGTGAGCGTGACCGGTGACTTCTACGACCTGTTCCTGGCGAGTGGCTCGCGCTGGTGCGCGGTCCTGGGCGACGTGTGCGGGCACGGCGTGGAGGCCGCGCAGATCACCGCCCTGGCCCGGTACACGCTGCGGGCCGACGCGCCTCGCCACGTCTCGCCCAGCAAGGCACTGGAGCAGCTGAACCGCGCCCTGCTGGCACAGCGGGCCAAGGACGGGCGGTTCCTGACGGTGGTGTGCGCGATTTTCCGCCCGGACGGGGACGGTTTCACGGGAATGCTGTCCACGGCCGGACACCCCTCCGCCCTGCTGCGACGGGCCGACGGAAGCGTGGAGTCCCTGAGGACGCACGGCGTCGTGCTGGGCATCATGGAGGACACGAGGCTCGGGAACATCCGTTTCGACCTGGGGCCCGGTGACACGCTGGTGCTGTACAGCGACGGCGTCACCGAGGCGCATCCGCCGAAACAGCAGGACCTGTTCGGTGACGAACGCCTGATCGCCCTGCTGGCGGAGTGCCGGGATCACGACGCGAGCGACATCGTGCGGCGGATCGGTGACGCCGCGCTCGACCACAGCCAGGGACACATGACCGATGACATGGCCATCCTGGCGCTTCGTGTCCCGCCCGAATGACCGGAACTTTTTTCGCCGGATGTCCACAAAAATGTCGAGAACGCGGTCGCCTGCTTCTACCTGTGGGTGAGAGCGTCGACGCGGACGCTCGAACGTGAGGAGCGAAGACATGAAGTACATGATGCTGATGCAGTTCAGCGGGCAGACGCAGGAGTTGCCGCCGATCCACACCTGGCCCGTCGAGGACGTCCAGGCCCACATCCAGTTCATGCACGACACGAACGAGAAGCTCGTCGACGCCGGCGAGTTCGTGGACGCGCAGGGTCTGGCGGCTCCGGACCAGGCCAAGATCGTACGGGCCGGCGAGGGCGGTGCCGTCGTCGTCACGGACGGCCCGTTCCCCGAGACGAAGGAGTTCCTGGTCGGCTACTGGATCATCGACTGCGACAGCACCGAGCGGGCTGTCGATCTCGCCGCGCACGTTTCGGCGGCGCCCGGCCCCGGCGGCAAGCCGCTGAACATGCCGATCGAGCTGCGCCAGGTGATGTCGGCCGCCTCGTCCGAGGAGCTGTGACCGCTGGATGACCCGGCCATCGACGACCTGCTGCGCCAGCTGGTGCCGCAGGTCGTCGGCGTGCTCACCCGGCGCTTCGGAGACTTCGCCGCCGCCGAGGACGCGGTCCAGGAGGCACTGATCGACGCCGCGGCCCAGTGGCCGAAGGAGGGCGTCCCCACCAACCCGCGAGGTTGGCTCATCCAGGTCGCGTACCGCCGGATGACCGAGCAGCTCCGCAACGAGCAGGCGCGCCGCCGCCGGGAGGAACTGGTGGCCACCCAGGCGCCCGCCGACCGGCGGACGGCTCCACCGGCGGACGACGCGTACGAGACGGACCGGGACGACACGCTCACCACGCTGTTCCTGTGCTGTCACCCCGCGCTCACCCCGGCGTCGGCGATCGCCCTCACCCTGCGCTCCGTGGGCGGCCTGACCACGGCCGAGATCGCCAAGGCCTTCCTGGTGCCCGAGTCGACCATGGCGCAGCGGATCAGCCGGGCCAAGCAGCGCATCAAGGCGTCCGGCGTCCCGTTCCGCATGCCGGCTCCCCCGGAACGGGCGCGACGGCTCGGCTCGGTGCTGCACGTGCTCTACCTCATCTTCAACGAGGGCTACGCCAGCAGCGCCGGTCCCGAGCTGCAGCGCGTGGAGCTTTCCCGCGAGGCGATCCGGCTGGCCAGGATGGCCCACGGCCTGCTTCCCGACGACTGCGAGGTGGCCGGGCTCCTCGCGCTGATGCTGCTCACCGACGCCCGGCGCCCCGCCCGCACCGGCCCCGGCGGCATCCCGATCCCTCTGGCGGAGCAGGACAGGAGCCTGTGGAACGGCGAGACCGTCGCCGAGGGGATCGCGCTCATCACCGGCACCCTGGCCAGGGGCGCGGTCGGCCCCTACCAGCTCCAGGCGGCGATAGCCGCGGTCCACGACGAGGCGGCGACGGCCGAGGAGACCGACTGGCCGCAGATCCTGGCGCTGTACGGCCTGCTGGAGCGCATGTCCGACAACCCCATGGTCTCGCTCAACCGTGCCGTCGCCGCCGCCATGGCGCACGGCCCCGCAACCGGCCTCGACATGCTCAAGGCGCTCGACGCCGACGGCCGCCTGGCGGGGCACCACCGCTTCTACACGGCCCGGGCCCACCTCCTGGAGATGGCCGGTGACCGGCGGGCGGCCATCGACGACTACCGCGCGGCGGCGAGCCGCACGACGAGCGTTCCGGAGCACAACTACCTCACCACCCGCGCCGCCCGCCTCGCCGCGCCGGACCAGCCTGAGTGAGACGCACGGGACCGGCCGGAGCGAGCCGCCGAACGACCGCCGAGGAGTTCCGATCACGACCGTTCTTCCCCATGACGCCGTACTCCGCGACATCGACGGCGTCCTTCACCCCTGACCCGCCACCGACCCGCCTGCGACGCGCTCGACCGTACGCGCGGACTCCCCACGGGCACCCTCGCGACAGCGGCCCTCACACCCTCCCGCCTGTTCGTCGACGACGATGTGACCGCTGCGCCGGTCAGGTCGTGAGAGCGGTGATGTCACCCGTGTGTCCGCCGGTGGCCGATGGTGCCAGTGGGAGGCGGAGCACGAAGCGGGCACCGCGCGGGCTGTCCTGGATGGTGAGGGTGCCGCCGCTCATCTCGGCGATCTGCCGGGCGATCGGCAGGCCGAGCCCGGTGCCGCCGGGGTCTTTGCTACGGGAGGCGTCCAGCCGGGCGAACCGCTGGAAGACCAGCTCGCGCTCGTCGGGGGCGATCCCGGCTCCGTCGTCGAGGACCTCCAGCACCGCGACGCCGGAGGCCGGGCGCCGGTCGCCCTCCGTGTCGAGCAGGCGGAACACCCTGATGGTGATCGTGGTGTCGGCGTGCCGTTCGGCGTTGTCGAGGAGGTTGACCAGCAGCCGAGCCAGCCGCAGCCGGTCGCCCGTCACCAGCACGCCGCCCCGCAGCCGGCATTCGATCGTCTTGGTCCGGTGCGGGCGGCTGCGCATTTCGGCGGTGACCAGTTCGGCCAGGTCGATCCGATCGTGAAGGCCGGGCACGGCGGCGTCCAGCTGGGTGATCGTCAAAAGGTCACTCACGATCGCCTGAAGCCGGTCCAGGCCGCAGAGTACGGCGGAGCCCACCACGTTCACGCTCGTCAGCTGTGGCGCCATCAGCGCGTCCTCCACCTCGGCGCGCATGGCGGTGATCGGGCTGCGCAGGTCGTGGGAGACGTCGGAGGCGAACCGGCACTGTTGTTCCAGGGCGGTCTGCAGCCGGCCCAGGGTGTGGTTGATGCTTTCCGCCAGGTCGTGGATCTCGTCGTGGCTCGGCGGAATCGGTACCCGACGGCCCGGGCAGGTGGCGTTGATCTCGTCCAGTTCGGATCGGATGACACTCACCGGCCGAAGGGTCCGGGCGACGACCCGGCGGCTCAGACAGGTGACGGCAGCGGTGGGCAGCAGCACGACGCTGCCCAGTACCACCCCGGCCAGTCGCGGGTCGACCATGGCGGGAACGACCGGGGCGGCGCTGTAGACGGTCCATCTCTGACCGCCGAGGTAGGCCAACTGGGCGATCACGATATGGCACTCGCGACGCGGGAACACCGTGCCGCACACGACGGAGGTCGCGCTCCTCCTCGCGTTCCCGGCGGTGATGCCCGCCATGGGAGGCCTGCCCCGCAGGGCCTTGGTGGCGGCGACGACCCTGCCCCGGGAGCTGACCACCTGGATGTAGCGGATCCGGGCCTGCGGAAGAGGGTCTTGGACATGGCCCCTCGTCTCCAACTGCGAGGCGACGCGATCGCCCGCGGCGGTCACCTCATCGGCGAGATACTCGCTCGCCAGGTAGTGGGCGGCCACCATGGACACCGCGGCGCACAGCGTGCACAACAAAGCCGCCACCACGCTGGCGAAGAACACGAAGCCAGTTTTCACCGACCATCGGGACAACACGCCCATCTCCTTCAGGGGCCTCCCTTGCCGACGCCATTTTCCAGCTCCTTTAACTTTCCTTAACACCAGAGGGAAGGCCGCCGTTCCGCGGTGAATACGATAATTACTGAAGACTGTTATCTCGGATCGAGATGAAACCGCGCGGGAGGAGGCATGGATCTGCGGCAGATGGAAGCCGTTGTGGCGGTCGCCGAAGAGGGCGGGTTCACAATGGCGGCGCGCCGTCTGCACGTGGTCCAGTCCGCGGTGTCCAGCGCGGTGCGCACGCTCGAACGTGATCTGGGAACCCCGCTCTTCGACCGCACCACCCACCGGGTGGCCCTGACACCGGCCGGCGAGGCGTTCCTGCCGGCCGCACGCGCGACGCTGCGGGCCGCGGACCAGGCGCGCGCGACGGTCGGTCTCGTGAGGGGGCGGGTCACGGTCGGCACGATGCAGGGCGTCTGGGCCGGTCTCCACAAAGCGCTGACCGGCCTGAGGGAGGAGCACCCGGACGTGACGGTCCGGCTCCTGCAGACGTCGGTGGCCGATATCCGGCAGTCGCTGCGCGAGGGCACCGTGGACCTGGCCGTGGTGGCACTGAACCGCCAGCAGCAGCGGGGGCTGGTGACCAGGCTGCTGTCACGCGAGGAGATGGTGCTGTTGACCTTGACGGGGTCCGAACTCGTCGGCGACGGCCCGGTGACGCTCGCCGAGGTGGCCCGCCTGCCCCTGGTGGACTTCCCCTACGGCTGGGCGATCCGTCATTCGGTCGACCGGGCCTTCCGCACGGCCCTCGTCGAGCGCAACATCACGTTCGAGGTGAACGACGTCCTCGCAGCGGCCGAAATCGTCGGCCACGATCTGGGTGCCTGCATCATGCCGGAGTCGATCGCCGCCCGGTTCCCGGACCTGCTCATGCACCGGTTCACCCAGGATGGGCCGTACTGGAAGATCATGGTCGCGCATCCTCGCGGGATGCCGTCGCCAGCGGCCGCCGCGCTGTTGCGACACATCACCTGACAGCGGCGAAAGTCGCACAGGACACGCTAAGTGATGAAAAAAATGCCGTTCGTGACGGACGCCGTGCCTCGTCGACCACCCGGACGCCTCGGCCGCTCCGCCTCGATCACGCCGCTCCGGGCGGCGTCACCGGCCACGGGCGGACCGCGCCGGTGCCGGCTCACTCGTCAGCGGATGAGAACCGGGGCAAGCAGTTGGAGGCTGCGCAGGCACTCCTCCACACTGCCGACCAGGGGCTGGACGCACACGTGGTCGGCTCCGGCCTCGTGGTGGGCGCGGACCCGTTCGGAGATCGCCTCGGGGTCGCCCCAGCAGACGATCGCGTCGACGAGAGCGTCGCTGCCGCCATCGGCGAGATCAGCGTCGGTCCAGCCGAGGGCGCGCAGATGGTTCAGATAGTTCGGCAGCTTCAGATAGAACTCCGTGTGGTCCCGGGCGATCGCCCGAGCCCGGTCGGCGTCGGTCTCCAGGACCACGGCCTGCTCGGGAACGAGCAGCAGGTCGGGACCCAGAGCCTCCCTGGCCATGGCGGTGTGCTCCGGGGTGACGAAGTAGGTGTGCGCGCCATGAGTGCGCTCGGCGGCCAGTTGCAGCATCTTCGTCCGCAACGCGGCGAGCACCCGGGCCGGCGGCTCGGACAGGGGCCCGTCGTAGGGCGCCTGGTCCATGGCGTCGAGGTACGCGCGCATGGTCTCCGCGGGTCGCCCGTATTCATGCCCGCGGACGGCGACCAGGGGGGCGTGGCTCACGCCGAGGCCAAGGACGAAGCGACCCGACGACATCTCGGCCAGAGCGTTCGCCCCGGCGACCGCGGCGGCCGCGTCCCGCGCGTAGATGTTGGCGATACCGGTGGCGACCACGAGCCTCTGGGTGCCGGAGAGCAGAATCGCGGAGTTGACCAGGGATTCCTTGCTGCCGAGCGACTCGGCGATCCAGAGGGCTCCGTAACCGAGATCCTCCATGGCCTCGGCGGCCCTGCGGCTCGTGGCCGCGGATTCCCTGCCCAGAGACGAGAGCCACACGCCCACCTTGCCCAGCCGCCGCTTGAGGGCGGGCAGGTCGACCACCGGGACACGTTGCTTCTGCATGGCGGGCCTTTCCGGAAAGCCTGGCTGAGGCGTTGGAGACGGTCACGACGATCATGCTGACCGGGAACTCACCTTCGGCCTTCCGGGGGGAGACGAGCGGCGTGCCGGACACGCCGTCCCGTTCCCGTTCAGCGGACGCCACACCCGGTGCCGGTCACGCTCAGAGCCTCCCCGGCCTGGTCGTGGGAGAACTCACCCAGCACGCCGACTTATCCGATTCCTGACCGAACCTGTTGTCTTCCCACGGCGCGAGTCAGGGATTCCGCACCTCCCCAGGTCACCGGGTGCGTGACCGCCCTTGATGACCCGCCAATGGAAGGTGTGGCAGGTGGACCCGCACGGTTCCGGTTGGTTCAACGCAGGTCGGCGGGCACGCGTGGTCCATGCCGAACGACCCTGACCACACCCCGGAATGCGGTCTCACGGTCCCTCACGGTCCCGGCAGATCTGTCGTAGGCGGCTGGCAGGATCACCGCCATGCCAGATATCGATGATCTTCTCCGGCGGGTGTCCGTGAAGGCGAGCGCGCCCGGCGAGCCGTTGCCTCCCCCTGCGACGGCGGAAGAGGTGGTGCGAGCCGAGGGCGTCCTGGGTTTCGGAATTCCTCCCGTGCTCGCGCGGCTCTACCGCGAGGTGGCCAACGGAGGCTTCGGCCCTGATTACCAGCTCTTCCCTCTCGCGGGAGAAGGACGCACCGCGGTGAGCGTCTACCACGAGGAACGCTCGATGTCGCAGTCCGGCGGTGAAGCGCACTGGCCGGCGGATGTCCTGCCGATCCTGGACTGGGGCTGTGGCATGTACGCCGCCGTGGACTGCCGAAGCCCCGAGGGCACCGTGCTGCTCTTCGAACCGAACGGGGTCGATGGCGAGTGGCACCGTGCCTGGCATCTCGACTCCGAGAGCCTGGCCGGTTGGCTGGAGGTCTGGCTTTCGGAAACCGGCTGGTACGAGGAGGACGCCGACGAAGACAGCGAGATACACCCGTGGCAGACGGCTCGGCAGCGGCTGTCCGAGAAAGAGTGACCCGATCCGGCCCGCCCTGGTCTCACAGATCGAAAGTGGCCTGATCCCCGAAGGTCTCACAGCGGAGTCTCCCGTATTGTTTCAGGTCACCGAGGTGATTACGCAGTGGCGCATTTCCGAATCCCCGGCTGACAGAAAAGGATGCGCATCGCGAATACGGGAGTCGATCCCTGCCGCCGGATTGTTCCGCCCTGAGGCCTCCTAGCTGGTGGCGGTGTTCTGGGGCGGCCAGAACCGGGTCGGGCCCCGCTCGTGGTGGGCGCGCGCTGTGCCCGTGGCGCTCCTGCTCGCGCTTCCGGCTTCGTGCTCGTACTACGTCGCCAGCTACAACAACCGGTCGCCCACCCCGCTCGACGGCACATGGGACGTGACGGCGGGCACCTTCCGGTCCCCGGGCCCGCCAGGTCCGGCCGAGCGCGTCTATTTCGAACAGCGCGTGTCATGGCGGAGGGCCGTCTCCGGTAGCCCGGCCGGGAGTGAAGGCGTGGCGGACGGCGGCGGCGAGGCTGGCGCGGCGACGGTCGTGGTCGCCGTCGGGGTCGGCCGTTGTCGCGGTGTAGGTGAGGCTGCCCGGTGACCAGGTCATGGCCATGGAGATGACCATGGCGTGCACGTCGGCGGCCGGAAGGGCGGGGTCGATGCGCCCTGTGGCCTGCGCCCGGGCGATGGCCTGGATCTTGGGGGTCTCGTCGGCCTCGGAGAACAGGTGGCCGGCCGGAGTGCGCTCCAGGCGGGCCCAGGTGGCCAGGCGTACGAGCTGCGGATGGGCCAGGTAGGCGTCGTAGAGGCGGACGGCGTAGCCGGGCAGGTCCTCGGCGGTCAGCGGGGCGACGTCGAGGATGCCCGCCACCTGGTCGGCGAGGACGGCGTCGAACAGATCTTCCTTGCTGCCGTACTTGGCGTACATCACAGCCTTGCTGACCTTCGCGTCCGCCGATATGCGGTCCACGCGCGCGCCGGCGATGCCGTGGGCGGCGAATTCGACGGCGGCGGTGTCCAGAAGGCGCCGCATGCTGGCCTGTCCCTTGTCCATGCCACAGATTCTAAACGAACTGGTTCGTTTGCCTGAGGGCCCGGCGAGGGTTACAGTCGAAAAAACAAACGAACCAGTTCGTTTTGAGGGCTACCTGTGACCACTCCCCTCACGCTGGACGTGTCCGGACGTCCGGCTCCCGCCTTCCTCGACGGCATCGAGGCCCTGGACACCCACACCGGACCAAGATCCTCATGGTCCGGCTCTGACCCCGAACGGGCGAGACGCTCTTCCACCACCACGACACCCCACGGCCCGGGACCCGCCGCGTTCCCGGACCGGTCAGGAGACGACCATGCAGGACTCGGCCCGCAGGGCGCTGGCCCTCACCCGCTCCTCCACCGCATGTGAACGCACTGCGGACATCACCACGACCGGCCGCCGCACAGGCAGACCCCACAGGATCGAGATCTGGTTCTACCGCGTGGGCGAGACCAACTACCTCAGCGGCCTGCCCGGAAAACGCGGCTGGTACGCCAACCTGCGAGCCGACCCCGCCTTCACCCTCCACCTCAAGCACGGCATTCACGCCGACCTGCCGGCCACCGCCCGCCCCATCACCGACCCCGCCGAACGCCACCGCATCCTGAGCGACATCATCGATGACCTCAACCAGCCGCACAACCCCGCCCGCATCGCGCAGCCCACCCGGCTGGAGGACTGGGAGAACAGCAGTCCCCTGGTCGAGATCCAGTTCGACAGCAGTCCAAATCATCCCTGACGACCCGCACGGAGTACCACGTGAGCACTTCCCGTCTGACCGGTACCGTCGCCCTGATCACCGGAGCCAGCAGCGGCATCGGCGAAGCCACCGCCCACGCCCTGGCCGCGAACGGAGCCACCGTGGCCCTCACGGCCCGCCGCGCGGACCGCCTGCGGGCCCTGGCCGCGCAGATCCGCGAGAACGGCGGCACCGCCCACGCCTTCCCCGCCGACATCACCGCCACCGACCAGGCCGCCGCCCTCGCAGACCACGTCGTCACCCGGCTCGGACGGCTGGACACCCTCGTCAACGCCGCCGGCATCATGCTGGTCGGCCCCGCACTCCAGGCCCCGGCCGAGGAATGGCAGCGCAACGTCGACCTGAACGTCTCCGCCCTGCTGCGCCTGACCCACGCCGCCCTGCCTCACCTGACCGCCGCCGCACAGAACTCCCCGCGCGCTGTGGCCGACCTCGTCAACATCAGCTCCGTCGCCGGCCGCCAGGCCATCGGCGGCGCCGCCGTCTACGCCGCCACCAAGTTCGCCGTCACCGCCTTCAGCGAGGCACTGCGCCAGGAACTCACCCGGCAGCACGTCCGCGTCAGCGCCGTCGAACCCGGCGCCGTCGCCACCGAACTCACCCAGCACATCCGCGACGGAATCCGCGAACACAACGAGGCCTGGTACGCCTCCATGCAGACCCTCCAGCCCGAAGACGTCGCCGACACCATCGCCTACATCGTCACCCGCCCACGCCACGTCGCCGTCAACGAACTCCTCATCCGCCCCACCGAGCAAACCTGACCCGATCTCTGCCCGGTGGCTCTCCCCGACGCGCCCGAGCGCGGGCGAGCGCGGGCGGGCAGGCGCGGGGGGCGGGCGGATCATCAACGTGCACGTGCCGGTGGCCACCGCGGTCAACACCAACGGCAACCGGGAGATCCCGGGGTTGGAGGTCACCTCGGCCGGCGGCTCGGGACGCACCCGCTCCGGGAAGAACCGCGAGGGGGCGGGAAGGAGGTGGGCCTGTGCGGCGGCAGGTATGTCATGAAGAAACTGCTCGAACCCGATGTCGTCGAGCGGCTCGCCGCGGAGGTCGGGCCGCGGCCGCGCCGGTGGGCATCCGGGATCTACGACCAGGCGGGCGCGACCGTACCGCCGCGGCCGGCACCGACGACACCATGACCATCGAACCGAAGAAATGACCTCTGACCTCCGCCGGACCGGCTTGGAGAGGCGTTCCTGCCGAACACAAGCGGCTTACAAGTGATCGGCACCAGGCTGGAGCTGTCGGGAAGGCCCGCTGTCCCGAGTCAGGTACACCGAAAGAGGATCGATGACCGTGTCCCGGAGTGAGCTTGAGGACGAGCCCTTCATTCCCGGGAGACTTCGCGACCCCGCCGAGGATCCGCCACCGCCGCCGGGTCCACCGATGAATCGCTGGGTCCGTATCGTCCTGCTGGTGGTCCTGCTCGTCGTCTTCGCCGCCGTGCTCGGGGCCTCCCTGCGGGGGATGAGCCACTCCTCTCCGTCCTCCGACGAGAAGAGCGCTCGGTGCGTGGACACGAGTTCGCGGCGGCCCGACGGCACATACCTGGTCGTCGATGGCCGTAACTGCGAAAACGGCGGGGATGGAGCCGACCGCCATTACCGCTGGCAGAACGCCGACTCCTCGGACAATCTCGGCCGCGAGATCCTGGAACTGATCGATGACTTGTTGGACGGGCGCCGCAGTGGATCCTGACCTGATGCGGTGACCGAAAAGCCTCCAGCAATCTCGGCGCCGTTCGGTGACGCGCTGGTCGGCTGAGGTGTTCATCGTACGAAGAGGGCCCCGGAAGCCATCCGGGGCCCTTTCGCTTGTTCTGCACGCCGTGGAGCCATCACATGATCACCACTCGGCCAGACGATGTCGCCACCATGCGCCTGACATCGACGAGCGTCCGCCGTCCGCCCCTGGATCAGGCAGGGTCCGGTCGCGGAACTCCGTGTCCAGAGGCTCCACGATTCGCCAGAGCTCAGATCGAGCGGACGAGGGGAGGGCGTGAAGGACTTCTTCCACGAGATCACGGGCTTCTACCGGGTCGCAACACGGCAACCCGTCCGGACGGAGATAGAGGTACCGGCCAGAGTGCGGAGAAACCCCGCGTATCGGTCCAAGGCGTCGGCCAGGGCGTTCAGCCACAGACGCTCGGCTTCCAGCCGTCGTATCGCGCCATGGGTTTTGCGAGAGATTCCAGGTATCCGCCTGGCCGGGGTGGGGTCGAGTGATCGAGGGCACCCTGGACGCAGAGTGCCGGGCGGCCTACGCGGCACGGTTCCTTCGAGTCAGCATGCGGCACATCCTGTCACGTCTTCGCAGGCCATCGAAAGGCCGATGCCCGTTCCAGAGCCGCTGAAAAGCCCGGTGCGACCTGGGAAAACGCCTTCAAGATCATTGCGCGCATATTGGTGGAGTGGTGACATGCGACTGCTTCCGGCTGCACACCCCGGAAACGCAAAAGAGGCCCCGAAGGGCCTCTGAGCTGCCAGTTTGGCTGGTGGCAGGTGCAGGACTTGAACCTGCGCAGGCTGAGCCGACGGTTTTACAGATGTTGTGCTGTTCTTCCGGTACTTCCGCGTTCTGCCTGGTCAGACCTTGGCCAGCACCCCCGGAGGGTCCTCGTCGTCCTCGTCGTGCCACGTACGTTCCAGATGATCCCCCGGACCGTTTTCCGTGCCACGTTCGGTGTCGAGCCCTTCGGCGATCTCACGGTCTCGCCCTTCCACGGCCCGCGCGTAGTGCCGGGTTGTCACGCTCGCGTTGGAGTGACCGAGCCGACGAGCCGCAGCCATGACGCCATGACGATCGGCTACCTGAGTCGCATGTGTGGCACGAAGATCATGCGGCGTGACGTCCTCCAGTCCGGCCGCTTCGACCGCCGGATCGAAGTGCCAGCGACGCCAGGCGTTGTAGTGGAGAGCCTTCCCGGTCTTGCCCGTGAACAACAGGGCGTCGGGATCATCGGACAGCTTGCCCAAGTGAGCTTGAAGCGCCACGATCACGAACCTCGGAAGCGCGATCTTCCTACGCTGATGCGACTTGGGGGTGTCGAAGACATGCCGCCCCCGATCTCCGCCAAGGACTCCGCGACGATCAAGACTCCTTCCTGGATCTCGACATGCCGACGTCGCAGCGCGAACGCCTCACCGATCCGGAGACCGCCATACGCGAGCAGCTGCACGAGCAGATCGTGAGGCACCCGCATGGCAGCGATCAACCGTTCCACCTCTTCCCCGGTGAGGATGTGCGGCTCAGTCTCAGGCATCCGAGGCAGCCGCACCCCCCGACAGGGAGAGAACTTGATCATGTCGTTGTTCACGGCGGCCGTCATGATCTGGGACATGAGCCGGTAGGCCTGCCGGACCCGCGAAGCGCTAAGCCCTCGCCTGAGCAGGCTTGCCACCCATTCACTGATCATGATTGGACGCACCTGTCCGACCTCGACTTTGCCGAAACGCGGCACTATGAGCGTCCGAAGCAGGGAGCCGTACGAGGCGCACGTCTTGGCCTTGAGAGATGGACTCGCCGAGGTCAGCCAGCGCTCACCCCACTCCTTAACGGTGATCTTCGCTGCGTCAGGGTCGATCCACTCCCCGCGCGCCACTTCGGCCGAGGATGTCCCGCGGCTCGTGGAACTTGAAGAGCGGTCCCGCGGTCAGGCGACGTTCTCGTTGTAGCAGCTTGAAGT
>NZ_JBPJUQ010000122.1:0-15557 GCF_051192615.1 Streptosporangium sp. G11
CCTGTCGCGGCCGTTCATCGGGTTGGCGCCGGGGGCGAACGGCTCGCCGGCGCGACGCCCGTCGGGAGTGTTGCCGGTGTGCTTGCCGTACACCACGTTGGAGGTGATGGTCAGCACCGACTGGGTGTGCTCGGCGCCACGGTAGGCGGGGTGGCGGCGAACCTTGGCCATGAACGAGCGCACCAGGTCCACGGCGATGTCGTCGGCGCGGTCGTCGTTGTTGCCGTAGGCGGGGAACTCGCCCTCGATCTCGTAGTCGACGGCCAGCCCGCTCTCGTCGCGGATCACCCTCGCCCGGGCGTGTTTGATCGCCGACAGGCTGTCGGCCGCCACCGACAGGCCGGCGATGCCGCAGGCCAGGGTGCGCTTGACCGGGTGGTCGTGCAGCGCCATCTCGACGCGCTCGTAGGCGTACCTGTCGTGCATGTAGTGGATGATGTTCAACGCCTCGACGTAGGTGCGGGCCAGCCAGTCCATCATCACCTCGAACGACGCGACGACCCGGTCGTAGTCGAGGTACTCACCGGTCAGCGGCGCCACGGCGGGGCCGACCTGTTTCCCGGTCATCTCGTCGCGGCCCCCGTTGATCGCGTACAGCAGGGTCTTGGCCAGGTTGACCCGGGCGCCGAAGAACTGCATCTGCCTGCCCACCGCAGCCGCGGAGACGCAGCACGCGATGGCGGTGTCGTCGCCGTGGACGGGCCGCATCAGGTCGTCGGACTCGTACTGGATGGAGCTGGTCTCTATCGACAGGCGAGCGCAGAACCGCTTGAACGGCTCGGGCAGCCGCGGCGACCAGAACACGGTCAGGTTCGGCTCCGGCGCGGGACCGAGGTTGCGCAGCGTCTGCAGGTAGCGGTAGCTGGTGCGCGTCACCAGGGTCCGGCCGTCGGTGCCCATGCCGCCGATCGACTCGGTCACCCAGGTCGGGTCTCCGGAGAACAGCTGGTCGTATTCGGGGGTGCGCAGGAACCGGACGATCCGCAGCTTGATCACGAAGTCGTCGACGAGTTCCTGGGCCTCCTGCTCGGTGAGCCGTCCTTCGTCGAGATCGCGCTGCAGGTAGACGTCGAGGAAGGTGGAGGTGCGGCCCAGCGACATGGCCGCGCCGTTCTGCTCCTTCACCGCGGCCAGATAAGCGAAGTACAGCCACTGGAGCGCCTCGCGCGCGGTGGCCGCGGGCTTGGAGATGTCGTGGCCGTAGGAGGCCGCCATCTGGCGCAGCTCCTCCAGCGCGCGCAACTGCTCGGACAGCTCCTCCCGGTCGCGGATCACCGCGTCACCGGCGAAGGCGCCGTCCAGGCCGCGCAGCTCCGCCTCCTTGAAGGAGACGAGGCGGGAGATGCCGTAGAGGGCGACCCGCCGGTAGTCACCGATGATGCGGCCCCGGCCGTAGGAGTCGGGCAGCCCGGTGATCACGCCCGAGCGGCGGGCCGCCCGGATCTCGGGGGTGTAGGCGTCGAAAACGCCGTCGTTGTGGGTCTTGCGGTATCTGCTGAAGATCTCCCGCACCCGCGGGTCGAGCGTGTAGCCGTACGCGGCCAGGCCGTTGTCCACCATCCGCAGCCCACCGGCGGGCATGATGGCCCGCTTCAGCGGCGCGTCGGTCTGCAGGCCCACGATCAGCTCACGAGCGCGATCGATGTAGCCGGGCCGGTGCGCCATGATCGAGGACGGAGTCGCGGCGTCAACGTCATAGACGCCGCGCCGGCGCTCCTCGGGAAGCAGAGCGGTGATCTTCCCCCACACCGCCAGGGTGCGGTCCGTCGGCCCCCAGAGGAACGACTCGTCCCCCTCGTAGGGGGTGTAGTTGGCCTGCACGAAGTCGCGGACGTCCGCGTGAGCGCGCCACGCCTCGCCATGGAAACCGCGCCAGGGCGCCGAGGTCGCCTCTTGCCGTTCGGCCGACACGCTCGTCATGGCCGTCGTGCTCGTCGTGCTCGCCATGGGAGAACTCCCTCGCCTCTCGTCCACGTTTCCACTGTCGTCGCCGGTGCGGCCCGTCTCATCGGCCGGAGGTCACCGATGAACGGGACCAACGTCCTTGGATCGCCGGGAAGGATTCGGCCACCTCGCCAGCGGCGTCAGCCCCGCCAGAGCACCGGGCACACCGACCCGTTACGGGAGGTGCCTCACCCCGATGACGCCCGGGACGGTCCTGGCCAGCAGGTCGGCGATCCGGTCGTGGTGGCCGTCGGCGTGCCCGCCCAACGTGGCCACACCGTCATGGACGGCGACCTCCCAGCGCGGCCCTAGGGGATACTGCTCGGACAGGACGGCGAGCACGTCCGCACGCAGTTCCACGTCGGAACGGACCAGCACGCGTATCAGGTCACGTCGGCTGACCATGCCGACCACCCGGTCGTCCCGCAGGACCGGAAGGTTCTTGACGCGCTTGGTGACGAGAAGTCCGACTAGCCGAACGGCGTCGGTCGTGGGGGTGACGGTCACCACCTGGCGGGTCATCACCTCCTCCACCCGCAGCGGCGGGCGAGCGGTGTGGCCGGGGGCCATGCGCATCGAGGTACGGGGGGCGGGCTGGAACTCACCTCGCAGCAGGTCCATCTCGCTGACGATCCCCACGAGCGTTCCGTCGTCGTCCAGAACGGGGGCGGCGGTGATGGCGTTGGCGAACAGCACTCGAACGGCCCAGCGCACCGGGTGGGCGGGCAGGAGCGTGACGACCGGGCCGGTCATGACATCGCGAACCAGCATTTTCATCGATCCTTCCAGACAGGGATGTCATCGCGGTCCCGTCGCGGCTCGCCGACCACTTCGACGTTCACGCGCGGGTCGTCTTCTCCCGGGCGGTGCGGGCTCTTTCCGCCATCCCACTCCCATCGCGGCGCCGCGTGACAGGAGCGAAGCTCACCACTTCGAATCCGCTGCGGAAAACGCTGATCACGCGGGTGCGAACAGGCGGGCCATCGGCTCCGCGCAGGGCTAGCCGGCGTCGACGGCCCAGCTTCGGGTCGTGAGCTCCTCGGGGGAGGTACCGGCGCGCAGGGCCTCGGCCGTCTTCTGCGGATCGAACGAGGGGCCGACGGGGTCGGCTGCGTACTCGGCCCCGGTCATGTATGCAGTCGCGTCCTCGGGCATGGCGAAGTTGTCGATCTGCAGCTAGACCGTGTTTCCGTCGGGGTCACGGTAGTAGAGCGAGGTCGTTACGCCGTGCTGGATGGGCACCTGCGGCTCGATCCCGGCCGCGCGGAGGTCCTCGAACTTCTCCAGCAGCGTCTCGAGGCTGGGGAAGGTGAACGCGCTGTGCTGGGGCCCGACCGTGAATGGTGTCCACTCGACCCATGGCTCGGCCGGCGACCCGATCAACGCGATCCGGTGGTGCTCCTCGTCGAAGGTCAGAAAGCACATGCCTGGGTTCTCGTAAACAACGTCGGCGCCCAGAACGGTCCGGTACCAGTCGCGCATCTCGGCGACCAGGTTCGTCTGCAACACGACGTGTGCGAACTTCGGGGTGGCAGTCATCGTCGTCCCCACATCTCGTCAGTTGATGATCATCGGCGCAGCGCGGGCCAACTGTGACCTGGCTTACACTGACCGGTTTCGGCCAAAGTAAGACTTAGTTGAGCATAAGTCAATGAGTAACGCTCAACTAATATCTTCGCAGGTGGAGGCGGCGTGGACGTGTTCGGGCCAATGAATCAACGATACTGTTGACAGGTGGTGCGCAGTGTCGTTACCGTCCCGGGAGAACTGGCTGGCGCGACCCGGTTCGTCCCGCCACGGACACGTTCGGAGAGGGGTGGGCACATGGACGGCGACACCCGCGAATTGCCGGTCGCGCGCCCCGCGAATGATCGGGTCCCGCACGGAAGGCCTCCGCACCGAGACCGCCCCTCCACTCGACCTGCTCCCTGGTCGGCCGCATAATCACGCAGCTCGGGCCGAGGTCCGTCGCCGGATGCCTCGCCGCGCCGAGATCCTGCCACTGAAATGAGTTGATCGTGCCCGATCTATCCAGACCTGCCGTGGTTGCGTCAGGCAGCTACACGCCGTCGTTCTCGGTCCGCCGTGGCCGCCGCCGCGTCCTCGTCGTCAACGGCGATGAGGACGCCGTCACCCTGGCGATCGAGGCTGCTCAGGACTGCCTCACCCGGTACGAAGGGCCCGTCGACGAGCTCCACCTCGCGCTCGCCCGCCCCGAACTGGTCAACGGCCCGCAGGCCGAGATCGTCCGCGAGGCGATCGGACTCGACGCCGGCGTAACCGTGTCGGTCAGCGCCGGCGACTCACTTGCCGGACTGGCGGCGCTCGCCGCAGCCACGAACGCTGTCCAGGCGGGCCGCGTGCGTTCAGTCCTGCTCGTCGCGACGGAGCCCGGTGACAGCGAGCGGGTCTCGGCGGGGGCCGTCGCCGTCCTCGTGGCCGGCAGCGACGCGCCGGCGCTGCGACCAGGGGCCCAGCGGAGCGTCGGCGACGTCGTCTACGGAAACTGGATCGACGGCGATGGCGTGCGACACCTCGGCGACGGCCGTTACCTCGACCGGTACGTCGCCGATCACGCGAAGGCCGCCCTGGCCGCGCTCATCGCGATGGACGGGCTCCCGCCCGCCGCCGTGACCGGCGTGGCCGCCACGGCGGTGGCCATCGCCTGCGGGAGCGACCGGTCCGCCGTCCTCCCGGATCGCGGAGTGGCGGGTCCGCTCTTGGCCGTCCTCGCGGCCGGGTCCGCCGCGACGGGCTCAGCGGCCACCGTGGTCGCGACGACGGCGAGCCGCGTCGTCGCGCTGAGCATCGAGGTCGACGAGGGGGCCCGGCCCCTCCTCCCGACCCTCCCCGGGCCCGTCCCGGAGCTGCCGGAGCCGATCGACGTCCGCTCGTCACCACCGCTGTCGCTGCCGGGCAGCTCGCCTTTCTTCAGGCGATCCGCGCGGGAACTGCTCCGGCTCGAGGGCGCCCGCTGCGACGGCTGTGGCCACGTCGTGTTTCCGCCCTCGCAGCGCACGGTCTGCCCGTCGTGCCACGGCTACGGCTTCACGCCGGCGCCGCTGAGCCGGATCGGCCGCGTCTACACCTACGTCGTCAACCGATTCCTCCCCACCGGTTTCGGCGACCAGATGATCCTCGTCCTCGCCGAGCTGGACGACGGCTCGCGGTACTGGGCGCCGACGTCCGGCATGAGCCCGGACGAGGTGGAGATCGGCGCCGGCGTCGAGCTGCGGGTCCGCCGGTTCACCGACGACGGCGGCGCACCCGTCTACGCCATGAAGTTCGTCCCGCCACGCACCGCCCGCGACGGCGCCGGATCCGCGGGAGCCACGACCGAGTCGAGGGATGTCGCATGAGGAACAAGGTGGCCATCGTCGGGGCGGGTATGACCCCCTTCGGTGAGCACTTCGACCGTGGGCTCGAGCAGCTCGCCGCGGACTCCTACCGGACGGCGCTCGCCAGCGTCGACAAGGGGATCGATCCAGCCGACATCGAGGCCGGGTTCTTCGCCAACGTGATGGGCAGCCTGGGCGGCAACGAGATCCCTTCTGGTGCGACGCTGGCCAACGCCATCGGGCTGCCCGGGCTCCCTGTGAGCAGGATCGAGAATGGGTGTCCGAGCGGCAGTGACTCGATCCGGATCGGTGCGATGGCCGTGGCCTCAGGCGTGCACGACGTCATCGTGGTCGTCGGGGCGGAGAAGCTGCGCGAGCGGTCGACCAAGGAGAGCCTGCTCGAGAGCGGGCGGGTGGGCCATCCCATCCTTTCCTACGCCAACACCGCGGCGACGATCTTCGCCCCGCAGGCGGCCCGGCACATGCACGAGTACGGCACGACCCGCGAACAGCTCGCGATGGTCGCGGTCAAGGCCTGGGACAACGCCTCGCTGAACCCCAACGCCCAGCGCCAGGAGTCAATCACCGTCGACGACGTCCTGAACAGCCCCATGCTCTGTTCCCCGTTCACCGTGCTGGACTCCTGCCCGCAGTCCGACGGCGCCGCGGCGGTCGTGCTGTGCCGGGCGGACATCGCGCACCGGTTCACCGACTCTCCCGTCTACATCGCCGGGGTGGGGCTCGCGACCGAAGGGCTCTACTACCACGAGAAGACCCGGATGACCGGCTGGGACTGTACCCGGCTCGCCTCCTCCCGCGCATACGAGATGGCCGGGATCGCCGCACAGGACCTCGACGCGGTCGAGCTGCACGATTGCTTCACCGGCACCGAGATCATGACCTACGAGGATCTCGGGCTCTGCGAGGAGGGCGCCGGGGGCAAGCTCGTCGAGTACGGCGAGACGACCCTGCACGGGCGGATCCCGGTCAACCCTAGCGGCGGCCTGCTCGCGAAGGGACACCCTGTGGGCGCCACGGGCGTGGCCCAGGTCGTCGAGCTGTTCGGACAGCTGCGCGAGCAGGCCGGCGCCCGGCAGGTCTCACTGCGCAACGGCAAGGCGCTCCAGCACAACGTCGGCGGTTACTCCGTCGGCATCTCCGTCGTCACAGTCCTATCACGGGACTAAACAGAGAGGCTAACGATGGTTGAGCTCAGCACCTCGGATCTCCGCCGGCTCGTCGAGGCCGACCGGGACCTTCGCCAGCTCGTGGAGGACCGTGCGGAGCGGTACACTGACAGAACGTTCCTCCGGTTCGGCGGTGCCGACCTGTCCTACGGCGAGATCGACTCCCTCGCCGACCGTGCCGCCCAGGGCCTGATCGCGGACGGCATCGCCCGTGGCGACGCGGTGGCGATCATGATGCGGAACTCCCCCGACTGGCTGTCCGTCTGGTTCGGCGCCATCAAGATCGGCGCGACGATCGTGCCGATCAACGTCGCGCTGCGCGGCGACGGCCTGATCCACGTCCTCAACGACTCCCGGGCTGTCATCGTGATCGTCGATGCCGACCTGCTCCCCCAGCTGCAGGTCGTGCTGGCAGAGCTCCCTCGCGTACGGCGCGTCGTCGTACGCGAGGCCAGCGGCCAGACAGGCCACGGCACCGGGCACGCCGACATCCGGGAGTTCCTCGACCACCCGGCCGTCCGGCCACCGGCGCTGGACCTGCGCACCAAAGACCCGGCGACCATCCTCTACACCTCCGGTACGACCGGTCCGGCCAAGGGCTGCCTGCTCCCGCACGGACAGTACGTCGCCGCCGCGCACCAGATGGCCGTCAACCTCGAGTACGACGACTCCGACACCCTGTACTCGTGTCTGCCGTTGTTCCACATCAACGCGCAGAACTACTCCGTGCTCTCCGCCTGGACCACCGGCGCCACGCTGGCCCTGGACGTGACGTTCACCGCGTCTGGCTTCTGGCGACGGATCATCGACACCGATGCCACCGCGTTCAACATCATCGGCGGCATCCCGCAAATGCTCTGGAACCAGCCGCCGTCCGAGCTGGACCGGGCGCACAAGGCCCGGGTCGCCTTCGGGGTGCCGGTGCCGCTGGAGATCTGGGAGCAGTGGGAGGAACGCTTCGGGGTGCAGATCGTCTACGCCTACGGGATGACCGAGAACGGGCTGCCGACGCTGTTTCCGTACGCCAACACCCCGGCACCCGCGTACCTGCGCGGATCGGGTGGGCAGGCCAGTGCCAGTGCCGAGGTCGCGGTCCTCGACGAGGACGACCGGCTCGTCCCCGCCGGGACGGTCGGCGAGATCGCCACACGGCCGAAGATCGCCCACACGATGATGCTGGAGTACTTCGGCAACCCGGCCGCGACTGTCGCCGCGATCCGTAACAGCTGGTTCCACACCGGCGACCTCGGCTACCTGGATGAGGAGGGCTACCTCTTCTACGTCGACCGTAAGAAGGACGCCATGCGCCGCCGGGGTGAGATGGTGTCGAGCTGGGACGTCGAGTCTGTTGTGCGCAAGCACCCGTCGGTAGCGGACTGTGCCGCGTACGGGGTCCCCTCGCCGCTCGGCGAGGAAGAGATCATGGTCACCGTCGTACCCGAGGCGGGTGGCGAGTTCGAGCCCGCCGCACTGCTGGAGTTCTGCCGCGAGCGGATGGCCTTGTTCCAGCTTCCGCGCTACGTCCGGGTCGTCGAGTCCCTCCCCAGGACCCAGACCGAGCGGATCGAGAAGTACAAGCTCCGCGCGGAGGGGATCACGGAGGACACCTGGGACGCGACGGCGTCCCTCGCGGCCAGCGCGAAGATCGCCGGATGAGGGGGGCGGTCCCGGGCGCCACCGCTGGCACCCTCGTCTGAGCAGCCTCCCGCCCCCCATAGGGGGAGCTCACCAATGCGCCCTTAGCGAACGGCGAACGCTCAGCGTTCAGGTGGTTCACCAGATGCCGGCGGCGGTTCATCACCGTCGCCTTCGATCACCTCATCACCGGGGGCGCCGATGTAGGCCTGCAGGGATTAGCGCCGGCGCAAGCTGAGCGGGCGGCACCGAGTGGTACTCGCGGCTATCGTCGACCATGACAGGTAGCCGTCGAGTAGCGGGAGACGCCGTGGAGACCTCCGAGCCGCCGAACCCACGGATCTCGCGGCGTCAGGCCTCGGCCGAGGAGAGCAGGCGCAAGCTTCTTGAGGCCGCTCTGTTCCACTTCTCGCGCCGGTCCTACGACGAGGTCACCGCCGCGGAGATCACCGACACCGCCGGCGTTGCGGCCGGTCTGCTGTTCCACTATTTCCAGAACAAGCGCGGCATCTACCTGGAGGCACTGGCCGAGGCGACGCGTCGGCTCGAGGCCGCACACAACACCGATCACGAGGCCGAGCCCGGCGTGCAGGTGCGCCAGATGCTGCACCACCACTTCACCTATCTCATCGCGAACAGGGAGCTCGCGCTTAACGTGATCCTCGCCCGCAACGCCGTCGGGCACGAGGCGTCTGACCCGTTCGAGCTCACCAGGTGGGACACCATCACCTGGGCCTGCCGGCTGCTCGACCTGGATCCCAACCATCCCGCGCTGCGCCTGATGTGGCGGACCTTCGGCGGCGCCTCGGACCAGCTGACTGTCACCCTGCTGCAGACCGGCCCGCCCTACGCCGTCGACTCCCTCGTCGAGGCACTCGTCGAGGTCCTGGTGGGCGCGTTGCGGGGCGCCGCCACGCTGGACCCCGAGCTCGAGGTCGACAAGGCGGTGGACGAGCTCCGGCGGCACAGGCCGTCGGCGAGGTAACCGGCGCTACGTGGACCTCTGGCCCAGGTGTTTCAGGCCGACAGCACCGTGCAGGTCGAGAACTGGTTCGCACCCCCCTGCCCGGTCGCCACGGCGACCCTCGTGCCCGGGACCTGCCGCTCACCGGCGGAGCCCATGACCTGCTGGGCGCATTCCGCCAGCCTGATGAGTGCCGTGGCGCCGACCGGGTTGGCAGCCTGGGGCCCACCTGACGGGTTGATCACTGTCTCGGTCCCCCACCGACCGAAACCGGAGCGGACAAGGTCTGGGCCGTCGGGTGCGTCGCACAGCCGTAGCGGGCCGTAGGCCATGGTCTCCGCGTGCGTGAAGGGGGCGTGGATCTCGACGACCTGCGCCTGCCGGGCATCCGAGATGCCGGCCTGCGCGTAGGCCCGCTCCGCCGACCGACCCAGAGTGATCATGTCCTCCAGGTTGCCGATCGGGCGTTGCACCCGGTCCCCCATGTTGTAGGTGTCGCTCACCGAGGCCCTGCCCCGGACGTGGGCCAGGGGGTGGCTACAGCCCTCGAACCGCTCGGACCGGACGATCACGACGGCGCACACCCCCTCCGACACCGGGCAGGCGTCCAGCTGCGTGACCGGCCACGCGATCATGCGCGACCGCAGGACGTCCTCCGCGCCGTACCGTGTGCGGATCTGCGCGAGCGGGTTGCGCGAGGCGTGGTCGAAGTTGCGCTCGGCGACCTGGGCCCAGACCTCCCGGGTGTAGCCCCAGCGCGCCATCATCCGGGTGGCGCGCAGCGCGCCCATCGAGATCGTCGACAGGCCGGTGTCCCTCTCGTAGATCGGGTCGAAGATCGAGTTAAAGATCGCGGGCACGCTGTTTGCCTGCGCCATCCTCTCGACCCCGACGACGACCGCCACGTCGCCGCGCCCGGCCTCGAGGAGGTCCATCGCGGCGTAGGCCGCCGCGATGCCGGTGGTGCCGCCCGTGTTGATCCGCATGCTCCAGCGGCCGATCGCGCAGGCCGCGGGGAGGAAGCGCTTGTCCGGGCAGTTCTCTCCCGAGAGGCCGTCCGGTGCGAAACCACCGACGACGACGTCGACGTCCCGGGCGGTGAGGCCGGCGTCGGCGAGTGCCTCCCGCACGACCTGGCCCACCAGTTCCGGGGTGGACCCCTCATGCCGGCGCCGGTAGGGCGTCTGCCCCACACCGGCGACCGCGAGCTCGTGGCCGGTCTCAGGCATCGGTGGCCACCAGCTCGAAGGCGAAGTCGGTGATGCGGCCCTCGCACTTGTCGGAGAAGACGACCCGTACCCGAGGCCGGGTCAGCAGCAACGCCCCGGCCTCGTCGAAGTCATGCAGGTCGATCCCGTGGACCGTGTTCAGCACGGCGCTGGAAGCTCCGTCGAGAGTGACGTAGCCGACCACGGTCGGCGGTTCCGGAAGCCCGGGGAACGACGTCGTCAGGATCGTGAAGCTGTCCAGGATGCCTTCGGTACCGACCTCCCGCCACTCGTCGATCTCGACGTAGCAGGCGTCGCAGAACCTGCGGGCCGGCACGAGTACCCGGTCGCACGCGGGGCAGTGCGTGCCCATGATCCGCTGGTTGAGCCGGAGCTCGTTGAAGAATCGACTGGCCGAGGCACCCGCGAAGTAGGTGTACTCGAAGTTCCAGTGGCCCTGGATCGTCACCGGCTCCTCGACGGGGTCGGTCGTGATCCCTTCCGCGGCCGCGTCGCCGTCCGGGAGAACCGGCGTGCTGCTCATCAGCTGCTCCTCGTGCTACTTGTCGGTGGGTTCCGGATCACCTGCAGGACCGCCCGTGCGTCGCGTCGTAGTGTTCAGCGTGCCCGAGTACTACGACGGCCTGGGTCTGGGCTGCGACGACGGAGGCCCCCGAGGCGAGGGCGAGGGCTCCGTCACCCTCACGGACCCGCTGCACCGCCCGGGCAATCCGGATCAGGCCCATCGCGGGGGCGCAGTAGCCGACCGACCGTGCTCCGGCCGGGTCGAGCCGTGGGTCGAGCGCGAGCGCCTCCATCCCGCGCCCGGACCCGGCCGCCCCCACCGCCTCGAGCGCGAGCGCCTCGTCGAACATTGTCAACGCGTCGATCTCCAGCACGTCGATCTCGTCGATGGAACGCCTGGCCTCGCGCAGGGCCTGCTCCCCAGCCGACCGCAGGGCGGGCAGGCCCGTCAGGTCTCGGTCGCCGAGCTCGAACGGCTCGGTGCTCATCCCGACCCCAAGCACCTCGACCGGCCCGGGTTCGCTGCTGAGCACCACCGCGGACACCACATCTCCCCAGACCGGCAGCTCGGCGTCCCGCAACGGCCAGGCCGCAGCCGGGATCCGACCCGCTGCGCTCTCGACCTCACCGCGGCGGGTCGCCGCCGCCGCCCGGTGCTCAGCGTACTCAGGGTGCTCGATGAGCGCGCGGGAGGCGCGCAGCCCGCTGACCCCGATCTCGGTCATGCCCAGCGGACGCGTGGTGAACGGGTCGAACAGCGCGTGCGCGATGTCGTCGACCGGACCCTCGCTCGCCCGGCCCCACGCGGCCACCAGGCAGGTCCGGACCGAACCCGAGCGGATGCGGGCGTCCCCGAGGACGAACGCGGCGGCCCCGTCATCGCCCAGCCTGGTCTCGTCCTTCAGGAACGCTGCCGCTGCCGGCGCCGTGATCATGTTCGTGAGGGAGCGGCCGTCGACGAGGTCGTGCGCGGCGAGCACGACAGCCTCGAGGTCGCCGACCGGCATCCTCGCATCGTCCAGGGCGCCGCGGACGCACCGGAAGATCAGGTCGGTGAGACTCGCCGAACTGTCCGCCCAGGAGGAGCTCACCGCCGTCCCGTGCACGTAGACGCGCTGCACATTGACCTCCTCGTCGTCGCTCGGCCGGGCCCGGACACCGGGCGGGCCGCTCTCACCCGTCGTCCTTCACGTCGCCGGTCAGGGAGATCGCCTCCATCGGGCAGGCGTCGGCGGCCTTACGCAGCTCGCTCTCGGTCCACTCCCCGGACGGCAGGAAGAACGCCTGCCCCTCGTCGTCGAAGTCGAACGCACCCGGGGCGTGCTGAGTGCACATGCCAATCCCGGCGCACCTGTCGTGGTCGACCTCGGCCCCCTCGAACCCGGCTGTCATGACTCGTGGAAGGTGACATGCAGCTGGGTGAGGCTGCGGGAGACCACCGTCGGCGCGTAGTGCAGTTCCTGCTCGTGGATCGTGTAGCGGGGGAATGCCTGCGACAGGCCGCGGAACGCCTCCTCCGCCTCCAGCCGGGCGAGCGGGGCCCCGAGGCAGGTGTGGATCCCCTGGCCGAACGCGGTGTGCTTATTCGGCCTGCGCGCGATGTCGAGCCGTTCCGGGTTGGTGAAACCCGCGGGATCGCGGTTGGCGGCGTGCTGCACGAGCAGCACCCGGTCACCGACCTCGATCCGCTGGCCGGCCAACTCCAGCGGCTCCTTCGCCCAGCGGGCTTGGGCACGGATCGGCCCGTCGAAGCGCAGCACCTCGTCTGCGGCGGAGCGCGCCAGCGTGGGGTCCGCGCGCAGCCGCGCCCACTGGTCGGGGAACTCGTCGAACGCGACGATGCCATTGGCCAGCAGGTTCATCGTTGTCTCGTGGCCGGCGAACACCATCAAAATCGCGTTTGCGACCACCTCGTCGTCGGTGAACGCGTCGCCGCCGTCTGCGGCCTGTACCATGCCCGAGATCAGGTCCTCCCGGGGGTCCCGTCGCCGCTCGACGATGATCGGCTTGAGGAACTCGGCGAGCTCGTGCATCGCCTGCTCGCCCTTGCGCATCCGGTCGGTGTCGTTGCCCCGGACGAAGATTACCGCCCCCAGGTCCTCGGACCACTTCCGCAGCGACCCCCGGGCCTCGGTGGGAACGCCCAGGTACTCCGCGATGACCACCACCGGGAGGGTGAACGCGAAGCGGGCGAGGAAGTCGACCTCCTGCTGTCCCCGGATCGGCTCGATGAGCGAGCTGACGAGCTCCTGGATCCGCGGCCGGAGCACCTCGACGCTACGCGGGGTGAAGGCTTTGTTGACCAGCTTACGCATCCGGGTGTGGTAGGGGGGATCCTTCCACACGAAGATCTTCGACAGCAGCCTGAAGAGCTGCTGGTACTGGGACGACGCCTCGCTGAGGTCCTCGCCGAACGGACCTGAGAAGCGGTCCGAGGACAGCTTCGTGTGGCTCCGGAAGCCCTCGACGACCTCCGGGTACCCGGTGACGATCCAGCCGTTCCACCGCTTGTTCCAATAGACGGAGCGGGTCTCCCGAAGTCGCCGGTAGTACTGGAACGGCCGGTCGATCGCCTCGGGCGACAGCAGGTCGTCGAGATCGGTTGGGTTGTCAGGCAGGACTGTCTCGCTCACTGCCGCCTCCGTTCGTATCCACTCTGATGGGCGTTCCGCACTCCGCCCCGTCCGGAGCGCTCACGGTGCCCCGTGCCCGGTGCGGGCGCGTCGCCGCACCTCTGCTCGCCGGGCCGACTGTAGGCAGTACCCGCCGAAGTGTCAACATAGTCGTTGACATAGTCAGAGACAGGGGAGCGGACGCCATCGCATGTCACCCTTCAATGAGGCTCATGTCAACGGATATGTTGACATAGCTGTTTAGGGACTCTCTAATAGAGCGCACCGACGGGGCGGGGCGTGTCGACGCGACGAGCCACCCCGGACAACAGCGCGAAGGAGCTCGGCATGACGGTGGTGGGCCAGGCGCATGTGCGATCGACGAGGTGTTCGCCAGCCGGCTGGATGACATCGAGGCGGCGCTCGCCGACGGAGACGCGGACCGTATCGGCGCCTGCTTCGATAACGCCGTCATCGAGTCGTTCTGGGGTCGGATGCAGACCGAGCTACCCAATTGCAAGCGGTGGAAGACCCGAATCGAACTGGCGAATGCGATCTTCGAGCACTTGGAGATCTTCCCCAAGCCATTGAGGCAAGACCTCACACTGAGGCCCTCGCCAGAAGCGGCTCCAGCCTATCTGCGCCTCAACCTGTTCAACACCCACATCCGGGGAGGTCCACAGGCACCACCTCGATCACTGGGATCTCATCGATCTACGAGAGCCGACCCTGTTGGCTCAGATAGCTGAGAAACCCATTCTCATGGCTCAGACCGAGCGAGAATGGTCCATTTCCAACGAGAAGGGACACCCAGACCGCTGCTCGCCTGAGTATGGATCCAAAAGCTTGCAAGCTTGAAAGGAGCCGGTTAGGCGCGGCTGATGGCTGGCGGGTGATCCGGCCCTGTGAGCGCGGCGTGGGTCAGGGGCTTGTGCGGGGGGTTGGTGGCCAGGCGCGCATCCGGCAGCCGCCGACCGGGCACAGCAGCATCGCCACCGGCCAGGTCAGCCGGGTGCTGGCCCTCGACGACATCGCTGAGGCGATCATCGCCCACACCACGCCGGCCTGACTCCCCCGGAGGTGGCGCCCCGCCGGCGGCAACGCGAGCGGGCGTCGCGGTGAGGGCGTCGTGGTGAGGGGATGGTGCGCGCTGCCGGGAATGTCCGCGGCGGCCGAGCCACGGCGGGTGACGGGGTGTGATGGCGGTCCTCGACGACGTCGCGTTGCGTTTCGTCTGTGGCCACGGGCATCTGTGCCCTTCCTCGGGGTATCGCGGGGGTCGTTCACCGGCCGCTACCGTGACCCATCGCGGCCCATCGCGGCCAGTCGTGACCCATCGCGGCCAAGGGAGGATGAGGTGGAGGATCGCGGGCAGGCGTTGCGGGTTCGGGTGACCCATCACGGGCATTGCAGCGTGCTGGAGGTCGGCGGGCACCTGGACTTCGTCACCGCACCCACGCTCACCGGCCACGTGAAGGCGGTCTGGGATCGAAGCGAGGGACCCCGGCTGGTGCTGGAGGTCTCCCAGCTGACCTTCTACGACTCCACCGCCCTGGCGGTGCTGGCCTACACCCGCCAACGCGTCCGCGACACCGCCACCGGCCGGCTGCTGGTCGCGGGCGTCCCGCACGGACTGCGGCAGTTGCTGTACCGCACCGGCCTGCTGGCCCACTTCGAGCTGCGCGACAGCGTCGACCAAGCCGTCGCCGAGCTGCTCCCGGAGGTGTGAAGGTTCAACTCTTTACGTCCCCGGCACCGAAAATCTGTAGTGGCCGAAGTAGACATCCGTGGTGGATGGGGGTAGAGTTTCTGACATCGCAAGGAACGGATCCACGAGGGCAGAGCAGGACGTAGGCATCACGACGAACTGCCCGGACGAGCGTGGATAGCTGGATACAAAGACGAAGCAGTGAAGAGGGGCAGAAGGTCGGACGTGCCAGGACCGGCAGTGGTTGAAGGGTCCCGGCCGTGGACGCGCTGCCACAGCAACAGCAGTGAAACCAGAAACACCGTCGGACGCGCCAGGACCAGCAGTAGGTAGAAGGTGAAGGGTCCCGGCCGTGGACAAAGCAGCTGCGGCAAGAAGTGAACGGGCAGAAGGTCGGACGTGCCAGGACCGGCAGTGGTTGAAGGGTCCCGGCCGT
>NZ_JBPJUQ010000123.1:0-15307 GCF_051192615.1 Streptosporangium sp. G11
GGCCGCCCGCCACTTGCGTACCGTGGCCAGCGCCGCTCCCAGGTCCCGTGCCACCTGCGCGTTACTGGCCCCCGGTTTGGCACACGCCAGCACGATCTTCGCCCGGATCGCCAGCCTTGATGGCTCCGCCGACATACCGATCAGCCGAGCACGCTCAGCCTCACTCAGATGAATCTTCACCGCCGATGGACCCGGATGCGACATACGAATCAGTATAGGAACTTATGCAGCGAATTTCAGGCGCATGACACTAGCCAGACAATCAAGAACAGGGCCGCGTTCGCGTGCCATCATCCCCGATCGACGTGCTCTCCCGCCACCTGGAGCACGTCCCCCTCGAAGACCCGATCTCCGACCTGCCCACCCTGGCCGAGGTCCTCAACGTCATACCGACCCGCGCAGCCGCCGCGAACGCCGCTACCGGCTCGGCCCGCTCCTCACCCTCGCCCTGCTCGCCCTGCTCGCCGTGCTCGGCGGAGCCACCTCCCTCGCAAAGATCACCCCGGTCATCGCCGGATACGACCTCAACCTGCACGCCCCGGCTCGGGCTCCCCGCCACCATGCGCCTGGCCCCCTCCACCCTGGGACGACTCCTGGCCCACCTCGACGGCGACGCCTTCGACACCACGACCTGCGCCTATCTGGCCACGTTGGCCGCCGGCCACCCTCCGGAGACGACCACACCCGCCAGAACACCCCCGCTCGGCCTGGCCGTGAACGGCAAGACGCTGGGAACCCAAACGCCTGAGACTGCGCTTGTTCTCCGTCGCCGGGCGCCTGGTCCGTGGCGTCCGACAGCTACGGCTGCGCATCGCCGCCCACTGGCCCTGGGCACCGCAGATCATCACCGCGGTCACTCGCCTGCAAGCCTTAGCGCACCCACCTGACCAGTACCAATCCGCCCCACCAACCAAGAAAGGAGCCTGGGGCCCGTGGAACCCCACCCATCCGGCGCGACAGCCGGGCCACCATGCTGACCAGGAAGCGAAATCAACTCTCAGCCGGATGCCTCAGCCAACCATACGAAAATCGTGAAAGATCGAGGTCAACGTCTGCCATTCCCGCTGCAGGTCACCACAAAGGTGCGGTGAATGATGAGGGTGACCCGCACGATGTTGCGCTCGCCCGCTCGATGTACGCCGACGAGCAGCTCACGCCGGGTACGAGCCTGCCGTCAAGCATCACCGATGCGCGGGCAAGGTCAGCTGCCCGCGGATAAAGCTGCACAGCAGAGAAGATCCTCTTCCAATTCCTTCCTTAACTTTCATACGCTAACCAAAAGACCGTCTCGACAAGAGGAGAACCATGCGTTCAATGTTCAAACTACAGGCCACCCGCCCCATGTGGGCCGATATCGTCGCGATTCTTTTACCGAGCATCGACGCCGGCGCCTGTATTCCGGAACGAGGAACACAGTGCAGAGGGTGCGAGATCATCAACTCAGGCGGCGTATATTATCTCAGAAGGCTGCTGTGGGACTGCAACGGACGCTGCAACGTCCCCGCAAGCTGCTCTTAGTCTCGATTTGAACTATTAGCCGCTTTAGTTGTGGGGTCATGTTTCGGGTTTCTTTAGATTCGGATTTTGGGCATGACCCCACGTCGATTATGCAATATTAAGAGCCAGGAGAAAACCAGTGTCGATACTCTTTATGTGGGTTGTTAGCCTACTTCTGGCCGCTAACATTGTCGTCACGTTGGCCCTGGTGCGCCGTGTGCGCGAGATAGAGTTGGCCGGGCAGAACGACTTTCCTAGCGGCCTGCCCAAGCCAGGAACGAAGGTCGGCGAGTTTAGCGCCGTGACGCTCGATGGAAGGACTATATCTCAGGAGACGTTCGCACATGGTTCCAGGCTGGCGGTCTTCCTGCTTCCCGGATGTGATTCCTGCCACGGTGTCGTCGAGGCACTCGCGCGATTTTCCGGCGACAGCACTTCTCTCGTTGTTTTCATTGCAGGGGCCACATCCGACCCCGAGGTGAAAAACGTCATTGAGGCACTTCCTGGCCATGCGGCGGTTGCGCTGATCAATGTGATTTCGGATCCAGCGCTCAAGGCGATGAAGATAGCTGTTTACCCTGCCATCGTGAATGTCGTGGACGGCGTCATCGCATCGGCCTACGATCGTATGGTGTCGGGAACGTCGCAGGCCATAAGCGAAAGTTAGATCTGTGCGCAGGCGGCTTTTATGGATATGCCTTGGACTCGGATGGCGTTCCTCCCCCTTACTCTGGCTCGCATCGATTTCGACGACGGTCTTCCTCAGTGTCACTCCTGTGGCGGCTGCGTGGGCCACAGGTGAACTGGTCAACGGGCTCAGCAGTACGCGGTCCGGCGTGAGCGCCGGAGAACTGGCCCTCATGGCGGCGGTGGTGGTCGGCATCAGCGGCGTGAGCAGCATACTTGGCGATTTCTCTTCACTAGTCACTAGTACTCACCAGCGAGCTGTCGAGTTGACAGCCGAGGGTGATTTGCACGCTGCACTGATCCGGCTGCATGGATTGCGGAAGTTTGAGCATCCAGAGTTCCAAAATAAACTGAATATGGCTCTGCAGGCGGGCCCCGCCGCCCCGTGCAGCGTGCTGAGTTCCTCCCTTGAGCTTCTCCGGTCGGTGATCACGATCGGGGGCTTCGCCAGTGTCCTGCTGGCAACCTGGTGGCCGATGGCGCTGCTGCTGATCATGGCGGGAATACCCACGCTGGCGTCGCAGAGGTCGTTGGCCAGATCTAACGCCAAGACTGTCGAATCGGCGATGGCTCTGCATCGACGAAGGATCTCCTACCAGATGTTGCTCACCCGTCTAGAGACGCTTACAGAGGTCAAATTGTTCGGGCTTGGTGAGCTATTTCACGAAAGAATGCGAACCTACGCCCAAGCGGCTAACGCCCAAGAGCTCGCGGAGGAAGCACGTACAACGATCACGCAGGGTGCCTACTCCCTCCTGACAGTAGTTACCGTGGCTGCGGGAATGGTGTACGTGACCTACAGGGCCGCATCGGGGATGTTGAACCCAGGCGACGTCGTGATCTTCCTGTTCGCGGTCATGGGGATTCAGTCCAGCCTGGGCAGCATGGCCAGAACCCTGTCCGGGGCTGGTAAAGATCTGCGCCTCTTTGACCACTATTCAGCCATCGTCGCGTTGCCACCGGATATGCCAAACGGCACACTGTCGCCGGAGCCGCTTCGGGAACGGATCGTGTTCGAAGACGTCTGGTTCCGCTACGACGAAAATAGCCCGTGGGTGTTCCAGGGAATCGACCTCGTCATCCCGGCAGGAGAGACCCTCGCCATCATCGGTGTCAACGGCGCCGGCAAGAGCACCCTGCTCAAGCTGCTCTGCAGGTTCTATGACCCTGACAAGGGGCGCATCACATGGGATGGAGTCGACCTCAGACAGATGTCGATACCCGACTTGCGGCAACGAATATCCATGGCTTTTCAGGATTACACGATCTACGATCTCACCGTGGCCGAGAACATCGGAGTAGGAGACGTCAGCGATCTGAGAAACCGCGCGAGGATCGAAGTCGCCGCACGGATCACCGGTGCTCACACGGTTGCCGAAGACCTTTCGAATGGTTACGACACCATAGTCAGTCGCATATTCTTCCAAGAAAGCGATCAACAGATCGGGACCACGCTCTCGGGAGGGCAGGGGCAGCGCCTGACACTGGCCCGTTCGATGATGCGCTGCGAAGCCGATCTCTTGCTGCTAGACGAGCCGAGTTCCAATCTCGATGCTCTGGCCGAACAACGTGTTAACACGGCAATGCTGCAACAACGCCAGGGCCGTACATCAGTTCTCATCTCACATCGGCTCGGCGCTCTTCGAGAAGCGGACCGCATCGCCGTTATCGCCGATGGCCGTATCTCCGAGGCAGGCACGCACGAGACACTGATGACCACCGGAGGAATTTACGCCGAGATGTTCCGCGTACAGGCTGCGGCCTACCAGTTATAGACCATTCGAGGAATTCATGCTGCTAATTATCATACTATGCGTAGTGTTTGCACTGGTAGTGGTGATGCGCGCAACACTGGTCGTCGTACGGGTAAGGGGAGGAAGTATGAGACCTACCCTTTTTGACGGCGATCTCCTTGTTGGGGCACGCTGTCGGCCCTGTCGGACCGGATCGCTCATCGTGTTCCGCTCCGAGAGCAGCCCAGGGGGGCGCGATTCCTATCTGGTAAAACGTGTAGCTGCCGTCCCCGGCCAGTTAGTTCCCCTCGACTTCCCCGAACTGTCCGATCGAATCGTTCCTCCAGAAGTATTTCTGGTCCGTGGGGACGCAGCACGCAGCCTCGACTCGCGGCAACTAGGTTATATCTCGATTTCCGCCGTCGTGGCGGTCACCATCTGTGGATTGATCCCATTCAGGCGACTGGCCGGCAAACAGTCAGAAAACGACATCTAGAATTGGTGAAGATGGATAAGTTCGTAGGGGCATCATGTCGCACGCCTTCATAATGTGCCGATGGATCATTTGCTTCGCCTTCCTTATTGCAGTCATAGGAAAACTACGCGGCCGTAAATCATTCAGAGAATTCGCCGAATCGCTGGACGGATGGACTGGGCTTCGTCTCTCTGAGTCCGCACGCACATCGTTGGCTCTTGCTGTCATCGTAGGTGAAATTTTCATCGTTGCCCTCACCGTCTTCGACAGAAGCGCGTTCTTCGGCATGCTTCTCGCTATAGGAGTGCTTCTATTTTTTACCTTGGCGACGGCCATCTCGGTCAGAGCCGGCCGGCGAATTCTGTGCAACTGTTTCGGACGAGGCGTCCGAGACGTGAGCACAGTCCACTTCGTGCGTAACGGAATACTCCTGGTAACCTCAGGTGTCGGCGCTGCCGGAGGAAGTCTTGTCACCTCTTCCGTGCTGCCTTTGGTCCTTGCGCTGGTGATCGCAATCGCGATTTCTCGCATCGAGGACATCGGATACCTTTTCGGCTAAGACTGATTTTCCGGAAGTCCTGGCAGCTCAGAGCATCAAGCCTGCGCCACCCGCTCCCTCGCGAATAGCAGCCTTTGCGGTTGAACTAGTGATAGTTGGTGTCGAACCACTTGGTCATCTCCAGCGGCGCCACCCCCTCGGCACCCCGGGCCATCGCGAAGTACGGGTCGGCGACCCCGGCGAACCGCTCGGGAACCGCGCCGACCATGGTGACGGTGTCCAGCACGTGGTCGTACAAAGAGAAGATGTTGGACGGCACCGCGTCCAACCCCGCCCCCGACAACTCCCGCCACACCCCTCGCCGCAGACCCGCGGCCCTGTCCCGAAGACCGGCGGCATCAACCCGCCCGGCCCAGTAATCCTCCGTCGCCCGCTTCAACTCGCGACGGTCCCCGATACGGGGATACCCCAAAACGGTCGTGGTGACCTGACTCCCGCGGCGGCAGGGCCGCGGGGCAGTGGTCGGTGAAAGCACTGGTGTCCAGCACGGCGATCGAATCAAGGAAAGTGGCCAGGATTGGCCGGGTTGTGAGGCCGAGCTCTCCGGTCGGGACGATCACCAGCGTGGTGTCTCCGACGGGAACCAGCCGTATCGAGAGCCGCACGCCCCTGGTGAACCTCCCGCTCTGCTCAGGCCACCTACGTAGCAGACCTGGTGGAACGAGGCCGTAGTACGGTTCGGCAACCGGCTGGTCATGCCCTGGGATTCGGCCCGGGCGAGAAGAGTTCGCAATGGTTTCGTCACCCGGTGGATCACCGAAACAGGCCGTCCAGGTTTACAGTGCGTCCAGTCAAGGGGGCACGATGAAGTTTGGGATACTAGGTCCGCTGACGGTGTGGCGAGAGGGTGAGCAGCTCGATCTCGGCACGCCCAAGGCGCGGGTGCTGTTGGCGGTTCTGCTGTGCCAAGCGGGTAATCCTGTTTCGGAAGATCAACTGGCTGTGGCACTGTGGGGGAACACCCCTCCGAAGAGCGCCACCAAGAACATGCAGACCTACGTCCACCGGCTCCGGCGGCACCTGGGCGACCCGGCGCGCGTCGTACGGCACGGCTCCGGCTATCTGATGCCGGTGGTCCAGGACGAGCTGGATGCGGCGAGGTTCGAGAACCTGGCCGGCTCAGGGCAGGCGGTGGAGGCCGCCGGTGAGCCGGAGGAAGCGACCCACCGCCTGCACGAGGCGCTGAGTCTCTGGCGCGGGCCCGCGTTCGTCGGCATGACCGATGTCCCGATGCTGGCCGCGGAGGCCGCGCGGCTGGACGAGGTCCGCCTGTCGGTCCTGCAGTCGCGGATCGCCGTGGACCTGAGGCTGGGACGCCACGCCGGGCTGTTGGGCGAGCTGACCGCCCTCACCAACGAGTACCCACTGCGGGAGCGGCTGCGCGCGCAGCTGATGCTGGCGCTGTACCGCTGTGGCCGGCGGGCGGACGCGCTCGCCGAATACACGCGTGCCCGCAAGACCCTGATCGAGGAGACCGGTCTGGACCCGGCCGAAGAGCTGCACGACATGCATCAGAGAATCCTCACTCAGGACCCCTCACTCGACCTCGTTCCTCGCGTCATGGCGACGATCACGGGCTCCCCTGTGGGGCCGGGCCCGTACAGGCCGGCCTACCGTGACACTGCTGCGCGCCTGTCGGACGAACCGGGCATCGAGCCGAGCGAGCACATGCGTGCCCTGTCCGCCGACCGTCCCGTCCATGCCACGGCCCCGATGCCTGAACCTCAAGCGGCCCCCACCCCCGCCGAGTTGCCGCCGGACATCGCGGATTTCACGGGCAGGGACGGCGAGGTGGCAGAGCTCACCGAGGTCCTCACCAAGCCGCGGCCGGGCACCGTCGCCATGGCCAGCGTCGCGGGTCTGGGGGGCCTGGGCAAGACCACGCTCGCCGTGCACGTCGCGCACCGGATCGCGGGTCGCTTTCCCGACGGCCAGCTCTATGCGGACCTGCGCGGTGCCTCCGCCGACCCTGCCCGCCCAGAGGACGTGCTCAGCCGGTTCCTGTTCGCACTGGGCATCAGCGCCACCGGCATACCCGAATCCCTGGAAGAACGCGTGGCGTTCTACCGGAGCTGCCTGGCCGGACGCAGAATTCTCATCCTGCTCGACAATGTCGCCGGAGAGGAGCAGGTACGGCCGCTCCTGCCCGGGGCCCCCGGCACGGCCGTGCTCCTCACCGGCCGTGTCCGGCTGGTCGGTCTCGAGGGTACGAGCCTGCTGGAACTCGACGTCCTGCCGTCCGCCCAGGCCATGGACCTACTGAGAAGGATCGTCGGCGACGAACGCGTCCAGGACGACCCGGACGCGGCTCTGGAGATCACCCGCTTGTGCGGCCGGGTCCCGCTGGCGGTCCGCATCTCGGCGGCCAGGCTCCTCGGCAGAAGGCAGTGGAGTCTGTCCCACCTCGCCGGCGTCCTCGGGGAGGAACGGCACCGGCTGGACGAACTTGTGGCGGGTGACCTCGACATCCGCGCGGGATTCGAGATGAGCTACCGGACGCTTCCCGCGGGTGCGCAGCGGGCCTTCCGGCTAGCCGGACTGCTCGACGCACCCGATTTCGCCCCCTGGGCGGTGGCGGCCCTCCTGGACGTGCCGTTACGGCAGGCGGAACACGAGATCGAAACCCTGATCGACGCTCATCTGCTGAACCTCACCGGGACGGACGAGACGGGCAGGCTCAGGTATCGGTTCCACGACCTGATCCGGTTGTACGCGCGTGAGCGGGCGCAGCGCGAGGATCCCGAACCCGAGCGTCAGGCCGCGCTCGGGCGGGCCCTGGGTGCGTGGCTGGCGCTGGCGGAGGTCGCGGCGGAGCACGTCCAGGGCCCCTGTTACGCACTCATGCACAGCTGTGCGCCGCGCTGGCGGCTGCCTGCGGCGGTTTCCGGCCCGCTGCTGGCCGACCCGATGGCCTGGTTCGGCGCGGAGCACGCCGCGCTGATGGCGGGGGTCGCCCAAGCGTGCGAGGCGCGCCTGACCCAACTCGCATGGGACCTCGCGGGGTCCACCGAGACGTACCTCAACGTGCGCGGCTTGTATGACGGCTGGCAGCGCATGCACGAGCAGGCGCTCGCCCTCTGCCGTGAGACCGGCGACAAGCGCGGCGAGGCCGTGCTGATGCGCGGCCTCCTGCAGGTCACCACCTGGAACTCACCGGCGGGCCCCGGACCGGCGATGACACGGATGCGGGCCGGCGCTTCGCAGCTCCTCGACCTGTTCACCATGCTGGACGATCCGGCCGGAATGGCCGACGCCTTGGCGACCCTGGCCTGGAGCATGACGGCCGACGGGAACGGTGGTGCACAAGCGCTCGCCCTGGCGGAGCGCGCTCTGCGGACGGCCGCCGACGCGGACTACCTCGGCGGCCAGGCGCGGGCCTATCACGTGATGGCGATCATCCACGGCGAGGACGACCCTCAGGGGGCGCTCACGGTCCTGGAGCAGGCGACGAAGGTCGCCGAGGCGCTCGGCAATGCTCACTACACCACGACGATCACCCAGTTCCTCGGCGCGGCGAAATCGTTCTGCGGTGACGTCACGGGCGGCCAGGAACTGCTGGAAAGCTCCTTGGAAATGGCACGGCGGTTGCGCTACCGCTATCTGGAGACGTTCTCGCTGCTCTACCTCTCGAAGCTGTTCGTCGCGGTCGGGGACGAGCGGGCCAGGGCGACCGCCGAACTGACGCTGGCCTACAGCGAGGACGGCAACTTCGGCCATTATCTCGCCGACGCGCTCAGCGTTCTCGGGCAGTTGAACCTGGCCGAAGGAGACCTGCCCGCCGCCATCGCCACCCTCGAACGCTCGGTCCGGGTGTGGCGAACCCGCGGCTCGATCCCCTACCTGGCGCGGACGCTCCGCGCCCTCGGCGACGCCCACGGCGCCGCCGGCGACCACCGCACGGCCAGGGCCGTCTGGGAGGAGGCCCGTGAACTGTTCCGCGGGATCTCGCACGAGAATGGCGTGAGAACGCTGGACTCCCGGCTCGGGTGAAGAGCAGCCAGGCTCTCGGCGACACGTCGCCGTGGATGACCGCCATCAGACGGTCGACGGTCATAGTCGAAGGTCACCAGCGCGGTGCCGGGCCGGCGCAAAGCCGCGACGAATCCTGCACCAGCAGTCGGCTGTCGAAGTCGAGATACATCGGCTTGTGCCACTTCTCGCGAGTCTTGGGTCCACGCCGTCGCGGACTTGGCGAGGCGCTCGTTCACGCTCTCTGGGTCGGGACGGGTGCGGAAGAAGCATCGGCGAGGGATTCCCTCGGCGTGCCGCCATTACGCCGGCCGCAGCAGGAACCGGCCTTCCTCCTCTCCCGACCGGGGCAGCGGCACGCGCCGAAAGGGAAACCTGGTCTGCGCCCGCAGGTCGTGATCGGCGCGCACGCCGAAGGCAGGCTGCTCGACAAGGAGCCAAGGTCCGCAGCGTCATCAGGTGAAAACGCTGCCCCCGTTCAGCCAAGTAAAGCCGGGTAACCAGCCGTATTCCGCGCATATTCCACGGTGCTACCGACGCGTGCAACGATCACTCCAGTGAGCCCCGGCCCGAGGATCGCTCGCGTCAGAGAGATTCGAGCATGACGAATCCTTTTTAGAGGCCATATTTCACCCCCTAATGCCAGGCGCTCCGGAGGGCTGACCTCCGTCCGAGAGAAGGAGGAACGATGAACCCGCTCAAAACGGTCACCGTCGGCGTCGCTGCCGCGATGGCGAGCGTCATCCTCGCACAACCGGCCTTGGCGGCGAGCTTTCAACGGGATGTCGGAGACGGGATCGTCCGCTACGCCGACCCCACCAATGAGTTGTGCGTCCGAGCGGATGACACCACAGGGACGGCCTGGGTGGAGGTGACCCTGACCCGTCCGGATGTGATCGGAAGGCCCATTGTCATCAGAGATGACAACATCCGGCACCCGGGCGCCACCTGTGAGGTACTCACCGCTTTCGAAGACGTCACCTACCGGGCCGATTACGAGAGCTACTGGAGCGGGCGAGGCACCGTCCTGCGCGGGACGTTCCAATTCGGGACCTGACGCTCAGACAGGGCCCTCTACACCATCAATCGCGGTTCTCGTCTCGATTCACCAGGGGGCGACATCTCGCACGTCCCCCCGATCGCAAAGGGTTTTCCATGAACAAATGCATAAGGGTCGCCCTCGTGGCAACGGTCGCCGCAGGATCCTTGCTCGTCGGAGCGCTGCCGGCACAGGCCGCCAACCGCGACAACTGCCGCGGACAGGTCTCCGGCATCTCCACGAGCGGCTCCGCCGTCGTCGCCTCGTACGTTGTCGTATGCAACCGGGTCCAGAACCGCATCATCGTCTCGGCAGACGTCAACCGCCACAACATCCCGTTGAGAACCGTGCGCAAGACGAAGATCTGTAACAACGCCACCAGGTGTAGCGTCCATCCACGGATTTCCAATCCCACCGGCAGGCAGTTGTTCTCCGGAGCGGTCTTTGCCGCGACCGCCAGCCGAGGTGACTACATAGCAGGATGTGGGTATGTGGAAGACGTGCTGAGCGGGGGCCTGAGCCTGGACGCGCTCATGACCTGCAGATCCTCGGACGAGTTCCACTGACCGACCCACTCGTTGACGTTGCGCTGAGGGCCGCGACACGTTGCGCCGCCCGAAGGCCGGTAAGCCGGGGTGACGGATCCCGCGTCGCCGGCCGGTCGCCGCGCGACTGCTGGTCGTGGTGTTCTTCTTCAACTTCTTCTACATGCCGATAGAGGTGGCGCTCCCCCTGTACGTGCGCGGGACGCTGGGCGCCGACGCGTCGGCGCTCGGCCTGCTGTGGGGCGCGCTGGGTGTGGGCGCGTTCATCGGCGCCTCGCTGGTCAACCGGTTACGCGACCTGCCGCAGCGGCACGTGCTGATCGCGATCATCGGGCTGTGGGCGCTGTGCCCGATCGCCCTCGCCTACGTCGGCGACCTCACCTCGGCGATGATCGTGTGCGGCCTGGGCGGCCTGGTGTGGGCGCCGTTCACGCCCGTCGCCCACAGCTTCCTGCAGCCGTGTGTCGAGCCGGAGGAGCAGTAGCAGGTCGTCACGCTCTGGACGACCGGCTCGACGCCGGCTGTGGGCGGGCCGCTGATCGAGCTGGCCGGGAGCACCGGAGGGCTGCTGCTCTCCGGTGCTCTGACCATGCCGTTGCTCCCGATCGGGCTCTCGCCGTACTCGGAAAAGGTCGGCTGAGGAGTGAGCTCAGCGCCTCGCGATGTTGTACTGGATGGTGTACTGCCGCGCTCCGCAACAGCCAGGGTGACTCGGGTTGGGAGTCCGGATCCAGAGCTGCCCGAGGTTGCTGCCGCTGCGTACTCTGACCGTCCTCATGACCGAATATGCCTTGGAGTCGCCGTCGCAGATCTTGCCGTATCTACCCCGCTGGGCCTCCCAGTCGTTCGCGTTCGCGAAGTAAAGGTCCGGAAAGATGCATCCGCCCCTGGGGAAGCCGTTCTCGCGAATCACGATGGACCGCAGCTGCGCGGACCTGGGGGACTTGTAGGCCCAGGTGGTGGTCACCTTGATCGGGTACTTCCGGCCACGGTGGTCCTTGATCGCGACATAGGTGGTCACGGACTGGACCGGCCTGATTCGCTTGACGTAGCTGGTTTTTGGTCGGGCGCGGCGTGCGCAGTGGGCGCCATGAGCAGCCCGGCTCCGAGGGTGGCGGTGAGAGCCACTCCGATCATGGGAAGCCGGAGTCGCGTGAGGGGTCGCACTGGTTCTCCTTCATCATGCAAGGCATTCCTGGACAGATGATCATCTGACCGGTCAGAAGATACTTTTGAGGAACGCGGTCAAGCCGAAGAGTGAGCGTCGAGCCGGGTGAAGGTGGAGCCGGCCGGCTGCGCGGGCGCCGAGAACGTGGCCCTCGCACATCCGCATCTCGGCGCTGCCCCGACAACGACGCCAGCCGAAACGCCGAGAACGGACACAACGCCTGCGATCCTCTTCCGCTTGCCGGTCATTGAAATTCCTTTCCTTCCAGGCGTTTTTCGAGTTTTGCGCCGACAAAACTCTATACGACCTTGGTATATCCAGAGAATATGGCCGGCATATGGGCGCCTGGATTCCGCCGGGTCCTGCGCACCAGGTGATAACGGCACGGACATGGTCGGGCCCGCGCCTGGATCAACGAGTGGAACCTAATCTCGACTGAACCCGCACCTGGTCCTACGACGGGCTCAAGCAAGCCTGCCGCGAGCCGGTGACCTGGAAGGTGACCGGCCGTTCCTTTCCGAACCCGCGATGGCCGTGCCTCCCGACGTCAAGGTGGTCCGGATTAAGACCTGCGCTCAAGTCGGCGCCGGCACCGGATTTCATGAAAGCTTCAACATATATGCGTTCCGAAACCCGGCAGCCGTGCGGGTGGTGGGCTACTTCAGGAACCACACTCGGACGAGGGTAACGCCAACCAAGATCAGAGTGTGTTATACGAATGGCTTCGACAGGAATGCGCTGATCGCCCCGGCCATCAAGAACAGCAGCGGCTCTTTCCGCAAGGATTGGATACCAATGATTATTCGCCTCGACAGTGAGGTGATCTCAGAGAAATAATTCGGACAGTTGTGGATACCCGGGACGCCGCCGGTGGCGGTTCGCCTGCGTTGCTGCCCGCGCCGCGCGACCGAGATCGCCCAGGCGCCCCTTCTCCTTCAGGGCGTTGAAGACGACCGCCACCCAGGATGAAAAACACTCCCGGTACGACGGACCGAGCCGGCCCACAGGACTCTGTCAGAGGTGTGCTTTCCGCGTGGCCTGCCGTGGTTGGTGATGCTCTTGTCTGAGATTGTTCACATGGTGGCGTTGGCGCGTGGGCGGTGCTGGTCGCGACCGACGGATCCACTGAACTCCACGATCACTGCTTAACCGCCTTCTCGCCTCAGCGCGGCTGCCGACGCAGCCCATGAAACCGCAGGACCGCCTCACGTTGTTGCTCGATGGAACCGATCTCGCAGGGCTGAGCCGGTGCGAACACATCGACTTCCTCGAATGCATCGCCTGGTTGATTCCTGGCGCGTTGGATGGCCCCACCTTGGCGCGGATTGCGGCCCCAGTTGACGATCGTGGCGGGCTTGATCTGGCGTAGGTATTGGCCCCACTTGGGTGATCAGAACGGTGGGCAGGGGCTGGTTGTTGCGTCTCATCGCATCTGAGGCATGATTCCACTGGCCTGGGTTGTGGGGGTCGCCGGTGGCAGAGGGGTCTCGGCGGTCATGGTGCGCCGCGTTGCGTTCGTCATGCCGGTCGTAGCGCGCTGGCCTCCTGGCATTCTTGGTGACATGTCCGGCACCTCGGCACGACTGCTGAACCTGCTGTCCCTGCTCCAGGCTCCGCGCGACTGGCCGGGCAGCGAACTCGCGGCGCGTCTGGAGGTCAGCCAGCGCACCATCCGCCGCGACGTCGAGCGGCTGCGCGATCTCGGCTATCCGGTACGCGCGACGATGGGTGGCGAGGGCGGCTATCGCCTGGTGGCGGGCACCGCCATGCCGCCGCTGCTACTCGATGACGAGGAGGCCGTGGCCATCGCCGTCGGCCTGCGTACGGTGGCCAGGCACCCCGTCGCGGGCATCGACCAGGCGTCGGTCCGCGCGATGGCCAAGCTCCAGCAGGTGTTGCCGTCCCGTCTGCGGCACCGGGTCGGCGCGCTGAACGCCGCGACCGAGGCTCCCCATCCTTTCTCCGGGCCGGACATCGCCCCGGAGATCCTCACCGCGATCGCCGGGGCCGCGGCCGGCCACGAGCAGCTGCGCTTCGCCTACGAGGCGGGCGACGGCACCGCGAGCAGGCGGCTGGTTGAGCCGTACCGCCTGGTCACCGTGGGCAGGCGCTGGTACCTGGTGGCCTTCGACAACGACAAGGACGACTGGCGGATCTTTCGCGTGGACCGCGTGAGCGAGCCCCGCCCGACCGGAGTGCGGGTGCCGCCGAGGACGCCGCCCGCCGAGGACGCCGCAGCCTTCGTCACGGCCAGGCTGTACTCGACGGCGCCCACCTTCCGCGCCGTCGCCACCCTGCACGCCCCGGCCGAGCGGGTGGCGGCCCGCCTCGGCGACGCCGCGGGCGAGTTGGAGCCGATCGACGCTGACACCTGCCGACTGTCCGGGCAGAGCGACACCCTGGAGTGGCTGGCATTCCGACTGGTCATGCTGGGGTGCGAGTTCGAGGTGCACGAGCCGCCCGAGCTGGTCGACTACCTGCGCGAGATGGCGGCCAGGACGCTTCGTGCCGTGTAGGTCAGAAACTGACCTACACGAGGCCTAGTGTCGGTGGCACATTCCGGCACGCAAGGAGGCACCCCAGATGTCTGTCAAGGCGATCCCCGAGGGCTACACGACCGTCACGCCGTGGATCATCTCCCGCGACACGGCCGCGGTCATCGACTACATCCGGAAGGCGTTCGGCGCCGAGGAACTGGGCCGAGTGATCGACGCCCGCGGGGTGATCGGGCACGCGGAGGTCCGCATCGGCGACGCGATCGTGATGCTGTTCGACGGCGACCCGAGTTGGCCCGCGACGCCCGCGTTCCTCCGGCTGTATGTCGAGGACGCCCGCGCAGTGCACCGCCAGGCGGTCGAGGCGGGAGGCGTCTCCATCTCGGAGGTCACCCACCTGGCGTTCGGCGACCTGGTCGGGCGGGTGCGCGACCCGTTCGGCAACGTGTGGTGGATCCAGACCCACATCGAGGACGTGACGCCCGAGGAGATGGAGCGACGCTTCGGCGACCCGGAGTTCACCGCGGCGATGGAGTACATGCAGCGCCCCGAGACCGAGATCTTCCCCCGGAGCTGACCTCGAGCGACCCGGAAGTACGCCGCACCGCTGTGGTCCACAATCTTCACCTGGCTCTCCCCTCCGCGCTGTCGATCCCCGCTCGAGAGAAGTGCGGGGGATGAGTGGCACAGCGGCGGCCATGCAGGCAGGCGTTGTCGCCGGTAGGACGTAGCGGTGGTCGTCTTGGTCAAGGGGTGCGCTGGGCTTGAGTTTGGGCGAGCCGATAGGAGTCGGTGCCGGTGGAGTTAACCCGGTTTGGTGGACACCTGATCTCTGAGGAACCCTGGTTCCCAGAAGAAGGAGTTCACTGTGCCGGACAACTATCCGTCGGAGTTTCGTCGGCAGATGGTGGAGCTGGTGCGCGCGGGACGATCGCCGGAGGAGCTCGCCAAGGAGTTCGAGCCCTCTGCGCAGTCGATCCGTGTCTGGGCGCGCCAGGCCGACCTTGATGATGGCCGCCGCGCCGATGGCCTGACCAGTGCCGAAAAAGACGAGCTGGCCAGGCTGCGCCGCGAGGTCAAGCTTCTCCGGGAGGAGAAGGAGATCTTGCGTAAGGCCGCGGTTTTCTTCACGCGGGAGAC
>NZ_JBPJUQ010000124.1:0-14972 GCF_051192615.1 Streptosporangium sp. G11
TCAGGCCGTGCAGGTTGGTGATGAATACGACAAAGCACATCAAAATACCCATCGTAAATCGATGTCAAACGCCCACTGAGAACCGACTTGTCGATCACTGGGACGATCGTCCGGACAAGCGGGAGAACAGCCGGAGTGCGCCAGGAACACACCGTGCCACCGCATTCCCGCAGATCATCGTCATCATGTCCGGCGGGGCAGGTCCGAGCCTGCACCGGATCACATGCCCGGGCCGCGGAGTGGTTCGACAGCCGTCTGGTCCGTCGCGATGATGCCCTGGTGGTCAAGACGGAGACTCTTTGTCAGGAGGCGCTCGCTGTTCCAGGCCCGCTGGATCCGGCGCCGCCGGGGCCCGGGGAGAGCGTGGTCGGTGACGGCTCGGCCTGGCCGGCCGGGCCGACGCGGTGCCGCTCGCACGCGAGGCCGGCCTGGTGGACGACCCCGGCGCGCGGGGTGGTCCGTCTCCCGGACGACGGTGCCGCCCTCGCCGGCCCGCCTCGGCGTGGAGGGGCGGCCCCGAGCGCCGCTGGATCTTTTCGCGATCATCGGTACGCGCTTCAGGATGATCTGCCGTCGTATGCGGCGGTTGTCGGTATGGTGACAACGTCAAGGCGCGGGACGCGTCACCGCCGGTTTTCGTATTCCGAGGAGCATGTCCCGGTATGAACACCTCGCATGCGCGTCGGATCGTCGCCCAGTGCGGCGTCTCCATCGACGGCTACTCCTCCGGCCCGGACGGCCCCGAACACGACACCTGGCTCTACGGACACGCGGCTACCGAGGCCTCGGCGGAGCACTTCGAGGGCTTGTGGCGCGGCTGCTCGTCGGCGCTCGTGGGGCGCACCAACTACGTCGGCTTCCACAGCGTATGGCCCGGGATCACGCGTGACCCGGCGACGGACCCCCGCACCCGTGAGCTTGGCCGGTGGCTCGACTCGGTCGACAAGGCCGTGGTGTCGACGACTCTGACCGAAGCGCCGTGGGAGAACTCCCGGATCTTCACCGACCTCTCGACCGCCGTCGCCACCCTCCGGTCCGAACCCGGCCGCGACATCCTGGTGCTCAACAGCGCGACCGTCATCCAGTCCCTCCTGGCCGCGGACCTGGTCGACGACCTGCGACTTTCAGTGCTCCCCGTCCTTCTTGGCGGCGGACTCCGCCTCCTGCCCGAGGGGGTCTCCTCCGGCTGGTCGCTCGTGTCGTCCACCGCCATGGCCCACGGGGCGATCGCCGTCCACTACCGCCGCTCCCGCTGAGCCGATCGACCGGAAGCACCGACATGACCACCGCCACGAGCGCCGCCTGGATCACCCGGACCGAGAGCGACGCCGACCTCGACGCGATCCGCGCGGTCAACCTCGCCGCCTTTCCCGCCTCGGCGGAGGCCGATCTGGTGGAGGCTCTGCGTGCCGACCCGGCGGCCTGGCTTCCCGGCCTGTCCTGGCTCGCGCAGGCCCCCGACGGGACCGTCGCCGGATTCGCGCTGCTCACCCGGTGCCATGTCGGCGACGTCCCCGCCCTCGCCCTGGGCCCGTGCGCCGTCCTGCCCGGCCACCAGAGACGGGGCGCCGGTTCGGCCGTCATCCACGCCGCCCTGCGGGCCGCCCGCGAACAGGGCGAGAACCTCGTACTCGTCCTCGGCCACGCCGAGTACTATCCCCGCTTCGGCTTCACCCCGGCCTCGGGTCATGCCATCCGGGCGCCGTTCGACGTCTCCGACGAGAACATGATGGCGCTCGTCTTCGATCCCGCGCGCCCGGTCCCCGCCGGCACCATCCGCTACCCGGCGGCGTTCGGCGTCTAACCCCCGGACGGCCCGTCCCGGCCAGGCCGGGGCGACCGGAGAGGAAGGGCCGGCCGGGCGCCGATCGCCGCGCTTCGCGCCCGCGACGCCGCGACGGCCCTCGAACCCGTCGATGCCGTGACGCGTCAGATCCGGGCGGGTTCACCGGCGGGTGTACCGCCTTTCGCGCACCGCGTCCCTGTTGACGCGGTGAGCGGTCATCACACAGACTACGAGCCAACCGGACGCAACCGTCCGGTTGGCGGGGAGGCGCCCCCTGAGCCGTCTTCCGCGATCCGAAGGAAGCTGCGATGACCGATCAGTGGGACACGACCGTCGACGTGCTCGTCGCGGGCTCCGGCGCTGCGGGCCTGACCGCCGCCATCACGGCCGCCGACCGCGGGCTGGAGGTCCTCGTGGTGGAGAGCACTTCCCGGTGGGGCGGCACCACCTCCGTCTCCGGGGGCGGGCTGTGGATGCCCGCCAACCCGCTCATGCTCCGGGCCGGCGTTCAGGACTCCGCCGAGGAGGCCCTGCGGTACATGGACGACGTCATCGGCGACGCCGGGCCCGCCTCCTCCCCCGAGCGCAGGACCGCCTTCGCCCAGACCGCTCCCGAGGTCGTGGCCTTCCTCGGCCGCCACGGTGTCAGGTGGCGCAGATCCCCCGACTACCCCGACTACTACCCGGACCGGCCGGGCGGCAAGGTGGGCCGCTCGATCGAGACCGCGTTCTTCGACACCAAGCTGCTTGGCGACTGGTACGCCACCTCGCGCGCCAAGGAGGGCGGCATCCCGCTCCCGCTCATGACCGACGACGTGTGGCTGCTCGCCCGCGCCTGGTCCACCCCCAGCGGTTTCGTCCGCGGCGCCCGCTTCGTCTTCCGCTCGCTCGGCGCGTTCGCCTCGGGGAAGCGCCCGGTCGGCATCGGCGGCGCACTGGCCTGCTCGCTCATGCACATCGTCCGCACCCAGCGGACCCCCGTCTGGCTGTCGGCACCGGTCGTCGACCTGATCGTGGAGGACGGCGAGGTGGTGGGCGCGGTGGTCGACAGGGACGGCCGCCGGCAGCGGGTCCGCGCCCGGCACGGCGTCGTCCTGGCCGCCGGAGGCTTCGCCAGCAACGCCGAGTGGCGCCGGAAGCACCACGGCATCCCGGGCTACTCCTCCGCCCCGGAAGGCGACCTGGGCACCGCCATCGAGGCGGGCGTCCGGGCGGGCGGCGCGCTGGCGCTCATGGACGACGCCTGGTGGGGCGCGTCCCTCGTCGGCCCCGACGGCAAGGCGAGCTTCCTGGTCTCGGAGCGGTCCTTCCCCTTCTCCGTCATGGTCGACGCGGGCGGCGAGCGCTTCACCAACGAGTCGGCGTCCTACATCGACGTCGGACACGCCATGCTCGGCCACGACGTGCCCGGGCCGATGTGGCTGATCAGCGACGTCAGGCACGCGCGGCGCTATCTGAACACCGCCCTGCTGGGACACAAGAAGGAGTGGGTCCGGGCCGGTCTCCTGATCGAGGCGCCCTCCCTGCGCGAGCTGGCGACGAGGATCGACATCGACCCGGAACGGCTGACGGCGACCGTCGAGCGATTCAACGGCTTCGCCCGTACCGGTGTCGACGCCGACTTCGACCGTGGCCGGACCGTCTACGACAACTACTACGGTGACCCGCGGGTCAAGCCCAACCCCAACCTGGGCCCGCTGGAGAAGGGGCCCTTCCGAGCGGTGCGCGTCTACCCGGGCGACCTGGGCACCAAGGGCGGCCTGCTCACCGACGAGCACGCCCGCGTACTGCGCGAGGACGGCACGGCCGTCCCCGGCCTGTACGCCGCGGGCAACACCACCGCCTCCGTGATGGGCCGGACCTACCCCGGCCCCGGCTCGACCATCGCCCCCGCCGTCGTCTTCGGTTACCGTGCCGCACAGCACGCCGCCGCGTCCCGATGACCCCGGGTGCCGTGCGGCGGGGAGGCGCGAACGGGCGGGGGCGCGGAGGCCGCGCCCTCGCCGCCCCCGCCGCCCCCGCCTGCCTCGCCGTCATCGAAGCGGGCGCCACCCCCGCCACACCGCGCTCAGGGCTCGATCCCGTGGCGGAGCAGCGTCCACATCCGCTCGGCGGTCGCGCGCCGCTCGGTGGCCGGAAGCCTGGTGAGGAGCCCGGCGAGCATGCCGATGGCCAGGAGCAGATCGTCGGCGGTGACGTCCTCGCAGAGCCTGCCGGCGCGCCGGGCCTCCGGGAGCGTGCCCTCCAGCAGATCCGCCACCCGGTCGCGCACCTCGATGATGCGAGGATCGCCGGCCGAGGCCAGGGTCACCATGTCGATGAACGCGGTCGAGGCGATGGTCTGCTCGGTGAGCAGGTCCAGCACGTCGTCGAGGGTGGTGCCGGGCCTGGCGGCCAGTGCCTCCAGGTCGGCGACACTGTCCTTGAACACGGCCAGCGCCAGGCTGATGCGATCGGGGAAGTGCCGGTAGAGGCTGCCCTGCCCGACCCCGGCCGCCCGCGCGACCTCGGTGAGCGGCGCGTCGTATCCGTCGGCGGTGAAAGCCTCACGGGCCGCGGTGATCAGTGCCGCCCGGTTCGCGGCCGCGGCACGAGGCCCTCTGTTGGGTCGGCGCGTGGCAGTCACAGCGGTCACGTTACCAACCGGATGACGACGTCCGGTCGGCGCCGGAGGCGCCGTGACCGCTCGGCGGATCGCGCTGCCGGCCTCTCCCCCCGTGGGTACGACGGCCGCCCGGCCGCCGTTCCGATCGAAAGGACCATCTCTTGAGCACCTTCGACGACAAGGTCGCCCTGATCACCGGCGCGGGTTCCGGGATCGGCAGGGCGATGGCGGTCGCCTTCGCCAAGGCCGGCGCCCGCGTGGTGGTCTGCGACATCGACCCCGACGGCGCCGGGCGCACCGCCTCCGACATCGGGGACGCGGCCCTCGCCGTCACCGCCGACGTCTCCTGCGAGGCCTCGGTGGCCACGCTGGTGGAGACCTCGATCGGCGCGTACGGCCGCATCGACGTCCTGTGCAACAACGCCGGGATCATGGACAGCATGGCGCTGCCCGCCGACATCACGCTGGAGCAGTGGGACCGGGTCATGCGCGTCAACCTGACCGGGGCGTTCCTGGTCATTCGCGCCGTGGTGCCGCACCTGCTCCGCCAGGGTGGCGGCGCCATCGTCAACACCGCCTCCGAGGCCGGGATCCGCGGCGGCGCGGCCGGGGCGGCCTACACCGCTTCCAAACACGGTGTCGTCGGCCTGACCCGCAACGTCGCCTGGGCCTACGCCAAGGAGGGCATCCGCTGCAACGCCATCCTTCCCGGTCCCACCATGACCGGCATCGCCACCGGCGCCTCCTTCGACCCGGTCGGCGCGGCCCGCCTCGCCCCCGTGCTCACCCTGGGTGAGCGCATCGCCCAGCCGGAGCAGATGGCCGAGGTCGCCCTCTTCCTGGCCTCCGACGCCGCCTCGTTCGTCAACGGCGCGATCGTGCCGGTGGACGGCGGCTGGGCGGCGGCCTGAGACCTTCACGCGGGAGGGGCGCCGGACCGCGCCGAGCGCACACCCGGCGCCGGAGCGCACGCCCGGCGGGAGGACGCCGGTGTGCGGAGACGCCGGACCGGCGCCCGTCCACGGGCCCCTCACCGCCGGGGCACGGATCGGTGGCGGCGCGGCCGCGGGGCCCGCGCTCAGTCGCCCGAGAGCGCGGTGGAGTCGCGGATGACCAGGCGGCAGGGCATGCGGTGCACGCCGGGGGTGGCCCGGCCGTCGATGGCGGCGAACAGGTGCTGGGCGGCGGTGCGGCCGAGACTCTCCAGGTTCATGTCGATCGTGGTGAGCGGGGGCCTGGTCTCGGTGGCCAGGACCTCCCAGTTGTCGTAGCCGACGACCGCCACGTCGTCGGGGACGCGGCGCCCGCGCTCGCGGGCCGCCTCGACGAACCCGGCGGCGATCTGGTCGCTGCCGCACACCACGGCGTCCAGGTCGGGATCGGTCCGCAGCGCGATCTCGGCGGCCTGCCGCCCCCAGCGCTGCGACCACTCCCCGTTCAGCACCTGCCCGCACGACAGGGACAGCCCGGCCTCCTCCAGCGCCGACAGGACGCCCGCGGCCCGGTCGCGGGCGGCCTGGTAATGGGTGGGGCCGGTGATGTGCGCGATGCGCCGGCGGCCGATCGTCAGCATGTGCCGTACGGCGGTGCGGGCTCCCTCCACGTCGTCGGGGACGAAGGAGACGTCCTGCGGGTCCTCGGACGGCGCGTAGGCGTAGACCACGGGCAGCGGCAGGTCGCGGCTGATCGACGGGCGCGGGTCGGTGCTCTGCCCCACCACGATGAGGCCGTCGACCCGGCGGGCGAGCAGCGTGCGCAGGTGGTGCTGCTCACGGATGGCGTCGCCGCGGGCGTCGCAGAGCAGGACGGACATCTCCCCCGCGCCGAAGGCGTCCTCGGCGCCCAGGAGCACCGGGATGCCGAAACGGCCGACGCTGTCGCTGGTGAGCAGGCCCACGGTGCGGGTCTGGCCGGATATCAGGCCGCGGGCCAGCGCGTTCGGCTGGAAGGCCAGCTTCTCGGCCGCTCGCAGCACCCGCTGCCGGGTCTCCTCGCGGACCTGGGCGCGCCCGTTGAGCGCCTTGGAGACGGTCGCGATCGACACTCCGGCCAGCGCGGCCACGTCGGTGATCGTGGCCGCGCGCGGCTGCTGAGAACTCATCACTGCGAAAACCTTTTCGTTCGAAACGAAATCGTTATCTGAGCACATGCCGATTGGTTTCTGCAGAAAATAGCCCCGTTGACCACTCCAAAGCAAGTTGTCGAGCTCAACGCGACTATTGACAGCCTCTCGTGTTGCGCTTACGTTTCCGAAAACCTTTTAGGTAGGTTTCGGTGCGTCTCGGGGGATGCAGAGGAGAAGATCATGGAAAGCGGGTTACCCCGGCGCCGCAGAGGCACCGCGGCGTTCGCGGTGCTGTGCGCCACCGTCCTGTCGGCCGCGTGCGGCCAGGCACAGCCGGCGTCCGGCCCGTCCCAGCCGGCCGCCGTCACCATCACCGTGTGGACCAGGGCGGCGACCGAGTCCCACACCAAGGCCCTGGCCGACGCGTACAACGCCTCCCACACGAACAAGGTCAAGGTGACCGCCTACCCCAACGAGGAGTACCCGGCCAAGATCGCCACCGCGGCGGGTGGCAAGAACCTGCCCGACCTGTTCGCCTCCGACGTGGTGTTCGCCCCCAACTACATATCGCAGGGCCTGTGGCAGGACGTGACCGACAGGTTCACCACCCTGCCGTTCAAGGACAAGGTGGCGCCCGCGCACGTCAAGGCCGCCACGCAGGACGGCAAGCTCTACGCGCTGCCGCACACCGTGGACATCTCCGTGCTGTTCGTCAACAAGGGCCTGTACAAGAAGGCGGGGCTCGACCCCGACAAGGCCCCGGCGACGCTCAAGGAGTTCGCCGAGCAGGCCACCGCGATCCGGACCAAGCTCGGAGGCAAGAACTACGGCACCTACTTCGGCGGCAACTGCGGCGGCTGCGACGCGTTCACCTTCTGGCCGTCGGTCTGGGCCGGCGGCGGCGAGGTGATGAACCCCGAGGGCACCCGCAGCACGGTCGACGACCCGCAGATGGCGGCGGTCTTCGGTGTCTACGCCAAGCTCTACGCCGACGGCGTGGCCGCCCCCGGCTCCAAGGACGAGAACGGCACCACCTGGCTCGGCGCGCTGCAGGAGGGCACCGTCGGCATCGCCCCCGGCCCCTCGGTGTGGCTCGGACTGCTGGAGGAGAAGGGCATCGACGTCGGCGTCGCGCCCATCCCCGGCGTCGACGGCGGCACGTCCACCTTCGTGGGCGGCGACGTCATCGGGGTCGGCGCGACCACCGAGCGGGCGGACGCGGCCTGGGACTTCCTGGCCTTCACCCTGTCGGACAAGGTCCAGGCCGACCTGCAGGCCAAGAGCAAGTCGACCGTCGCCCGCACCGACCTCACCGCCACCGACCCCAGGGTCCAGGCCATGAACAAGATCATGGCCACCGGCCGGACCCCCTACGCACTGAAGTTCAACGAGTCCTACAACGACCCCCAGAGCCCCTGGCTCAAGACCCTTCGCGACTCGCTGTTCGGAACCGATCCGGCCGGGGCGCTCAAGGAGGGCGCCACCGCCATCACCGCCTCGCTGAACCAGCAGTGACACCCCGGTCCCGGCACGAACCGGTGGCGGCACGCCGGTCCCGGCCCGTACCCGGCGGCGGGGCACCCGTCCTGACGCGAACCGGGCACTGACCAGCGGCCCCAGTACAAGCACGGTGTCCCGGCCAGATCGGCGGCCGGGACACCGGCCGGAGGGAAAATGTCAGATCTCCTCGAAGCCCGCGCGGCCTCGCGCGAGCACCTCTCCCGAGCCCGCCCCCGCCCCCGGCGGCGTTCTCCCGGCCTGGTCGGGCTCGCCTACGCGGCCCCGGCCGCCCTCGTCGTCGGGCTGTTCTTCCTGCTCCCGCTCGGGCTCGTGGTCTGGATGTCGCTGAACAAGTGGCCGCTGCTGGCCCCTCCGACGTTCAACGCGCCGGGCAACTACACGCGTGTCGCCGACAACGCGCTGGTCGCCGACGCGGTCGTGTTCACCCTCAGGTACACCGCCGTCGTCACGGTCCTGCTGTTCGCGATCTCCTTCGGCATGGCCCTGCTGGTCCAGAACCGGCGCAGGGGATCGGGTCTGTTCAGGGGCGCCTTCTTCCTGCCGGCCGCCGTCGGCTGGGCCACCGCGACGCTCCTGTTCTTCGGCCTGCTCAGCGACCAGATCGGCCCGCTGAACGACATCCTGACGACCGTCGGCCTCATCGACGCGCCCGTGTCGTGGACGGCCGGAGAGCCCGCCGTCGCCTTCGGCTCCACGGTCACGCTGGTCATCTGGCGCTGGGCCGGGTTCAACATGCTCATCCTGCTCACCGGGCTGCAGGCCATCCCCACCGAGCTCTACGAGGCCGCGAGGGTCGACGGCGCCACGGCGTGGCAGGCGTTCCGCCGCATCACGCTGCCGCTCATGCGGCCGACCATCGCGCTGGTGCTCTGCCTGATGGTCACCGGCTCGATGCTCGGTTTCGAGCAGTTCTACATCCTCACCAGGGGCGGTCCGGGAAACAGCACGACCTCGGTCGTCATGGTCATCGTCCGCGAGGCGTTCGTCCGGTTCGACCTGGGTTCGGCGGCCGCCATGTCCGTCCTGATCCTGCTCGCGCTCGTCCTGCTCAACGGGCTCCAGCTCGCCTTCATCAGAAAGAGGAACCCGTGAGACGAGCCTCCCACTATGTCACCGCGGGGATCCTGGCCCTCTTCTTCGTCTATCCGATCATGTGGAGCGGCTGGTCCTCGATCCGCCTGGGCGACGCCTTCAGCTTCGACAACTACCGGCGGCTGGCCTCCTACGGCGAGGGCCTGGGCACCTACCTGCTCAACACCGTCATCCTCGTCACGCTCACCGTGGCCGGGACGCTGGTGGTCGCCACGCTGGCCGGCTACGCCTTCGCGCGCCACCGCTTCCCCGGCAAGGGCGTGCTGTTCGTGCTCATCCTGGCCATCCTCATGGTGCCCTACCCCACCATCCTCATCCCGCTCTACGTGCTGCTCGGCTGGCTGGGGCTGCAGGACTCGCTGGTCGGCCTCGCCCTCGTGATGATCATGTTCCAGCTGCCGTTCTCGGTGTTCATGATGCGCAACGCGTTCGATTCGGTGCCCCGCGCGCTGGACGAGGCCGCGATGATCGACGGCTGCGGCAGCTTCGGGGCGCTGGTGCGCGTGCTGCTGCCCGCGGTCGCCCCCGGGCTCGTCACGGTCGGCCTGTTCGCCTTCCTGGCCTCCTGGAACGACTACGTGGCCCCGCTGATCCTGATCAGCTCCAACGACAGGTTCACGCTGCCGGTCGCGGTGGTCAACATGCGGCTGCACGACTTCGGCGCGGTCGACTACCCGACCATGCAGGCGGGCGTGGTGTTCATGGCCATCCCCTGCCTGGCCCTCTTCCTCCTCCTCCAGCGTTACTACGTGCGCGGATTCATGTCAGGAGCACTGCGTGGCTAACCCCGTCGTCCCGTCGTCCGGCGTGCTCACCCCGCTCGGGCTCGATGCCGTACGGCTGGATCCCGGCTTCTGGGGGGATCTCCGGACGCTCGACCAGGATGTGATCATCGGCCACTGCCTAGAGTGGATGGACAAGCTCGGCTGGATCGGCAACTTCCGCGGCGAACCGCGCCGGGGCAGGGAGTTCTCCGACTCCGAGGCGTACAAGCTGCTGGAGGCCATGGCCTGGGCCGGCGACCCGCGCTTCGACGAGCTGGCCGCGACCGTGGTCGCGGCCCAGGAACCCGACGGCTACCTCAACACCCGCTGGAGCGGCGACCGCTACCGCGACTTCGAGTGGGGTCACGAGCTGTACTGCGCCGGCCATCTCATCCAGGCGGGCGTCGCCCGCTGGCGGACGGCCGGGGAACACCCGCTGACCGACGCCGTCCGCCTGGCCGCCGACCACGTCTGCCGGCGTTTCATGGAGGGCCACGAGGTGTGCGGCCATCCCGAGATCGAGATGGCGCTGGTCGAGCTGTACCGGCTCACCGGCACCGAACGCTACCTGGAGATGGCCCGCCGCTTCGTCGAGCGGCGCGGCCGGCCGGCCCTGGCCGACATCGAGCTCGGCCGCGCCTACTTCCAGGACGAGGTCCCGGTACGGCGGGCCCGCGGCTTCGGCGGGCACGCCGTCCGGGCGATGTACCTGGCCTGCGGCGCCGTCGACGTGGCCGTGGAGACGGGGGACGCGGAGCTGCTGGCCGCGATCGAGGCGCAGTGGGAGCACACCGTGGCCCGGCGCGTCCACCTGACCGGCGGCATGGGCTCCCGGCACACCGGCGAGTCCTTCGGCGAGGACTTCGAGCTGCCGCCCGACCGGGCCTACGCCGAGACCTGCGCGGGGATCGGCTCGGTCATGCTGGCGCACCGGCTGCTGCTGGCCACCGGCCGCTCCCGCTACGCCGACCTGGCCGAGCGCACCCTCTACAACCTCGTGGCCGCCTCCCCCGCCCTGGACGGCCGTTCCTTCTTCTACGCCAACCCCCTGCAGGTCCGGACCCCGGGCCGGTCCACCGAGGACGTCAGTCCTCGCGCGCAGAGCGCCCTGCGCGCTCCCTGGTTCTGGGTCTCCTGCTGCCCGACCAACCTGGCCCGCACGTTCGCCTCCCTGCCCGCCTACCTCGCCACCGCCACCCCGGGCGGCATCCAGATCCACCACCCCACCGCGTGCGAGATCAGCCACGACGGGCTCACCGTGCGGGTGGAGACCCGCTATCCCTGGTCGGGCGCCGTCTCCGTCCGCGTCGTGGAGGCCCCGGCCGACCCCCGCCACATCTCCCTGCGCCTCCCCCCGTGGGCCGCCGGCGCCCTCGAAGCCCGGGAAACCCCGAGGGGCGCCCTGAACGACACCGTCTCGCGGCATCCGGACGGTCTGACGCCGGTGCGGCGCGGCCAGGCGCTCGTGTTCGGCGAGCGGGTCTGGACGCCCGGCGAGGTGATCGGGATCGAGCTGCCCATGGAGCCGCGGTGGGTGCGCCCCGACCCGCGCGTCGACGCGGTGCGGGGATGCGCCGCCGTCGAGCGCGGTCCCGTCGTCTACTGCGCCGAGTCGCCGGGGGACGAGGCGGTCCTGGCCGAGGTGGTCGTGGACCCCTCGCGGCCCCCCGTCGAGCGCGCCGCCGACAACGCGCTCCGCGAGGGCGCGGCCCACGGCGACCCGGCTCAGGACGGCCCGCTCCAGGACGGCTCACCTCAGGACGGTGCAGCCCAGGACGGCTCACCCCAAGACGGTGCGGCCCAGGACGGTGCGGCCCGGAACGCCCCGGCCCGCGACGGCGCGGTCCAGCTGGAGGTCCGCGCGCTGCGCCGGCCGGAAGGCCAGACCGGCCCGCCGCACGGCGAGGCCGACGACACACCGCGAGAGGAGGAACTCACGCTACGGCTCGTTCCCTACCACCGATGGGGCAACCACGGCCCCGCCACCATGCGCGTCTGGCTTCCCACGGGCTGAGCGCGCCCCAGAACCGGCTCCCGGACCGGCCCTCTGACCGGCTCCCGGGACCCGGCTCCCCCGCCGGCTCCCGAACCCGTTCCCTGACCGGCCCCCGCCGGCCCCCGAACCCGTTCCCGGGACCCGGCTCCCCCACCGGCCCGGGGTCCACCCCCGGACGCCCCTCACCCCCCGGTCACCCCCCGACCCCGATCGGATCACCTTGCGATGAGAAGAATCCTCATGGCCCTGCTTCTTTTAGCGGGCTCACTCGCCGCCACCACCCCGGCGCACGCCGACCAGACCATCGGATTCCCCACCTTCAGCGGCCCCGCGATCCCGGCCCCGCCGGTCTCGTACACGCCGGGCAACATGATGCAGTCCATCTACGACGCCGAGAGTTCCGGCACCGACTTCTGGATGGACCGGCTGCTGGCCCGCTCCGGCAACGACCCGGCGGGCACCTGGCTGATGAGCAGGGGGCGCGCGGTCTTCATGAAGACCCACAACCCCGCCGCGCTCGGCTTCGGCGGCCAGGTGGCGTACTGGGAGAGCATCAACAACAACAACGCGTACACCGTCGCCGTCACCCCCGGCACGTTCACCGAGCAGGTGAGCCAGCGGCGGCAGGTGCCCAGCCACTGGGGGAGCGTGCACACCAGCGGCTCGGTCACGGTGACCCAGACGAAGTTCATCACCGACAACAACGTCGCCGTGACGAACCTGTCGATCACCAACGGCGGCAGCGGCTCCACCACCCTGCAGCTGCGGGCGACCTCGCCCTACGCCACCTCCGGCTCGGGCGGTGAGCTGACCGGGCAGGTCAACGCCTACAACAACCTCACCACCATCTACCCGCGGCTCACCGGCGACGGCTTCACCGCCTCCAGCGGCGGGCTCAACAGGTCCGTCACCGTCGCGGCCGGGGCGACCGTCACCGCCAAGGTGGTGATGGGCTTCGTCACCAACGAGATCCCCGCGTCGCTGACGGAGTACAACGCCTACGCGGGCTACTCCAACGCCACCGCGTTCGCGACCCACGTGCGCGCCTACAACCTGTGGTGGGCGCAGAACGTGCCCTACATCGACGTGGCCGAGCCGGCGATCAAGAAGAACGTCTACTACCGCTGGTGGCTGATGCGCTTCAACCATCTCGACGCCGACATCCCCGGCCAGACCTTCCAGTTCCCCACCTCGACCGAGGGCGTGCTGGGCTACAACAACGCCATCGCGCTCACCCAGCCGATGCACATCGACGACCTCAAGTACCTGCGCAACCCGATCTACTCCTACGGCGACTGGCTCAGCGTCGGCCAGACCTCCAAGAACGGCCGCTTCCTGGACAACCCCGGTGACCCGGAGAACTGGTCCAACAGCTACACGCAGTACATCTCCGAGGCGGCCTGGCGCAGCTACCAGATCCACGGCGGCCAGCCCGGCATCGCGGCCAACCTCGCCCGCTACGCCGAGCAGGACGTCAAGGGCCAGCTCGCCTACTACGACCACGACAACAACAAGCTCATCGAGTACGACTGGGGCGCCCTGACCGGCAACGACGCCGACGCCGTCTCCTTCCACTGGAAGAACGGCAACATGGACCGCGCCGAGTCCGCCTACCAGTACAGCGGCGCGCTCGCCGCCGCCCAGGCCTACGAGTCGATCGGCAACACGGCCAAGGCCACCGAGATGCGCACGCTCGCCACGCAGATCCAGAACGCCATCGTCAACGTGCTGTGGAACCCGAACCGGCAGCTCTTCGAGCACCGGCTGAAGTCGACGAACGAGTGGGTGCCCTGGAAGGAGATCAACAACTACTACCCGTTCGCGGTCGGCGCCGTCCCCAACACCACCACCTACAAGCAGGCCCTGCGCCTGTACGACAGCCCCGCCGAGTACCCGATCTTCCCCTTCTACACGGCCAACCAGGTGGACAAGGCGGCAGCGGCGGCGGCGGGCAACCCGGGCTCGAACAACTTCTCCACCATCAACTCCACCGTGCAGTTCCGGCTGTACTCGTCGGTGCTGCGCAACTACGCCAACTCCTGGATGAGCGCGACCGACTACAAGAAGCTGCTGTACTGGAACACCTGGGCCCAGTACGTCAACGGCAACACCTCCTGGCCCGACGCCAACGAGTTCTGGGCCGACTGGAACGGCTCCTCGGTCAACTACCGCTCCTGGATCCACCACAACATCCTGGGCAGCAGCAACTGGACCGTGATCGAGGACGTCGCCGGGCTGCGCCCGCGCAACGACGCGAAGGTGGAGCTGTCGCCGATCAACATCGGCTGGACCCACTTCACCGTCAACAACCTGCGCTACCGCAACGCCGACCTGACCATCGTCTGGGACGACCCGGCCGACGGGGTCGTGCGCTACCCGGGCGTGCCCGAGGGTTACTCCATCTACGTCAACGGCACCCGCACCGCCACCGTCGGTTCCCTGGTGCCCTTCACCTGGGACCCGGCCACCGGCACCGTCACCACGAGCGGCACGGTCACCCACAGCGCCGCCGCCTCCGGCCTGCAGGCCCCCGGCCAGGTGGTGCAGAGCGGCGCCCGGATGGTGGACATGCTCGCCAAGGCCGGCGTCGACCTGACGGCCAACCTGACCAACCTCGCCGCCGGGGCGACCGCCTCCGCCTCGCACACCGGCTCCGGCAGCAACCTGGCCGGTGCGATCGACGGGTTCCCCGTCAACGAGCCGTTCTGGGGGGCGGGAGGCTCCGCAGGAGCCCAGGACTGGTACGAGCTGAACCTCGGCTCCGCCAAGACGCTCAACGAGGTCCGGCTGCACTTCAAGGACAGCCGTCCGGCCAGCGGCACCTACCGGGCGCCGTCGGCCTACGACATCCAGTACCACAACGGCGGCTCCTGGGTCAGCGTGCCCGGCCAGTCCAAGAGCCCGTCGGCGCCGCGTGCCAACTACAACGTGGTGCAGTTCCCCGCGATCAGCGCGCAGCGGGTGCGGGTCCTGGCCACCAACGCCTCCGGCGCCAAGACAGGACTCACCGAGATCAAGATCTACAACCGGGGCGGCGTGCAGCCGCCGGCCAACCTGGCTCCGTCGGCGACCGCGTCGGCGTCCTACACCTCCGCCTGGGAGAGCGTCGCGGCGGTCAACGACGGGATCGACCCGCCCTCCTC
>NZ_JBPJUQ010000125.1:0-14389 GCF_051192615.1 Streptosporangium sp. G11
CGAGCGCGGCCGGGGTCGAGGGGCCGCGCCGGGTGGAGCTGCCGACCTACGCCTTCCAGCACCGCCACTACTGGCTGGAGACCGGCGGCCTCACCGGCGACGCGACCGGCTTCGGCCAGGTCTCCGCCGAGCATCCCCTCCTGGGCGCCGTGGTGGCGCTTCCCGAGTCCGGCGGCGCCGTGCTGACCGGGCGGGTCTCGCTGAGCAGCCACCCCTGGCTGGCCGACCACACCATCCTGGACAACGTCCTCGTGCCGGGTACGGCCTTCGTCGAGCTGGCGGTCCGCGCGGGCACCCAGGTCGGCTGCGACGCCGTCGAGGAGCTCACCCTGGAGGCCCCGCTGGTCCTGACCGGCCAAGGCGGCGTCGCGCTCCAGGCGGTCGTCGGCGGCGCCGACGACTCCGGCCGCCGCCCCCTGTCGCTGTACTCGCGGGCCGGAGCCGGCGACGAGCCGTGGACCCGGCACGCCACCGGCCTCCTGGCCCCCTCGGGACCGGCCGGGGACTTCGACCTCGCCGAGTGGCCACCGCCGGGCGCCACGCCCGTCGACCTCACCGGCCTGTACGAGCGGCTGGCCTCGGAGGGGGCGGGCTACGGCCCGGCCTTCCAGGGGCTGCGCGCCGCCTGGCGGCGGGACGGCGAGGTGTTCGCCGACGTCGCGCTGCCCGGCGGCGTCGCCGCCGACGCCTCCCAGTTCGGCATCCACCCGGCCCTGCTCGACGCCGCGCTGCACGCCATCGAGCTCGGCGGGCAGGCCGCGCAGGACCAGGCGGTCGAGCTGCCGTTCGCCTGGAGCGGCGTCACGCTGCACGCCACCGGCGCCTCGTCGGTGCGGGTGCGGGTCTCCAGGGACGGTTCCGGCGCGGCCTCGCTCCAGGTGGCCGACGCCACCGGCGCCCCGGTGGTCACCATCGGGTCGCTGGCCATGCGTCCCGTCTCCGGAGACCGGCTCGGCGCCGCCCGCGACGCGGTTCGCGAGTCGCTGTACCGGGTGGACTGGACGGCCGTGCCCGCCGTCGCGGGCGGCGGGGAGTGGGCCGTCCTCGGCGCCGAGGACGGCGAGCTGGGCCGGGCCCTGCGCTCCGCCGGGCTCGACGTCACCTTCGCCGCCGACCTCGACGCGCTGCGGGCCATGCCGGCCAGGCCGGGGACCGTGCTGGTCTCCACCTGGGAGGACCGGCCGGGATCCGAGGACGCGGAGCCCGAGGCGGCGCGCGCCGCGACGCTCCGCGTCCTCGACCTGCTCGGCGCCTGGCTGGCCGACGACCGCCTCGCCGGGACCAGGCTCGCGGTGGTGACCCGCGGCGCGGTCAGGAGCGGGTTCGGCGACGGCCCGCCCGCCCTCGCGCAGGCACCCCTGTGGGGTCTCGTCCGCGCGGCGCAGGCGGAGAACCCCGGCCGGTTCCTGCTGGTCGACGTGGACGGCACCGACGCCTCCCACCGCGCGCTGCCCGCCGTACCGGAGGCGGGAGAGCCCGAGCTGGCGCTGCGTGACGGGCAGGCGATGGCGCCGCGCCTGGCCAGGGCGCGGTCGGCGGGCACGCTGGAGCCGCCGTCCGGCGCACGGGCCTGGCGCCTGGAGGTGAGCACGCAGGGCACGCTGGACAACCTGGCGCTGGCGGCGTGCGACGCCGACGAGCGCCCGCTGGAGCCCGGCCAGGTGCGGGTGGCGATCCGCGCCGGCGGCCTGAACTTCCGCGATGTCATGATCACCCTGGGCATGTATCCCGGCAGGGCCGACCTGGGAGCCGACGCCGCCGGAGTGGTCACCGAGGTCGGACCCGGTGTCACCGGCCTCGCGCCGGGCGACCGCGTTATGGGCCTCGTCGACGCGGGCTTCGGCCCGTACGCGGTGGTCGACCGGCGCATGGTCGTGCCGATCCCCGCGGGCTGGACCTTCGCCGAGGCCGCCGCGGTGCCCGCCGTGTTCGCCACCGCCTACTACGGCCTCGTCGACCTCGCCGGCCTCAAGGAGGGCGAGTCGGTGCTGGTGCACGCGGCGGCCGGCGGAGTCGGCATGGCGGCCGTGCAACTGGCCCGCCACCTGGGCGCCGAGGTGTTCGGCACCGCGAGCGACGGCAAGCGGGACGCGCTGCGGGCCCTGGGCGTCGCCGACGACCGCATCGCCTCCTCCCGGGACCTGGACTTCAGGGGACGCTTCCTGGAGGCCACCGGCGGGCGCGGCGTCGACGTCGTCCTCAACTCGCTGGCCCGCGAGTTCGTGGACGCCTCCCTGGACCTGCTGCCGCGCGGCGGCCGGTTCGCCGAGATGGGCAAGACCGACGTGCGGTTCGCCGAGGAGGTCGCCGCGGAGCACCCCGGTGTCTCCTACCGGGCGTTCGACCTCTCCGACGCCGGCCCCGACCGGACCGCGGAGATCCTGGCCGAGCTGGTCCGGCTGTTCGAGCGCGGGGTGCTCGTCCCGCCGCCGGTCCGAAGCTGGGACGTGCGTCACGCCCCCGAGGCGTTCCGGTTCATGGCGCAGGCCAGGCACGTCGGCAAGCTCGTGCTCACCGTGCCCGTCCCCCTCGACCCCGGCGGCACGGTGCTCGTCACCGGCGGCACCGGCGGGCTCGGCGCCCTCGTCGCCCGGCACCTCGTCACCCGCCACGGCGCCCGCCACCTCCTGCTGGCCGGGCGGCGGGGCATCGAGGCGCCGGGCGCGGAAGGGCTCCGCGACGAGCTGGCCGGGCTGGGAGCCGAGGTCACCGTCGCGGCCTGCGACGTCTCCGACAGGGACGCCCTGGCGGCGCTGCTCGCCGGTCTGCCCGCGGACCACCCGCTCACCGCGGTCGTCCACACGGCCGGGGTCGTGGCCGACGGCGTCGTCGGATCCCTCACTCCCGCCCAGGTCGGCACCGTCTGGCGGCCGAAGCCCGACGCCGCCTGGCACCTGCACGAACTCACCCGCAACCTCGACCTGTCGGCGTTCGTGCTCTTCTCCTCCTCGGCGGGGACGCTGGACGGTGCCGGGCAGGGCAACTACGCCGCAGCGAACGTCTTCCTGGACGCGCTGGCCGAGCACAGGAGGGCCGCGGGCCTGCCCGCGGTCTCCCTGGCCTGGGGCATGTGGGCGCCCGAGGTCGGCGGCATGACGGCCCAGCTGGGCGAGGCCGACCTGCGGCGGGTGCGACGCTCCGGCCTGCTGCCGCTGACGGCCGAGACCGGGCTGGCGCTGCTCGACGAGTCGCTCGCCCTCGGCGAGGCCGCCGTGGCGCCCATCCGGCTGGACCTGGCGGCGCTGCGCTCGCGCGCCGACGCGCCACCGGCGATGCTGCGCGGCCTGGTCGCGGCCAGGACCAGGCGGGTGGCCCGCGACGCCGCCCCGGCCCCGGCCGAGCAGTCGCTGCAGCAGCGGCTGGAGTCGCTGTCGGCCGTCGGCCGCGACCGCCTGCTGCTGGACCTGGTGCGCACGCACGTCGCCGCGGTCCTCGGCCACGAGGACGGGGACGCCGTCGACGCGCTCCGGCCGTTCAAGGAGCTGGGCTTCGACTCGCTGACCGCGGTGGAGCTGCGCAACCGGCTCGGCGCTGCCACCGGGGTGCGGCTGCCCGCGACCCTCATCTTCGACTACCCGACCCTGGCCTCGGTCGCCGACCACATCAGGACCGAACTGGTCGCCGACGAACCGCCCGCCGCGACGCTGGAGGCGGAACTGGCCAGGCTGGAGCACGCGATGGAGACGGCGGCCCCCGATCCGGCGGAGCACGAGAGGATCGCCGGCCGGCTGCGCGCGCTGACCTCCAGATGGCTGGAGACACGCGGCGGGGAGACGGTGAGGGCGGGCGCGCCCGAGCTGGGCTCGGCGACCGCGGACGAGCTCTTCGACATCCTCGACAGCGAGCTGTGACGGGCTTCGACCTGGGACGGACTCCTCGCGCCCCGCGCGAGGAGCTCCTGCCCCGGGACCAGCGAGCCCTTACGGCCACCCATCGCAGGGATGAGCGGTATGGGCCCTCAGACCGATGTGCGGGCCGCCGCCCGATGTTTACGCTTCGTCTCATGGACACCGAGAGGACAGACACGGAGAGTGAAGGAGTCGACGATATCGTCAGGCTTGACTCGGTCAGGAAGACCTACCGGAGCGGGGCGGGCGCCGTCGTCGCCCTCGGCGGTGTGACGATCGGCTGCCCGCGCGGCAGCCTCACCGCGATCATCGGACCGTCCGGGTCGGGCAAGAGCACGCTGTTGCAATGCGCGGCCGGGCTCGACCGGCCCACCTCGGGAACGGTTCTCCTGGGTGGCGAGGAGCTGAACGGGCTCGACGAGACGGCGCTGCTCAAGCTGCGCCGCGACCGGATCGGCTTCATCTTCCAGACGTTCAACCTGCTGCCCGCCCTGGACGTGGAGGAGAACGTCACCCTGTCCCTGTCCCTCGCGGGCCGGACCGCCGACCCCTCGCTGCTCGTCGACGTGATGCGCCGGGTGAGGCTGATCGACTACATGCGCCACCGGCCCTTCGAGCTGTCCCCCGCCCAGCGCCAGCGGGTCGCCGTCGCCCGCGCCCTGGTCGCCCGCCGCGAGGTGATCTTCGCCGACGAGCCGACCGGGGGACTGGACGCCCGCGCCACCGACGAGGTCCTCGGCCTGCTCCAGGAGGCGGTGCGCGAGACCGGGCAGACGGTCCTCATGGCCAGCCACGATCCCCTGGTCGCCTCCTACGCCGATCGCGTCGCCTTCCTCTCCGGCGGGCGCATCGTCGACGAGCTGAACCTCCCGGTGGACAGGGCGGTGATCCAGCGGATGACCCACCTCGGCATCTGGGACAGGCCGCCCGGCACCGACGGGGGGAACACGAGCTGATGTGGCGCCTCGCCCTGCGCACGCTGACCTTTCGCAAGGACGCCTTCGCCGCGGTGTTCACCGCGATGTTCCTCGGCGCCGCGATCATCTCGGCCGCCGGGGCGCTGATGGAGACCGGTCTCCGCGAGGTGGTGCCGCCCCAGCGCCTGGCCGGGGCCCCGATCGTGATAGCCGGCGACCCCTCCTACGCGCTGCCCAAGGCGGACCCCCGTGACGACGGCACCGAATGGACGCGCCTGACCGAGCGCGTGCGGCTGGGCACCGGCCTGCTCGACACGGTGCGGGCCGTTCCCGGGGTGGCCCGGGTGATCGGCGACCTGTCGTTCCCCGCCACCGTCCTGCGGGGGGAGCGGCCCGCCGGCACCGGGCACGACTGGAGCTCCGCCATGCTCGCGCCGTACGAGCTGAGGGCGGGCGCGGCGCCGGCCGGGCCCGGCGACGTGGTGCTCGACGCCGCGCTGGCCGGGCGCTCCGGCGCGCGGCCTGGCGACCGGGTCGAGGTCGCGGTCGGCGGCGTCGCGGAGACCTACCGGGTGACCGGCGTCGCCGCGCCCGCGGGCGGCCGCGTGATCACCGGGGCCGCGATGTTCTTCTCCGCGTCCGACGCGCGGCGGCTGGCGGGCCACCCGGGCACGGTCGACGCCGTCGCCGTCCTGCCCGCGCGGGGGACCGACGCGGGAACGCTTCACCCGCGCGTCCAGGCCGCGCTGCGCGGCCAGGCGGCGGTGGTCCTGACCGGAGACGACCGCGGGATCGCCGAGTTCCCGAGCGGAAGGGAGGGCGGCGAGAACCTCGTCGTCATCTCCGGGGTGACCGTCGGGATAACGCTCATGGTCACCGTGCTCGTCGTGGCGGGCACCCTGGGCATGTCGGTCGGCCACCGCAGGCGGGAGATGGCGCTGCTGAGGGCGATGGGCACGCCTCCGGCGCGGATCCGCCGCATGGTGTTCGGCGAGGCGATGACGGTCTCGGTGATCGCCGTCGTGCCGGGCTGCCTGCTCGGCCCCTATCTCGGCCACCGGCTGTTCCTGCGGCTGGTCGACGACGGGGTGGTCCCCGGGGTGATGCCGTTCCAGCAGGGCTGGATCCCCGTCCTGGCCGCCGTCGTGACGTGCCTGCTCGCCGCCGCGGCCGCGGCGTTCCTCCCGGCCAGGCGGGCGTCGCTCGTCCCGGCCGTCGGGAGGCCCGCGGACGCCGTGCTCCAGGGGCGCCCGCTCGGCCCGGTACGGTCGGCGGTCGCCCTGCTCTGCATCGGCGGGGGCGCCGCGCTCGCCGTCTCGGCGGCGGTGGCGCCCCGCCCGCCCGCGGTGAGCGCCGTCTTCCTCACCGTGTTCGCCCTGTCCGCGGGGCTGACCCTGGCCGCCCCCCGCATGACGAGGGCGATGACCGAGGTGCTCCGCCACCCCGTGCGCGCGATCTTCGGCCAGACGGGCCACCTCGCGATCCTCAACGCCAGGGCGCGGACTGTCAGGGTGGCCGCCGCGACCACGCCCATCATGCTCGTCACCGGGATCGCCCTGTCCAACGTCTACCTGCAGACGACCCCCGCCGACGCGGCCGAGCGTGCGTACGTCAAGAACCTGCGCGCCGACGCCGTGCTCACCGCGGAGACCGGTGGGCTGGCCGCCGGGCTGCTCGACCGGGTCCGGTCGATGCCGGGCGTCGCGGGGGCCTCGGAGTTCGTCACCGGCACCGCGTTCCTGGAGAGTCCCTACGACGCCTGGCAGAGCGAGGACGGATGGCCGGTCCAGGGGGTCACCGCGGAGGCCACCGGGCACGTCACGGCGTTCAGGCTCACCGCCGGTACGCTCACCGGGCTGCGCGGCCAGGCCGTCGCGCTGGCCGAGGGGCACGCCAGGCAGCTCGGCCGGGGCCTCGGCGACACGGTCAGGATGCGCCTGGGCGACGGGCAGGTGGCCGACCTCAGGGTGGTCGCGCTGCTGGCGGCGAAGGCCGGCGCCGAGACGATCCTGCTGCCCGCGGAGCTGCTGGCGGCGCACACCACGGCCGGCCTGCCGCCCCAGATCCTCGTGCGCGCCGCCTCGGCCGCCGACGTCCCCCGGGTGACCGCCGCGCTGGCCGAGTCGGTCAGGGCCGTGCCGGGGCTGCGGGTGACCGACGCGGGCGTGCTGTCCTCGGTGGGCGCCGAGCGGCAGCGGACGCGGGTGTGGGTCGACTACCTGTTCATCGGGACCACGCTCGCCTTCGTCGTGATCTCGGTGATCAGCACCCAGGCGGCCGGCGCGGCGCGGCGGTGCAGGGAGTTCGGGCTGCAGCGGCTGGTCGGCTCCAGCAGGGGGCAGATCCTGCGGATGATGGGCATCGAGGGCGTCCTGGTCGCCGTCATCGGCGTCGTGCTCGGCACGGCGGTCTTCGTGCCCGTCCTGCTGCCCTTCACCATCGCCGTCAGCGGCTCCCCGCTGCCCTCGGGGCCGGTGTGGCTCTACGTCATCGTGGTCTGCTCCGTGGGCCTGTCGGCGCTCATGGGAGCCCTGTCACCCGCCTGGATCGCCACGCGCTCGCGCCCCGCCGTGGACGCCCGTCCCGCCGACTCGTAGGGGGAGACCCTCCCGCACCGGGGCGCCTCGTGGAAAAGGGGCGCCCCGGTGCGTTTTCGCGCGCCCTCACGTGCTCTGACCTGGCCGTGCGGCACCGGCGGCGGCGCCGCCGCGGGGCCGGGCCCCGCCCTTCCCACAGGGGAGGCTGAGGGGTGCGCTAGGGGTCGGTTTCACCATGGGGACATAGGTAGCGTGCTAATTGATTCACCGTGGAAAACGGTGGACGGAAAATACCGGACCAGCTTTTCCGGCCATTCCGGAAACCGTGACCGTGAAACGCCGCCGCGAGATACGAAAGCGAATTCGCCGGCCCCGCGGCAGGCATCCGACAGATCGTGCGGCTTGACCATTCGGAGGAAGTCTTCATGCGCGTCCTGTTCACCATGCACGCCGCCGCCGCCCATCTCTTCCTGGTGGTGCCGATCGCGTGGGCGATGAAGGCCGCGGGCCACGAGGTCGTCGTCGCCGTCCAGCCGGACATCGTGGACGACGTGACCAGGACGGGCCTGACCGCGGTGCCGGTGGGGAAGGCGTCCAACATCGCCGAGCGGCTGGCGAGCATCCCCGCCGACCAGCAGATCTTCGGCTCCGGCTACGACATCGCCGAGGAACGGCCCGAGGTCCTCACCTACGAGTACGTGCGCGACTGCATGGCCGCCTTCGCCTCACCCCTGGCGCTGGACCTCATCACCGACGACTCCATGTACGACGACATGGTCACCTTCTGCCGGGAGTGGCGGCCCGACCTGGTGGTCTGGGACTCGATCACCTTCCCGGGGCCGGTCGCGGCCCGCGCCTGCGGCGCCGCGCAGGTCCGCTCGACCTTCGGCAGGGACCACTGGGGGCGGATGCGCTCGCTGTTCCTGCGGCTGAGGGCGGAGCGGCCCGAGGCCCTCGGCGAGGACCCGGTGGCCGACTGGGTCACCGCCAAGCTGGCCAGGTACGGCAGCGCGTTCGACGAGGACGTCATCCTGGGTCAGGCCACCGTCGACTCGATGCCGGTCTGGACGCGCTTCCCCGTCGAGCACGACTATCTGCCCGTCCGCTACGTCCCCTACAACGGCCCGGCCGTCGTCCCCGACTGGCTGCGGGCGGAGGGTCCCGGACGGCCCAGGGTCTGCTTCACCCTCGGCGTGTCCGGCCGCGACATGTGGGGCGGGCACGGCAGCATCGGGGCCGCCGACCTGTTCGAGGCTGTGGCCGACCTCGACGTCGAGGTGGTCGCGACCCTCAACGCCGACCAGCTCGACCCGGCCGTGAAGGTCCCCGACAACGTGAGGGTCGTCGACTACGTCCCGCTCAACTCCCTGCTGCCGACCTGCTCGGCGATCGTCCACCACGGTGGCACCGGCACGTTCAGCACCTCGATAGTGCACGGCGTGCCGCAGCTCGTCGTCCCCGCGCAGCTCTACGACGAGGGGGGCATGGCCCGGCAGGTGGCCGACGAGGGCGCCGGCCTGGTCATCCAGCCGGAGGACCTGTCGACGCGGACGCTCCGGGAGAACCTGCGGCGGCTGCTCGGCGAGCCGTCGTTCCGGGAGAACGCCGCCCGGCTCAGCCGCGTGTCCGAGGCCACCCCGTCGCCGCACGACCTCGTGCGCGACCTGGAGGAGCTGGTCGCCCGCCACCGGGCGGAGACCGGCGCGCCGGCCACGGCCGGCTGAAACTCCCTTTTCCGCGCGACGCCGATTCACCGGAATGCCGAATACGGGCCGCCCCGCGACGCGGGCGCCCGTTCCCATATCGCCTCAATCCACAATGCGCGACGCGACCGGATGAGGCCCCCGAACGGTTTGACAGGGGTGACGTGGTGGAGAACGAAGGCAAACTTCTCGACTATCTCCGGCGGGCGACCGCCGACCTGCGGGAGGTCCGTCAGAGACTGAAGGACGCCGAGCGCAGGGAGACCGAGCCCATCGCGATCGTCGGGATGAGCTGCCGGTTCCCCGGCGGCGCCGACACCCCGGAGGCGCTGTGGCGGCTGCTGGCCGAGGGCGGCGACGCCATCTCGTCGTTCCCCGACGACCGCGGCTGGGACGTCGAGGGCCTCTACGACCCCGACCCCGACCGTCCGGGCAAGAGCTACACGCGCTCCGGCGGCTTCCTCTACGACGCCGCGCGGTTCGACCCGGCCTTCTTCGGGATCAGTCCCCGCGAGGCCGTGGCGATGGACCCGCAGCAGCGGCTGCTGCTGGAGACCGCCTGGGAGGCCCTGGAGGACGCGGGCATCGACCCGACGTCCGCGCGGGGCACCGCCGTCGGCGTCTACACCGGCGTCATCTACCACGACTACGGCTCCCGGGCCCGGGTCGTCCCCGAGGACCTCGGCGGCTACATCGGCAACGGCAGCGACGGCAGCGTCGCCTCCGGGCGGGTGGCCTACGTCCTGGGCCTGGAGGGGCCCGCGGTCTCGGTGGACACCGCGTGCTCCTCGTCCCTGGTGGCGCTCCACCTGGGGGTCCAGGCGCTCCGCCAGGGCGAGTGCGCCATGGTCCTGGCCGGGGGCGTGACGGTGATGTCCACCCCGAACACCTTCGTCGAGTTCAGCCGCCAGCGCGGCCTGGCCGCGGACGGCCGGTGCAAGGCCTTCGCCGCCGCCGCGGACGGCACCGGCTGGGGCGAGGGCGCGGGCATGCTCCTGCTGGAACGCCTCTCCGACGCCCGGCGCGCGGGACACCCCGTGCTGGCGGTCATCCGCGGCTCGGCGATCAACCAGGACGGCGCGAGCAGCGGGCTGACCGCGCCGAACGGCCCCGCGCAGCAGCGGGTCATCCGCCAGGCGCTGGCCAACGCGCGCCTGTCCGCCGCCCAGGTCGACGCGGTCGAGGCGCACGGCACCGGCACCGGCCTGGGCGACCCGATCGAGGCCCAGGCGCTGCTGGCCACGTACGGGCGGGAACGCCCCGAGGGCAGGCCGCTGCGGCTGGGCTCGATCAAGTCGAACATCGGCCACACCCAGGGCGCCGCGGGCGTCGCCGGTGTGATCAAGATGGTGCTGGCGATGCGGCACGGCGTGCTGCCCCGCACCCTGCACGTGGACGCGCCCTCGCCGCACGTCGACTGGTCGGCCGGAGACGTCGAACTGCTGACCGCCGCCGAGCCCTGGGAGGCCGGTGGCGCCCCGCGCAGAGCCGGTGTCTCCTCCTTCGGCGTCAGCGGCACCAACGCGCACGTCATCCTGGAGGAGGCTCCGCCGCTCGCGCCGGAGACCGCGGACGGCGAGGGCGCCGAGAGCGGAGAGGGAGGCGCCTTCGACGGCGTCCTCAGCGCCTTCGGCGGAGGTCCGGGCTCCGCCCCGGTGGTGCCCTGGGTGATCTCCGGCAAGGGCGAGGGGGCGCTGCGGGCCCAGGCAGAACGCCTCGCGGCCCACGTGGACGCGGACGCCGGGCTGTCGCCGGTCGACGTCGGCCACGCCGCCGTCACCTCCCGTACGGCCTTCCCGCACCGCGCCGTGGTGGTCGGCGCCGGCCGCGACGACCTGCTGGCGGGCGTGCGCGCCGTCGCCGGGGACGAGGCCGCGCCGAACGTCGTGCGCGGCGTCGCGACCCCCGACCCGAGGGTGGTGTTCGTCTTCCCCGGGCAGGGCGCGGCGTGGGCGGGGATGGCCGTCGAGCTGATGGACTCCTCCCCGGTGTTCGCCGCCCGGATGGCCGAGTGCGCCGACGCGCTGGCGACCTACGTCGACTGGAAGCTCGTGGAGGTGCTGCGCGGCGAGCCCGGCGCGCCGCCGCTGGGACGGGTGGACGTGGTCCAGCCCGCGCTGTGGGCCGTCATGGTCTCGCTGGCGGAGCTGTGGCGCTCGTACGGTGTCGAGCCCGACGCCGTCGTCGGCCACTCGCAAGGCGAGGTCGCCGCCGCCTGCGTGGCGGGCGCGCTGTCGCTGGAGGACGGCGCCCGGGTGGTCGCGCTCCGCAGCCTCGCCATCGGCGAGGAGCTGTCCGGCCAGGGGGAGATGATGGCGGTCTCGCTCCCGGCCGAGCGGATGAGGGAACGGCTGGCCCCCTGGGGCGACCGGGTGGCGGTGGCCGTGGTGAACGGCCCCGGCTCCGTGGTGCTCTCCGGCGAGACCGAGGCCCTGGACGAGCTGCTGGAGCAGCTGGTGGCCGACGGCGTCCGCGCCAGGAAGATCCCCGTCGACTACCCGTCGCACTCGGCGTACGTGGAGCCGCTCAGGGAGCGGATCCTGGCCGACCTGGAGGGCGTCGCGCCCCGGTCGGTCGAGGTGCCCTTCTACTCCACGGTGACCGGCGAGCCGATCGACACCGCGGGGCTGGACGCCGGTTACTGGTACACCAACCTCAGGCGGCAGGTGCGCTTCGACGAGGCCACCCGCGCGCTGGTGCGCGAGGGGTACGGGCTGTTCGTCGAGATCGGCCCGCACCCGGTGCTCACCGTGGGTGTCCAGGAGACCGTGGAGGCCGCGGGCGGCACCGCGGCCGCCGTCGGGTCCCTGCGGCGCGACGAGGGCGGCATGAACCGGTTCGTCACCTCGCTGGCCGAGGCGTACGCGCACGGGGCGCCGGTGAACTGGGAGTCGCTGTTCGCCCCCCACGGCCCCCGCCCGGTGAGGCTTCCCACGTACGCCTTCCAGCGCGAGCGGTACTGGCTGGACGCCACCGACGCGGTCGACCTGGCCTCCACCGGCCTGACCGCGGCCGGTCACCCGCTGCTCGGCGCGGCGGTGGTGTCGGCGGGCACCGGCGAGATCCTGCTGACCGGGCGGCTGTCGACGCGCTCGCATCCGTGGCTGGCCGACCACGCCGTGGCGGGCACGGTGCTGTTGCCGGGGACGGCGTTCGTGGAGCTGGCGGTGCGTGCCGGTGACCAGGTGGGGTGCGGGGTGGTGGACGAGCTGACGCTGGAGGCGCCGCTGGTGCTGCCCGGCGGCGGCGGTGTGCAGGTGCAGGTGTCGGTGGGGGCATCGGACGAGACGGGGCGGCGCCCGGTCGCCGTCCACTCCCGCGCCGAGAGCGCCGAGAACACCGGGGACGCCGGGGACATCGGCGACGAGGCGGACGCGCCCTGGACCCGGCACGCGGCCGGTTTTCTCGTCGCCTCGGAGTCCGCCGGGGACTTCGACCTGGCCGAGTGGCCTCCCGCCGGTGCGACGGCGGTGGACCTGGACGGTCTGTACGAGCGGCTGGCGGGCCAGGGGTACGAGTACGGCCCGGTGTTCCAGGGGTTGCGGGCGGCGTGGCGGCGTGGCGACGAGATCTTCGCCGAGGTCGCCCTGCCCGAGGACGCGCGCAGGGAGGCCGGCGGCTTCGGCCTGCACCCGGCGCTGCTGGACGCGGCCCTGCACGCCGAGTCGCTGCTGGACACCGGATCCGGCGAGGTGAGCCTGCCGTTCGCCTGGTCCGGGGTCTCCCTGCACGCCGAGGGCGCCGCCGCGCTGAGGGTGCACCTGTCACCCGCCGGTGCCGACACGATCTCGCTCCGGCTGGCGGACGTCTCGGGGGCCCCGGTGGCCTCCGTGGAGTCCCTGCTGTCGCGCCCCCTCCCGGCGAACCGGCTGCCCGTCGCGTCCGACACCCGCCGCGACTCGCTGTTCCGCGTGGACTGGACGGCGCTGCCGCCCGCCGAGATCCCGGCCGGGCACCGGTACGCGGTGCTGGGCGCCGACGGGACCGGGCCGGCCGACGCCCTGCGCGCGGCCGGTGTGGTGGTCGAGGGGTTCGAGGATCTGGGGGCGTTGGCGGGTTCGGGGGTGGTTCCCGATCTGGTGTTCGTCTCCTTTGCGGCGCTTGGTGGTGAGGGTGTCGTGTCCGGGGTGCGGGTGGCGGCGTATCGGGCGTTGGCGGTGGTGCGGGAGTGGCTGGCCGAGGAGCGGTTCGGGTCGGCGCGGCTCGTCGTGGTGACCCAAGGCGCGGCCTCCGTGCACGGAGGCGACGTCACCGACCTGGCGGGCGCCGCGGCCCTCGGCCTGCTGCGCGCCGCCCAGGCGGAGAACCCCGGCCGCCTCCTGCTGGTCGACCTCGACGAGGGTCCCGTCGCGGGTACCGCGCTGCTCGCCGCGACGGCCGCGGACGAGCCGCAGGTGGCCGTACGAGAGGGGAAGGTGTGGGCGCCGCGCCTGGCGCGGGCCGCGTCCGGTGGCGGTCTGGTGCCGCCGGCGGGGGTGGCCGAGTGGCGGCTGGACGCGCCGGTCAAGGGAAGCCTGTCTGATCTGGCGCTGGTCCCGCACCCCGCCTCCGGCAGGGCGCTGGAGGCCGGTGAGGTGCGGATCTCCATCCGCGCCGCCGGGATGAACTTCCGCGACGTCGTCGTGGCGCTCGGCATGGTGCCCGAGCGCGACGTGCCGATGGGCGGCGAGGCCTCCGGTGTGGTGCTGGAGGTCGGGGCCGGGGTGGAGGACCTGGTGCCGGGTGATCGGGTGTTCGGTCTGCTGGACGGGGCGTTCGGCCCGGTCGGGGTGACCGACCGGCGGCTGCTGGCGCCTGTCCCTGCGGGCTGGACCTTCGAGCAGGCCGCGTCCGTCCCCGGCGTGTTCCTGACCGCCTACCACGGCCTGAAGCACGTGGCCCGCCTCCAGCCCGGCGAGTCGGTGCTGGTGCACGCCGGTGCCGGTGGGGTGGGCATGGCGGCGGTGCAGCTGGCCCGGCATCTCGGCGCGGAGGTGTTCGCGACGGCGAGCCCGGCCAAGTGGGAGGCGCTGCGGTCGCTGGGTCTGGACGACGGGCACATCTCCTCCTCGCGGGACCTGGACTTCGAGGGGTACTTCCTGGAGGGCACGGAGGGCCGCGGGGTGGACGTGGTGCTGAACTCGCTGGCCCGCGAGTTCGTGGACGCCTCCCTGCGCCTGCTGTCCCGCGGCGGCCGGTTCGTCGAGATGGGCAAGACCGACATCCGCGACGCCGCCGCGATCGGCGACGCGTACCCGGGGGTCGAGTACACGGCCTTCGACCTGATCGACTCCGGCCCCGACCACATCCGGCGGATGCTGGAGGAGCTGCTCGATCTGTTCGGGCGGGGGGTGTTGCGGCCGTTGCCGGTGCGGTCGTGGGATGTGCGGCGGGCGGCGGAGGCG
>NZ_JBPJUQ010000126.1:0-13497 GCF_051192615.1 Streptosporangium sp. G11
CCGCCCATCGCCTGAGCAGTAATCCCGCCGATCCGCTCGCTCTGCAGGCCGGTCACAAGTGCACTCGCCTGCACGGCCACACCTACACGGTGGAGGTGGTCTTGGAGGCGCCGCTGCTCACCGGGGCGGGATTCGTCACCGAGTTCGGCGCTTTGGCGCCGTTCGGGACCTATATCAAGGAGGAGTTGGACCACCGATTCCTCAACGAGGTGCTGGAGGTGGCGCCGACCAGTGAGCTTCTCGCCCTGCATCTGGCGCAGTGGTTCCAGGCGCAGGTGCAGCCGCACATTCCCGGCCGGCTGGTCGCGATGCGGGTGTCGGAGACCCCGACGACGTGGGCCGAGTGTCTGATAGAGCCCACATGAGCGTCACGGTGGGGGAGGGTCGGCAGTTGCTGATCGCCGAGCGTTTCGGGGTCACGCTGCAAGGTGAGGGGCCCAGCGCAGGTCATCCGGCGGTGTTCGTGCGCCTGTCGCGCTGCAACCTGGCGTGCGGCGCGGCCGACGGCGCCGCTTTCGTCTGCGACACCCCCTACACCTGGGATCGGACACGCTTTGACCTGGCCGCCGAATCCCGGCGCGAAAGCGTTGAGGAGGTGGCCGGTTGGGTGCTGGCCCACCCGGTGAACCTGGTCGTCATCACCGGCGGTGAACCCCTGCTGCAGCAAGTCGCGCTGGTAGAGCTCGTGACGCGGCTGGCCGATGCGGGCCGCCGGGTGGAGATCGAGACCAACGGCACGATCACCCCGGCGCCCGCTCTGCTGGAGCGCGCCTGGTGCAACGTTTCGCCGAAGCTGGCCAGCTCCGGGATGGCCGAGCGCCGCAGGGTCGTGCCGGCGGCGTTGCGTGCGCTGGCCGCCAGCGGCCGTGCGGTGTTCAAGTTCGTGGCCTGTGACCGCGCGGACGTGGAAGAGGTCGCCCGGCTGGCGGAGGAGTTCGCGCTGACCCCGGTATGGATCATGCCGCAAGGTACCGATCCGCAGACCCTCATGATCGGCGGACGTGAGCTGGCCGAGGAAGTTATCGCCCGCGGCTGGCACTTGACGCTGCGCCTGCACGTCCTGCTGTGGGGCGATGAACGCGGCCGGTAACCCATTCGGCGTCACCGCGTCGAAAAGACCATGAGCTTCGACCTCAGGAAGGCCGACATGGACACAGCCACGCGATCACCGACCCGCACCGTAGCGGCAGGGCCCGCGCCGGCGGGGCGTGCCTTCGGCGTGCACCATGGCATCGCGATCACGATCGAGGGCCTGTGGGGGGCGGGCAAGTCCACCGCGGCCCACGAACTCGGCCAACGGCTGAGCGGGCACGGGTTTCGCACCCAGCTGCTGCACTATGGGCCACGCCACGGCGTCATCGCCCACCTGTCAGAACTCCTGGACGGCGCCCCGCTGCGCCACCGCCACGGGGCGGGCGGCTACAGCGCGCCCCACCACGCCGTCGTCGATGTGCTGCTGCGCTGGTGCCGCCAGGCCTACCACCACCAGCACGATTACCGTCCGGCGCTGACTGGCCACGATGTCGTGATCATCGATCACGGCCTGTACACCGCTCTCGCCTACGCGCTCACCGTCCTGGGCGAGCACCCGCCGCAAGCCTGCGGACTCGGCGCCGATGCTGCCCCTGAAGCGATGATGGAGCGGCTTTTGGCGTGCGTGCGGCCGTGGTTCCTGCATCCGCACCGCGCCTTCTTCTTGGACGTGCCGTGGCCATTGGCCCGTGAGCGCGCCATCGAACGCGGATACGGCGGCGGCGATGCGGCCTCCATCGAACGGCTGCAGTTTCTGCCGCGTTTCGACGCCGCCTACCGGCAAGTGTGCGCCTCCCTGCCCGAGCGGATCACGCGCGTGCCCGTCGGGCTGCGCAGCGTCGAGGAGGTCGTCGCCGACATCGAACACGAGGTCTTGACCCTGCTACAGGTTCCCGAAGGAGCCGATCGTGTCTGAGCTTCTGCTGTTTTCCGCCGGCCTGGACAGCTTTCCCGCCTGGTACTACCTGGAGCGGCCCCCGGCGCTGTACTTCGACCTCGGCCATCGCTACGCCGCCCAGGAACGCGCCGCCATCACCGCCTTAAGCCAGCGGTGCGGCATCGAGGTCACCTTCAGCACCGAGCTCACCCTCGGCGGTTGGGAGCAAGACGATGCGATCATCGCGATGCGTAACGCGCACCTGGCGATGCTGGCCGCCAACCGCGCCGACACCATCTGGTGCGTCGGGGTGCGCGGGGACCACACCCTCGACAAGAGCCCCGAGGCGTTCGCTGACATCTCAGCCTTCATGACCCGCCTGTCCGGGCGGCCACTCACGCTCAACAGCCCGTTTTGGCAGATGACCAAAACGCAGATCGTCGCCTGGTACCTGGCCCAAGGGCTGGCGGCCGAGGATTTGCTGCTGACGTTTTCCTGTAGCCGCGACGACGGCTCACCCACGCACTGCGGACAGTGCTCCAGTTGCCTGCGCCGCTGGATCTCCCTGATCAACAACGGCATCGACGCCCCCTTCGAGGCGCCTCCCTGGCAGTGGCGTCGCGTCCAGGAGTACTACCTGGCCGCCATGCGGGATGGAACCTACCCCGAGCACCGGGCCGCGGAGTTTTGGGCCGCGCTGGATGCCGTCGGCGCCCGGCCCCCACGCTGAGCCGACCTGAGCCCGTCGCCGACAACGATCGTGTCCTGTTTGAACGTCGAAGGAGCCTTTCATGCGCGCCTACATCGCCGCCCCGCTGTTCAGCGAGGCGGAAAAGGCCTACAACCTGCGCCTGGACCACCTGCTGCGCGAGCTCGGCCTGGAGACCTACCTGCCCCAACGCGACGGCGGCGAAGCCGCACCCCTGATCCGGCAGGGACTGGACGAAGACGCCGTGCGCCGCCGCCTCTACGACGCCGATCGGGCCGCCATCGATGAGTGCGACCTGCTGGTGTTCCTACTGGACGGGCGCGTCCCGGACGAGGGCGCCTGCGTCGAGCTCGGCATCGCCCACGCCCTGGGCAAGCCGTGTGTCGGCCTGCAGACCGACTGCCGGCGCTTCGGCGGAACCGACTCCAACAACCTGATGATCGACTACACCCTCGTCTGGACCGCCCACTCCTTGGCGGAGTTCACCCAGCGCCTGAGCGACTGGCTCGCCCGCAACGCCGTCCCGCTCACCGCCACCAGCCAACCCCGCAACAGGTAAGGAGCGATGATGAATCTCGGCATCAACCTGTGTTTCGCGGTCAAGCGCATGCCAGCCCCCGAGGCGTGGGCGGCCTTCGTCCGCGACGACCTCGGCCTGGGCAGCGTCCAGCTCACCTTCGACCTCCTCGACCCCTGGTGGTCTGAGCCCGAGCGCGGCCGCGTCATCTCCCGGATCCGCCAGGCCGCCGAGCGCCAGGACCTGAGCATCCACAGCGCCTGCGTGGGGCTGGCGCACTACGTGCCCGCCGGGCTGCTCGATCCCGACCCTGACGCGCGCACCATGGCGCGCACCTGGTGGCTGCGCGCCATCGACGTGGCCGCCGACCTCGGCGCCCGCGCGGTCGGCGGGCCGCTGGGCAGCATGAGCGCTGATGACGCCACCCACCCCGGCCACACCCGGGCCCGGTATGAGGACCTGGTGGAGTCGCTCGCGGTCTTGTGCCAGCGAACCCACCACGCCGGCCTGGAACACTTCCTGATCGAACCCACCCCGATCGTGCGGGAGATCCCCTCCACCATCGCCCAATGCGCTCAGCTGATCGCTGACCTGGACGCGGCCGGCGCCGCCAACGCCGCCTACACCCTCGATATCGGCCACACCGTGTACGAGCCGCTGTACGGGCCGAACGCCACCGTCCAGGAGTGGATCACCGGATTGGGCCGGCATATCGCCCTGGTGCACCTGGACAACACCGACCGCCACGGCGACCCGCACTGGGGATGGCCCGACCCCCGCGGATGCGTGGACGTCACCGAGGTGGGAAGGCACCTGGCTGACGCGGGCCTGGCCGAGGTCCCGGTCATGCTGGAGGTCTTTCCCCGCTTCGAAGACGACGACGAAACCGTCCGGAAACTGATCGTCAGCTCCGTCACCCACTGCCGGCAAGCCCTGGCCGCCGCGGCCACGGCGCCCGGAGCGTGAGCGCGATGCTCCCTTCCCACCAGCGGACCGTGTGGGCGAACAGCCATCCGGGCAGGCTCCTCATCGAGGCCTCCCTGTGGTCGGCCGACCTGGGCGCCCTGGCGGCGGAGGTCGACCGGATGCAGCCACACGCCGACCTGTTCCACCTCGACGCCTCCGACAGCCGGTTCGTGCCCGAACCGCTGTTCTTTCCCGCGCTGCTCGCCCAGCTCAAGCCACGCACCCCCGTGCCGTTCCACGTACATCTGATGGCCCGCGACCCCGTCACCCACATCGGCCGGTGGATCGAGGCGGGCGCCGATCTGATCTCCGTGCACCTGGAAACGGCAGATGTCCGGCACGCCCTGACGATGATCCGCGACCAGGGCAAGGCCGCAGGGTTAGCGCTGCGCCTGGACAGCGATCCCGCCCAGATCCTCCCCCTCCTGGACGTGGTCGACGTGATCGTGATGGTCGGCACGGCGCTGGGCACCAAGGGCACGGCCATGGACCCAGCCGCCCCACGGCGCATCAGCGCGGTACGCGACCTGCTCACCTCCCAGCCCGCGGGCCGCACGGTGAGCGTGCTGGCCGATGGAGGAATCCGGACCGGCACCGTCCCGGCGCTGGCCGCCGCCGGCGCCGACGGCGTCGTCGCCGGATCACTGCTGTTCGCCAGCGCCGACCCCGCTCAAACGGCCGCCTGGCTGCACGGGCACACCGGCCAGGCACACCCGGCAGAGCAATGACGGGCCGCTGGGTGCTCAGCGTCGACCTGTGGGGCACCCTGATCACCTACGGCGACCGAGACGCCGAGGCGCGCTGGCGTATCCGCGAGTTCCACACCGCCATCACCGACTTCGGATACGTCCGCACCCCCGAGCAGGTCGAGGTGAGCGTCCGTCAGGCGCGCGCGGATACCTTGGATCACCAGCGCACCACCGGTGAGCAGCTCCCGGTGCGCGAACAGGTCAAGCAGCTGCTGAGCGGGCTCGGCTTAGCCGATGACGAACCTCTCGTTGACGTGCTCGTCATCCCGCACACCCACGCCGTGCTGCGAGCCTGCCCCGATGTGATCACCGGCGCGCACGCCGCGCTGCGCCAGGCCAAAAAGCGCGGCGCCTACCTGACACTGACCTCCAACACCCTGGCCACCCCCGCCCAGGTGACGCAGCAGATCCTGGAGGGCCACCATCTGAGTGAACTGCTGGATGATGCCGTCTACTCCAGTGACCTGGGCATCGCCAAACCCCGCCGCGAGGTCTTCGAAGCCGTCGCCGCACGCGCCGGCGTGCCGATCGAGCACGTCGTGCACGTGGGCAACGACTGGAGAACCGACGTGCTCGGCGCGCTGGAGGCCGGGTGCCGCGCGGTGTGGTTCAACCCCAGAAAACGCCCCTCGCGGCCGCAGGCTCCCGACATCTGGGATCTGTCCCAGCTCGCCGAGGCCGCCGCCGACGCCCTGGGAATCCCCGCCGTCACCCCCCACGCCGCCGCGGAGGGCGGCGGCGGTAACGCGCATCCCGCGAAGGAAACACCACCATGATCGCCCCCGCTGCGGCAGGGCCCGCCGGGCACCGGCCGGACCTAGCCCTCACACAAGGCCGGTTTCCGGTAGGGCCAGACCATCGGCCCACCGTGCGGTATATGTCGGCTCTGCTGCGAGCCGCCCGCGACACCGCGATCGTCGTGCCCAACGCCGACATCTTGGGCCGCGCCCTCGAGGCCGGTGAGGACCGGGTCCTGTACGCCGCCTACCGCGACATCCAGCCGCCGCGCCGCGCGCTACCGCTCCCCGGCCCATCCGGGCCTGCAGGTGGAGGGGAGTTCGTCTACGCCGATCTAGTCCTCTATAGCGGTGGATCATTACCCGGTGGGGAGCCGGTGCGCTCGCTGGGCCACTGGAACACTCCTGCTCAGCTGGAGATCTTCCAGGTCATCAGCGGCCAGGTGCTGATGATGACCGCCTGGCACGATGCGCGAGGCCCTCACCTGTGTCATCAGATCGCCGGGCCGGGCGAGCTGATGAGTGTGCCGCTCGGCGCCGCGCACGTCACCTACGTCCTCAGCGAAGAAGGGGCCGCGGTCTTCAACATCTACACCGACCTGCCCGGCCTGCCTGACGTGTCTGGTCGTGGGGGCGGGCCAGAGGGATCGGGTCACAGCAGTCGGCAGGCCGCATTGTCGCCCGAGCTGAAATACCGCGCTGAGCATCCCGTCCCGGCCCTCACCGGCATCCGGACACCGAACCCGCAGCCCGTCGGCCCCGCCGCTCAACCGCGCGGGTGGGGTGAGCCGGTCGCCGCCGGCCCACCCTTTTGGCTCACCGAGCACTTCGCCGCCCGCGACCTGGCCGACTGGCACCTGCACGCGACGTGCGCCGACATCGCGCTCCTGCGACAAGCAGCCGTACACGCCGGGCCAGAGGCGTGGTTTTCCCGCCATCGCTCACCCGTCGAGCCCGTCCCCGCCACCCTCGACCCCGACCCCGACACCCTGCTCGGATCAGCGCCGCCGCCGAAGGAGAGCCATTCGTGAGCGAGCCCACCGTCTTGAGCGACCTCGCCGCGAACCTGCAGCCCACCGACGGCGCAGCCCTCATCAGCGACACCTTCACCCAAGCCACCGCCTCGGTACAGCTGCGCACCAACGTCGCCGAAGCCGCCGCGCACGCCCGCGACCTGCTGTGGTGCTATGCCCGCCCGCGAGCACCGCGCACCCCCGCATCCCGGCACCTGAGCGTGCACCGCACCCCACACCTGAACACCCAGCGGCTGAACGCCCTGTTTTCCGCGGCCCCGCACCAGGAGATCGGCCCGAACCTCACCGCCGCCGTCTTACCCGCCGAACACGGCGCCACCCTGTACTGGGCCGAAGCCCAAACGACACTCATCTGCGCCTCCGCCGACCTCGGCGAGGTGAACGCCTACTGCGCGAGCACCCAGGCGGCCACCTACTGGTGCTCGCGGCTGACTCGCCAAGCCATGACCGGACAACTTCTGGCCCGCGGCGCGGTGTACGCCCACGCCGCCGCCCTGTCCATCACCGGGCACGGCGTGCTCATCTGCGGGCCACGCGGCGCGGGCAAGACCACCACGCTGCTGGCGGCGCTACGCCACCTGGGCGCCGACTACGTCACCAACGACCGCCTGCTCATCTGGCCCGGCGCCGAACCCGGCGCCCAGCTCACCGCCTACCCCTGGCCTGACCGGATGCGCGCCGGTGTCGGCATGCTCAGCGCCATCCCCGACCTGGCCGACCTCGTCCCCGCCTCGGCCCAGCACCTGAGCACCGAGCAGTTGTGGGCGGTGCGAGACAAGGTCAGCATCGCGCCGGGGGACTTTCCGCGGCTGCTGCACGGCGGAACTCTCGCCCCCTCGTGCCGCCCGCGCCTGATGGTGTGGCCGCACCTGGACCCCGCCCACGCCGGGGTGCGTGCCACCCCCGTGCCGCCGCACGAGGTAGCACGCACCCTCACCGCCACCCGCCTGTTCATGCGCGACCCCACCGGCGCCGTCAGCTCCCGCATCAACCACTGGCTGTTTCCCGCACCCAGCGGCACCCAGCACCTGAAAGCCGCCATCTCCGCGCTGGCCGAGCAGGTGCCCTGCTACCGAATCCAGACCACAGGAGATCGGCGCGTCCTCGCCGAGCAGATCGCCACCTTGCTGGCGGCGATCCGATGACCGCCGAACACCACCCGACGCCCGCCCCCGCAGCCATCGCCGCCCCCGCAGCCTCCGCGCTCACCCCCGCGGCCTCCGGTAACCGTGCCGCCGACGACGCAGCGGCGGCGCGCGCCCTCTTGACCCTGCTGTGCCGTCCTCGGCGGCGCCGCATCGACCGATCCCAGCTCGCGCCCCTGCTCCCCCCACCTACCGGCTGGGGAAGCCTGCTGCATCACGCCATCGAGCACAAACTCGTGTGCGTCCTGGCCGAAGCCCTCACCCACGCCGACCTGACCGAGCACGTGCCCACCCGGGTGATGCGTCACCTGCACGGCGTCTGGCGCGCCAATCAGCACAAGACGCACCTGTACCGGGCCGAAGCCGCGAAGATCACCCACGCCTGCCGCGAGATCCGGTTCGCCGCCTGTGGCGGCATCGCCGCCGAAAGCACCCTGTACGGCGGCAGCGGGACACGCCAGCTCAGCGACATCGACCTGCTCGTCACCCGCGCCGACCTCGACCGCACCCGCGACCTGCTCACCGAGCTCGGCTACCAGGCCGGTGCGCGAGGCACCCTGATCCGCTCCACTGGCGACCTCGTCCTCCCAACTGTTCACGTCGATGTGACCACCCAGCTGCCCGGAGATCCACGCGTCGACGACCCGGCGAGTCACCACCTCGTGGGGGCACTGCTGAGCCGCCGGGCCCACCAGCCCATCCCCGGCCATCCCACGCCGCTACCGGTCCTCACACCAGCCGACGCCTACCCCGCGGCGCTCCTGCGCCTGGCGGCGCCCCCGAAAACCGCCGCCGGACACCCGCTGAGCCTCTTCGCCGACGCCGCCCACCTCCACCACCCGCACACCTCTACTACCCCCCGCGCCGAGGCGGGGTGGCCTCACCTCATCGACCCCCTCTGGGCCCTCCTGCACGAGGTCCTCGAACGAGGCTCGGCCACGCTAGGCCACACGCTCTTCGATCAGCCCGCGCAGGCACCCCGGACATGAACCCGGTACCCGAGAGACGACCCGCCAGGAACCTTCAATGATCATTCAGATGGCCGGACTCCCCGCGACCGGCAAGAGCACCCTGGCCGACCACCTCAGCCGTGAACTCAACGCCCTGGTCTTGGACAAAGACCGCATACGCCACGCCCTGTTCGGCCCCGGCCACATCACCTACACCCGCGACCAGGACGACACCTGCGTCACCATGATGCTCCAGGCCGCGCAATTCGCCCTGACCACCGCCCTGTGCACCACCGTGATCATGGATGGCCGCACCTGCCTGCGCCGCTACCAAGTCGACCAGATCAGACAATTCGCCACCCAGGCTGGCCAAGCGCTGACCTTCATCGAATGCGTGTGCGCCACCACCACCGCCCGCCGCCGCCTGGACCGCGACCACGAACATGGCACCCACCTCGCCGCCAACCGTGACTACACCCTCTACCGGCATCTGCGCGCCACCGCCGAGCCGATCCCCGACCCCAAGCTGCGAATCTGCACCGACGAACCCCTTGCCGACTGCCTGGCCCAGTGCCGCGACCATCTGTCGGGCCTTCTCACCCCCGCCCGCTAGGAGACGCCCCGTGCACACCCCCCTTCCCCCCATCGACCACCTGCTCGGCATCGGCCTGCACGCGGTGGCCCTGGCCGAAGCCCACCTGCTCACCCACCCACCCACAACGATCACCGACAAATCGGCCAAAGATCCCGTCACCGACGTCGACATCGCCATCGAACACCTGATCCGCGACCGCCTCCACCAGGCCATCCCGCAGGTGGCCTTCCTCGGTGAGGAAGAAGGCGGCAACCCCGACGCACCAACCCTGTGGGTGCTGGACCCGGTCGACGGCACCGTCAACTACCACCGCGGCCTTCCCCTGTGCGGCATCTCCCTGGCCCTGATCCACCACGGCCGCGCCGTCCTGGGGATCATCTGCCTGCCGATGCTGAATCACCGCTACTGGGCCGCCGACGGCCACGGCGCCTGGCGAGACGGCGCCCCCATCGCAGCCTCCACCACCACCGACATGGATCAGGCGATCGTGGCCGTCGGCGACTACGGCTTCGGCGACGACGTCGCCGACCACAACGACGCCAGCTTCGCCCTCCACCAGCACCTAGCCGCCAGTGCCCGGCGCGTGCGCATGCTCGGCTCGGCCGCCGTCGATCTCGCCCTGGTCGCCGACGGCACCCTGGACGCCTCCCTCACGCTGTCCAACAACCTGTGGGACATGGCCGCCGGATCAGTCATCGCCCGCGAAGCCGGCGCGCTCGTCATCGACCACGACGGTAGCGCGCACGGCCCCACCTCCCAGATGACCATCGCGACCACACCCGCCCTGCGCGAGCCGATCCTCGCCGCCACCCGCCAAGCCACCGACGGAATTCTCCTGCGCACCTGAGGGCCCGCCCGATCACCACCCAGGAGCCCCACCTATGTTGATCAGCCTCGAAGGCCTCCCCGGATCCGGCAAAAGCACCCAGGCCGCCCTGCTGGCCGCGCACCTGCGCGCGAGCGGGCAAACGGTGGCGCACCTACCGGACCTGGCGACCCTGACCACCGACCCCCTCGGCGACGTCTTGTTCGACCTGTTCTCCTCCTGCGGCGATGCCTTCAAACGCCACGGCGACGTGATCACCGACACTCACCTGGCCGCCGCGATCCGCGCCAACATCACCGCCACCCTCATCACCCCGGCGCTCGGCGACCACGACACCGTCATCGAAGACCGCGGCATCCACACCATGTACTCCTACAGCCTGGCCTCCCTGCTGCACAACGAGCCACACGACGGCGTCGACGACGTCGAGGCCGCCATCGCCTGGCTCACCACCATCGGTTCTCTCACCGGCCGTCAACCGGACCTGGCGATCTGGTTGCGACTCCCACCACCGCAGGCCATTCGGCGGGCTGTCGCTCGCGACGCCCGTCCCTTCACCCTGGAACAACAGACCTACCTGCGCCACGTCGATACCGCCTATCGCGAACTAGCCGCCCGCGACGCCCGTTTGACCATCCTGGAGATCGACATCTCAGAATCGCCACAGAGCATCCACCAGCGCGTCTGTGCCGCCGTTCACGCCGCCAGCAGATCCTTACTCTCTGACACGGAAACCTCCTGCGCCCCCAGCGGCGCCCCGTAGGCTGAGCGTTGCCTCATTGCCCGCAACCGCACACCGCATCCCCTTTGGAGCCTTGATGCGCGCCCAGCCTCCCACCGCACTGCTGTCCCAGCTGCGCGCAGCCCACGCGACCGGCTCAGATCATGGTGCCCGCGCCGCCACGCAGTGGGGGATGCGTCCGCTCAGCGGAGGCCGTAACAACCTCGTCTACGGCTGGAGGGATCCGTCATCAGGCACCGAGATATGCATCAAGCTGTACAAGATCGACGAGCGCAGGCGCGCCGAGCGCGAATGGCACGCCCTCACCTCGGTGGCCGGCACCGGCATCGAGGAGGTGCCCGCACCCGTGTGGTACGACCCCGCCGGACCCTATCCGGCAATCGCGATGACGCTGCTGCCCGGCGAGCCTCTCCCCGCCACCCATCTGCCTGAGCCCACACCGGCGCTGAAAGCCCTCGCCGCCCTGCACGGGCGCCTCACCGAGGTCCCTCTCACTGGCCTGCTCGCCGAGCTCCCCAGAATCGACTCCGCCCCCCACTACATCAACCGGCTCACCCGGTTGTGGCCAGACCAGCTCGCCGACGCAGCAGATGAACCACTCACCGCCGACATGCTCACCCTGCTGCGCCGATGGGAAGAATCAGGCGACCGGGAACTCCTGCTGAACCCCGCGCCTGCGGTGTTCAGCCGCGGAGACTCCAACCTGTTGAACTGGCTATGGGACGGAGGCGAAATTCGCTGCGTCGACTTCGAGTTCACGGGTTACTCCGATACCGCGTTCGACGCCGCCGACCTCTGTGAGCACATCAGCGCCCGCGATATTGACGACGAGGTCTGGGAAAGCCTGCATGCCGATCTGGGAATCACCGCAGCGCTGACGCCGCGTTTTAGGGCCGCGCAGCGCACCTGCGCACTGCGCTGGCTGGCTGTCTTGTGGCGTCAGCGCTTTACTCGCGAACCCGAATTCGCCACCCAGAGAGAACGCGCCCACCGTCTCCTGCGGACGATCGGCTCATAGATATCGCTCGGTCAATAACCTACTGGGAGGCGTTGCCCCCATCGGCCGTTAAAGTAGGCGGGCGAAGGAGTCTTCCCAGGTGGTCAGAACGCTGGTGTAGTCGTGGGTCTGGGCCAGAATACGGGCTTCGGTCGCCAGACGAGTCAGTAGATCGCGATCATTCAGCACACGGACTGTTTCGGTCGCGAAGCGGTCACGAACATGCGGATCAGTAGGGTCTCCGGAAATGAGCAGGCCGGTGACGCCATGACGCACCCGGTCGGGTAGCGCACCAGACGGCGAGCAAATGATCACTTCGCTGGCCGCCGCAGCTTCTAAGGCGGCGATGCAGCAGGTCTCCTCATATGTTGTCGGATACAGGTAGACCTGCGCCGACAGCTGATGACGAATCAATTCAGGTTTGGGCAGCCGTCCCAGGTACGCCACTCCCAATTCCGACATGCGGCGTGCACGCTCATATAGGTGCCCTCCTTTTTGTAAATCTTCTTCTGCGCTTATTCCGCGCAGTAGATAGCTTGAGGCGATGGTCAATGTGGCTTCGGGGTGACGCTGCCGGATGGCCGGCCATACGTCGAGCACAAGCTTGAGTCCGCGGTCGGGGTTGGCAGCGTGTAACACTTTTCCGGGCTGCTTGGCCGGGCCGGGTGGGTAATAGGAAATATCCAGGCCGTCGGCGGTGACCACCCAGTTCGCCTCGGCTGGGAAGTGGTAACGCTGGCAATACCTATCCCGTTGGAAGGAGGAGAAAGCCAGCAGTAAATTGATCTCGCCATGCTGGACCTGCGGTAGCAGTTCTATATTCGGTTTCTTCAGGCCAAGCTTGGCCACGCGTACCGGTGCGTTGAACTGGCTGGCATCGATTCTGCGGGTGCGCACCCAGAAAATCACCACGTCGCGGTGTTCTCTGGGATACAAGTCATGGAGGTTAAGCCAGGTGACGCCCTGATCGGTATGCGGGTCACAGTGGGCAAAGACTCTAACTTGGTGGCCGCGTCTGGCTAATCCGCGAGCGGCTAGGACCATTCCGGTATCGTTACCGCCGAGACCGACGCTGTCGAAGTCTGTGGCGTTTAAGGGATAGTAGCCGGGGTGAACAATGTCGATTTTCATCGCAATTCCTGAAGAAGGGCGGCCAATAAGTGGGCAAGGACATCACACTGTCGTTGTTGGTGTGTGATCAGAGAACTCGTTGTTACCAGAGCAAGCGGACCTGCTCCGGCACGGGGAAGGGCTTCCCCGTGTTCGGGGGTGCGATGCTGACTACGCACCCGACTCGGTCTGTCCCAGGCTGAATACGCGAAAGAACTGGACGGTGTACATCGAGGGCTCGACCTCGGAGGACTAGCGCGCCAGCGGCAGAAGATTTACCGCTGGGAATCTGGCAAGGTCGTTCCGCAACCGTCGGCCCAGCGAGCAACCGCCGCGCTACACGAGGTGCCATTCGTGCTGGTCCAGACGATGCCATGGCCGGACTGGATGGAAACCGCGTGCGGCCGAACAAAGAGCACTCCCGCACACGGGGATCAGGCAATTACCGTGAAAGTGCTGAACGATCTAGCACTAGGAGGCTCGGTGGACCGGCGAGACTTTTTGACCATGA
>NZ_JBPJUQ010000127.1:0-13479 GCF_051192615.1 Streptosporangium sp. G11
AGAGCCCGGTGAATCGAGAGATTCACGCCGGGATCTGTGGGAGCCCAGGGGTGAAATCCCCCTGGGCTACCCGACTGACACCCTTGTGCACGCCTGGCATTGTCTCGGCCCACGCACGGCCCACGCACGGCCCAGGCGACGAAACACGAGCAACCGGCCGCGAGCGGGCAGGGGACCAGCGCCGGGAGGCGGAACGCGGTTGTGTACACAATCAGGCGACCGAGCAAGATCATTGACGTTAAGGGTCGGCGCGGTCGGCGCGGTCGGCGCGGTCGCTCGTCATGCAGCGGCCGCCGGACGAGGCGCTCGGGTGGCGGCCGCGTCGCGCTGCATCCGCAGGTGAGCTCTGGCGGCTTGGTGGTCGGCGCGGCCGCGGTGGTCGCGCGGGTAGCGGGCCCGGTTCGCGTGCGAGGGTGCTCCAGCCAAGATGAGGCGGCCTTGGCCGGCGATCGCGCCGGTGCGGTGACGTTTGCCGGGGGTTCTCATCCATTCCTCCTCGGCCAGCCACCAGGCGTAGGCGTCGCGCTCGACGCTGTAGGCCCGCACGCGCCGCTCGCGCACGCCGGTCGCACCGATGCGGTCGGCGACGCTGGAGAAGGTCACTGGGGTGCGCTCGAACGCGGCCGCGGGGCCCGGCCGGCCGACGCGACGAGCCAGCTGGTGGCCGGTGAGGATGTGCAGGTGGGGGTTCCGGTAGCAATGAAGAAATTTCCAACGAAGTACCGTCTGACCTGCGCTGATGAAGGCGTCGTAGAAGCCGGGGTTTCGGCTGTGGATAGCCGAGCCCGGCATCGGGCCGGATTGGCTCCGTAGCGCTCTCACCGTGCTGACCTGGGCAGACGCTGTTCCGGGAAGGGGGCAGTACTCAGGTTCTGTCCGGTCTGCGGAGGCGGGTAGCCCGAGGCTGAGATGCCTCGGGCTACCCGCCTACCTCTGGCCTGCTCTGATGTGAGGGCGCCGCAGGGCTGGTGCGCTGGTCGGTGGATACGGCGGGCCGGTCTGAGGATGTCGCTGACCTGGCCTGGACGTTTCACGCCGACGATGGTCAGCGATATCCGTTGGATTTTCCGCGATTACTACCGGGACCCCATGCCGGAGCTCGGACTCTCCTCTCATCTCGTCTTGTTCCTTGCGCTGAAATCCGTTCGCGGATGAATGATTGCCGCCGTCATGATGTGCCGATGCCTCCGAAGAACGCCTACCACGACGCGCTCGGTGACTACTTCGCCGAGCATGCCGGCATCAGCCCCTACAACGCCTACACCGATCGGCCCGCGATGCTGGAACTCGCCGGTGACATCGCCGGCGCGAGGATCCTTGATGTTGGCTGCGGAGCCGGACACTACGCGGCCGACCTGCTGGCACGTGGCGCGAAGGTAGTCGGCGTTGATGGCAGCGCCACGCTGCTGGAGCACGCGCGGGCACGGGTGGGTGAGCGGGCTGAGTTGCGACTGCACGATAAGGAGCGGGAGGGCTCCCCTTCCCGATGCCCGGACGCCACTCCGCGTCCGAACCCCAGGCGAAATCCCGGGCACGCCTACCTCGCCACCCTCGGCCACTACGCCTCGGCGCAGACACAGCCGAACGCATCACTCGCGAAGACGACCCGCCAACCGCCGCTGCTGACCGCAACGGACTTATTTCGTTACCGGCAGGCCTTTCACTGTGGGATGTCCATCACCACTGAGCGCGCCCAGCAGGCGCAGCCCGTCCTCGGTGGGGCTCCCGGGTGCCGCGGACAGCACCAGCAGCTCCATGCCCGATTCATCCGGCAGCGCGAAGTTCTCCTGGTGCAGTTCCAGCAGTCCGACCAGCGGGTGCCGGTACGCCTTGCGTCCATGTGTGCGGGCGCGTACGTCCGCGCGGGCCCAGAGGCGGCGGAAGCGCTTGCTGCCCATCGCCAGCTCGCCGATAAGCGAGGCCAGGCCCGGGTCGTCGGGGTACTTCCCGGCCGCCAGGCGCAGGTGCCCGACCACGTCGAGGGTGCATTTCTCCCAGTCGGCATACAGGCCGCGCTCGTCCTCATCGAGGAAGATGTGCCGGGCGGTGTTCAAGCCCGGCATCTCCCGACCGTAGAGGAGCCCGGCGAGGCGGTTCCCGGCGGCCACGTCCAGCCGATGGTCCATGATCAGGGCGGGCGCGTCGGTGACCAGGTCGAGTACGCGAAGCAGCTCCGGCCGCAGGCGCCCGCTGGGCGACTTGGTGCGGCGGCGGCGCTGCCGGGCGAGCCGGTACAGGTGCCCGCGTTCGGTCTCGTCGAGGCTGAGGACGCGGGCGAGCGCGTCGAGGACCTGTTCGGAGGGCTGGGTGGCGCGGCCCTGCTCCAGGCGTACGTAGTAGTCGACGCTGACTCCGGACAGGTGCGCGACCTCTTCGCGGCGCAGCCCTTCGACGCGGCGGCGGCTGTCGGTGGGGATGCCGACGGCCGCTGGGTCGACCCGGGAGCGCCGGGTGCGCAGGAAGCCCGCGAGATCGTCCATGCCCCCCAGTATGGCTCCGGTAACGCACGTGAAGGTGGTCCTGCTGTTACCAGGAAGTCCCGTCCGATGGAAGAGGCGCCCCTGAATGACGAGGCCTCGGCGGCCCGAGCATCTATGGCGACACACCTCTTTGAAGGGAACAGCCATGAAGACGCTCATTGTCTACGCCCACCCCGAGCCGCGTTCGCTGAACGGCTCTCTGAAGGACCTCGCCGTGTCCACTCTCGAAGCCGCCGGGCACGAGGTGCGGGTGAGCGACCTGTACGCGATGAACTGGAAGGCCGTGGTGGACGCGGCGGACTTCGGCGAGCACGCCACGAGCCCGCTGCAGGTGATACCGAGTTCGGCCGGGGCCTACGACGCCGGCGCGCTCACGCCCGACGTGGCGGCCGAGCAGGAGAAGCTCCTGTGGGCCGACACGGTGGTCTTCCAGTTCCCGATGTGGTGGTACACGATGCCGGCGATCCTCAAAGGCTGGGTGGACCGGGTGTTCTCCTTCCACTTCGCGTACGGCGTCGGAGTGCACGACGAGACCCGGTACGGCGAGCGTTTCGGTGAGGGGACGCTGCAGGGGCGGCGGGCGATCCTGTCGGTGACCGTCGGGGGCCCGGAGTCCCACTACACCGATCGCGGGATCAACGGCCCGATCGAGGACCTGCTGTTCCCGATCCACCACGGGATCCTGTACTACCCGGGCGTGGAGGTGCTGCCGCCGTTCGTGCTGTACGGCACCGACCGGATGACCGACGAGGACTACCCGGACGTCGCCAAGGCCTGGGAGCAGCGCCTGCTCACCCTGGAGTCGACCGAGCCGATCGCGTTCCGGCGCCAGAACTTCGGTGACTACGAGATCCCGTCACTGCGGTTGAAGGAGGGCCTGGAAGTGCCGGGCCGCAAGGGTTTCGGCCTGCACGTGCGGGGTTAGCCGCCGGCGAGGGACAGGACGAGCGACCACCCGCATCAGAACGGTCAGTGACGATAACCCGAGCTCCGACGGCTCGCTAACGTCACTGGCCGAGGCTGCTATATCTGTCAAGCGGTTGCCTGGAGGGGGTCTGGGTCGCGTTCGAGAAGCTTGAATAGTTGCCGGGAGAGGGCTCTTTTAAGGCAGCGACGGGCTTCGCGTGGGGTTTTTCCTTCGGAGATGCGGCGGGCGATGTAGGCGTGGGTGTCGGAGTCGACGCGGGCCCGGACGAGGATGATGGTGTGTAACGCCCGGTTGAGATCGCCAAAGCCATCGGAGTCGCCGACCACGACAAACTCTCCATTCACGGCATCCGCCACAGCGTGGCCACCGCCCTGCTGGAGGCAGGCGAAGAGCTGTCGGCGGTACAAGCCCTGCTCGGCCACTCCTCCCCCGACACCACCCAGATCTACGCCCACCCCAAATCGCTCAACCTCTCCCCCACCCAGCGCATCGACCAACGCCTGGCCACCGCCGTCGAACGCCGCCCCCGGCACGTCGCCCGGCCAAGCCCGCACGGCACGGCTCCGGCATTCCCTCCGTCTCCCCAGACGCCTTCACCCGCATGATTAGATGAGCGCTTTCTCCGGGACTGTACGGTTTTCGGCTCTGTCTCTCTTTCGGCTCTGTCTCTCTTTCGGTGGTGACCAAGCGTGGTCACAGGTGATGAGGACACGCTTGAGGCGAATCAGCTGGTCAGAAGGGTGTCGTGGCACGGTCCGGCAAGCAGGGGCATGGGCGGCCGCGCGATCCTACAGGCGTCTGGTGAGGAACCCGCCCAGCTCCGCGACGTCGGCTTGATGTGCACGTTCCGTTACCACCGAAAGTGAGCCAGAGCCGAAAACCGTACAGTCCCGATCATGAGAGGTGCGCCATGGGCGGCGTGGTCACAAGGAGGCGAGGGCGCGGACGCGGTCGGCGATGACGCGCCGGGCGACCTCGGAGGTGAAGGCGATGTTCTCGAACTCGTGCGGGACGCCGGGATGGAGGTGGAACTCAACCGGGACGCCGGCCTGGCTGAGGCGCAGGGCGTAGGGCGTAGGTGAGGTCCTCGTCGCGGAAGATGCCGAGCTGGCTGACTTCGATGTAGATGACTCCCGGCGGCCACGGCGGGCCCAGGGATGGATGAAGGAAGTACCGGCGGTAGGCGCACACCTCGCGGTCACCGTCCTGGCTCCCGACCTTCCTGCTAATGAAAGTTACACCGAACTCTTAAGAGAGTCGTCGGCTGTCCTCGAAAAACGGACCAAAGGTTACGCGGCGTTCACAGTTGTTCTTGACGTAAGACATAAGACGTCATACGTTACACGAGCGCTATTCATGGAATGCCTTTCAGCCAAACCACATGGTGTGCTTGCCTTCGAAGGCACCTTTTGAGCGAGAGCTCTACCGCAGGGTGTCCCATCGAATGGTGACCGTAGCGCGGCGATGGACCAGCCGCGGCGGTACTGGCGGTACTCGGCCGCAACCATCACCCCCAACTCGCCATCAGGAGCTTCGATGAACATGCCGATGAATCGTCGACGCTTCATCGCCACCACGGTGGCGACCGCAGGCGCTGCCGCGCTGCCTTCGGTGATCTTCGTTGACCGAGCGGCTGCCGCCGTGCCGCCGCAGCTGCCGCAGCGCGGCATCTACGACACGGCCGCCGCCGCGAGTTGGACCGATGCCTTCCTGACCGGAAACGGTGAGTACGGGGCTATGCTCTACGGCGCGCCCGCCCTGGAGAAGGTGGTCTTCACGCATCATCGGTTCGTTCTGCCCAACGGCACCCGTAACCTGACTCCGCCGGTGCTGTCGGGCCGGTTGGCGGGGGTCAGAAACAAGGCGCTTGCCGGTGACTTCAACGGTGCCACCGGCGACTTCACCTCCGGCTGGTCGCTGCGCTGGACTCAGACCTTCCATCCGGGCTATGAGCTGCAGATCAGCACCCCAGGAATGACGACGGCCAACGACTACGCCCGGATCACCGATTTCAGGACCGGTGAGGTCACCTCGACATGGACCGACGGTTTCGGCGCGTGGACGCGCCGGGCTTTCGCCTCCCGAGCCGACCGGGTCATCGTCCACGAACTCACTGCCGCGCCGGGCCGGACGATCGACACCACGCTCAGCGTCAACACCGCCCTGAACGGCGTGCCGGGGTCTGTCGGTTTCACCACCCTGGCCACGGTCGGCAACGGTGACGGCTACCTCAACCTGCGGGGCAGATACCCCGCCGGGCAGGGAGCGTTCGGCTATGAGGGCGTCACCCGGGTGGTCGCGACCGGCGGTTCGGTACGGGTGAGCGGGTCGGCCATTGTCGTGACCGCGGCGACCCAACTCGTGCTGCTGACCAAACTCGATCGCTACGAGTCGTCCACCGCGTGGGAGGCCAAACCGCTGCACACGGCGCTGGCCGCGCTGAGCGCCGACTACGCGGCGTTGCTGACGCGGCATACCGCCCTGCACAGCGCGCTGTACGACCGTTCACGCCTCGACCTGAACGTCAGCGCCGCCGATCGGCAATTGTCGACCAGTGAGCTGATCGCGCGGCAGAATTCCAACCGCAATGTCATCGACCTCGCGTTGCTGGAGCGGATGTATGAATCCGGCCGTTATTTGTTCCTCAGTTCCAGCGGCGTCCTGCCGCCGCGGCTGACCGGCCTGTGGACGGGCGCCTGGGACGCGGCGTGGGCCGGCGACTTCACCACCGACGCCAACATCAACTTCCAGATCGCCAGCGGCAACATCCTGTCCCTCACCGAGGCCATGGACGGCTACTTCACCCTGATCCTCGGCCAGATCAACGACTGGCGCACCAACGCCAGAAACCTCTACGGCACTCGCGGCCTGCTCGCTCCCTCCCGGACCGACGGCGAGTACGGCAAGATGCTGCATTTCGACGGCGGGTTTCCCGGCCACACCTGGATCGGCGGCGCCGACTGGCTGCTCTATCCACTGCTCGAGTACTACCAGGTCACCGGTGATGCCACCTTCTACCGCACCAAGCTCGCTCCGGTCCTGATCGAGCTCGCGCTATTTTACGAGGACTTTCTCACCCGCACCGACGCCAACGGCAAGGTCATCTTCGTGCCGTGCTTCTCCATGGAGAACAGTCCCGGCAACACGGGCAGGCAGCTGTCGATCAATGCGACCGGCGAGATCGCCGCAGGCAAGCACGCGCTGCAGGCCGCCATCGACGCCGCCAACGTCCTCGGCACCGAGCAGGGCCCAGGCCAAGGCGTGCAACGCTGGACCGCCTTGCTGACCAAGATGCCCGATTATCGAATCAACGGCGACGGGGCACTCGCCGAATGGTCGTGGCCCAGCCTGACCGACCGATACAACCACCGTCACGTACAGCACATGTACCCCCTCTGGCCGCTGCACGAGATCAACCCCGAGGACAAGCCCGACCTGATCCGCTACGCGAGCCGCGCACTGGATCTGCGAGGAGACGAGGCAGGAGAGGCCCACGGCGCCATCCACCGCAGCCTCGCCCGAGCCCGGCTCAAGGACGGCGCCGGCGTGTACGGCAACGTGCGGAAGATCCTGGGCAACAACATGATCTTCCGGTCGTTGATGACCTCGCACAACCCGAACCTGGCGATCTACAACGCCGACGCCGCCAATTCCCTGCCCGCGATTCTCGCCGAGGCGTTGATCTACACCAGGCCCGGCATCCTGGAGTTGCTGCCCGCGCTGCCCGACCAGTTCGCCAAGGGCACGATCACCGGCGTGCGCGGCCGCAACCGCATCCGGATCGCGTCACTCACCTGGGACCTCAGCGCCCGGACCGTCACCGCCACCGTCATCTCCGACATCACCCAGACCGTAACGCTCATCTGCCGGCGCGGGATCGTGTCCATTACCACCAGTGCAAGCGTGGCCACCTCGCCGGTGGGCAGCTACGCCCGACAGGTCTCACTCACCGCAGGTACGACGACCCCGATCTCCATCGAGCTGGGCACCGGCGGCCCGTCCACCGGCGTCGTCCGCCTGGTCAACCGCAACAGCGGCAAGGTGCTGGACGTCTCCGGCGGCTCCAGCGCCGACGGTGCCGCCATTGTCCAGTGGCCCTGGAGCGGCGGGACCAACCAGCGCTGGCAGATGTCGCAGAACTCCGACGGCTCGTTCCGGCTGTCCAGTGTCGGCAGCGGCAAGGTCCTCAGCAGCCCGAACGCCAATCAGGGCACCGCCCTGGTTCAGATGACCGACAACAACGGCGCGAACCAGCGGTGGAAACTCGTCCCCGCGGCCACAAACGGCTACTACCGGCTGGTCAACATCGGCAACGGATTGTGCGCGGACGTCGAGGCGGGCTCCACAGCCGACGGCGCCCGAGTCATCCAATGGGCCGACAAGGGCGGCGCCAACCAGGAATGGCAGATCGTCGCCATGTGAAATGGGGTACCCAGCAGCGTTCCGTCGTACTCCCCGCTAGTGTGATGCGCCGCAAGTCCAGAGGGTAACTATTTCTTTGATGGCTGACTGGGTGGGTTGATCTTGGCGAGGTAGTCGGCGAGGGACTTGAGGATCTCGTCGGCGGTCTTGGTACAGGTGAACGGTCTGGGGTCCTGGTTCCAGGTGTCGATCCAGGCCTTGATGTCGTCTTCGAGGGCTTGGACGGAGGTGTGGACTCCGCGGCGGATGAGTTTGTCGGTCAGTAGTCCGAACCAGCGCTCGATCTGGTTGATCCATGACGAGCCGGTCGGTGATGTACCCCGAGTTCGGTGGAGTCGGCTTGGTTGACTCTCACGCCGACTGGACATTCGGGTAAAGCATCTCGTACTCGATGCGGCTGCGGCGATGCCCGTCACGATGGGATTGAGGCCCCCCACCACACCGATCAACGACGCCACCTCGCCCTCGATGAACGGGATCGCGCCGGCGAGCATCACGACGACAGGTTGGATGAACTCGGGGACCTGTCCCACGAGATCTTGGAAGTTGCTGACGAGTTGCTCAAGGGGATGCATGAAGGGATTCCTTATGAATACAGCACGTTATGTCGAGCCACCTCGACTTTGTGGCCAGTAGAAACCGCGTTCTTGGGACAGGGTCAAGCCACCCGTAGCACGCGACCTTTCCTTCGCGCGACAGGGGCAGCGGAACGCACCTGAGGTATATTCGGCGGGGCGACAACGACCTGTGTGCGAGTGTTTGAACTGTTCCGAACCGGCGTCGGTGACGTTTTGAACTGCACCTGGATGACGCGATGACCTCGACGACTCAGGCGACCACTCTCCGCCGATCGGCGTCCTACTTGTTGAGGAATGTGTTCAGTGCGGTGTTGACCTCGTCGGCGTGGGTCCAGAGCAGACCGTGTGGGGCGCCTTCGATCTCGACATAGTCGGCCTCGGGGAACGCCGCGTGGAAGCGACGCCCAGTGACGTCGATGGGGAGAATGTTGTCCTTGGTACCGTGCAGGATCAGCGCCGGCTTGCCACTGGCGCGCACCGCCTCGATATCACTGCGGAAGTCCTCGATCCAGGACGGGACGACCGCGTACGCGGCGACCGGGGCGCTGCCGATCGCGACGTTCCAGCCGGCGGTGACGGCCTCCTGGCTGATCCGGGAGCCGAGGTTCTCGTCCAGGTTGTAGAAGTCCGAGTAGAACCGCGTGAACCAGGCGTACCGGTCGCCCTTCGCGGCCGCCCTGTTCTGGCGACAGCTGCTGCAGGCGAACCGGGTGATCGGCGAGTTCCGGTCGCACTTCGTCGGCAAGGTCAGTCCGGTGCACTTCTTCTGGGGAGGAATGGACCTCGCCTGCACCCGCTTCTCCGGGCGGGCGGCTCCGCCGCACCCCGGTGGAGTACCCAACTGCGGGGCCTGGGTCATGGTTGAGGGCTACCGAAATGCGAGCCAGTGCTCCGGCCTTCAGGCCGGGGGTGAAGGCCCGCGCGGGAGTGCCCGCTAGGGCGCGAGCGTGCCCTGACCTTCCTGGTCTTGCCGCTCGGCCCATCAGGTGTAGGAGACCTCCGCCCGCATCACCGCCGACGCCGACCCCATCCGGCGGCGCCGCCCCCGCTGACCCGCACCATGGCGGCCGACCGCTCATCAGGCCGGCCACACCCGCAGTGTCTGCTCGTCGTCGGAGTCGGGCTCGACCCGCATCCCGACCGCCCTCAGCGCCGCCGCATACGCGGCAACCTGCTCCCCGGCACCGCTCGCAGGCCCGGCGAAAGCCACCAGGAAGGGCCGCTCCGTGCCCCCGCCCTCCACCACGAACCCGGCCCGGTTGTCACTGAACTCCATTACGACACGTTCGCCGCCGATCTGAACACGGTGCTCGAGACCCTGGACCTGACCGACGTCACGCTCGTCGGCTTCAGCATGGGCACCGGCGAGGTCGGCCGCTACCTGGGCCTACGGCTCGGCCGGGTCGCCAAGGCGGCCTTCCTGGCCTCACTGGAGCCGTTCCTGCTGCAGACCGAGGACAACCCGACCGGGGTGCCGCAGGAGGTCTTCGACGGCATCTCCGCCGCGGCCACCGCCGATCGGTACGCCTGGTTCACCGAGTTCTACAAGAACTTCTATAACACCGACGAGAACCTGGGCGGCCACCTGTCCGAAGAAGCGTTGCGCAACAGCTGGAACGTCGCCGTCGGCGCCTCCTGGTACGCCTCCAGCGCCGTGGTCCCGACCTGGCTGACCGACTTCCGAGGAGATCTGGCCGCGATCGACGTGCCGGCGTTGATCCTGCACGGCACCGGCGACCGGATCTTGCCGATCGACGCCACCGCCCGCGAGTTCCACAAGCGGGTCCCGCAGGCCGATTACGTCGAGATCGAGGGTGCCCCGCACGGCCTGCTCTGGACCCACGCGCACGAGGTCAACGAGGCCCTGCTGACCTTCTTGGCCAAGTAACCGGCGAGCCGACGACCAGCCGGGGACCGGCTAGACCGGCGGCCAGCTCCGTAGGGCGGCGTCGGCGACCAACTGGAGGATGTCGCGCTCCGCGCCGCCGGCAGCCTGCACTGCGATGCCGTTCCCGATCGTTATGACGTACTTCGCCAGGACTGACGGGTCGGTCTCCGGCGGCAGGTCGCCTTCCTCGACCGCGCGCCGGAACCGATCCGTCAGCTTGGTGCTGATCTCTTCTCCCCAGGCGGCCAGCAGGTCGCGGATGACCCGCCCGTCCTCGCCCCCGAGCAGGGACGCCCGGAGGCTGAGACACCCGGTCGGGTAGCCCGGCAGGGTGGCGCTCCGGACCGCGCCGCGCAGGAACACCGTGGCCACCTGCTGGGCGGTCGGCTCGGCCAGCGCCTCGGCACCGTACGACGCCGGGCCGTCGCTGTATCGCATCAGGGCCTTCCGGAACAACTCCTCCTTGTTGCCGAAGGCCGCGTACATGCTCGTGCGGTTGATCCCCATCGCCTCGGTCAGGTCGGTGAGGCTCGCACCCTCGTAGCCGTTCTCCCAGAACACCCGCATCGCGTTCTCAAGCGCTTCGTCGGCGTCGAAGCCCCTGGGCCGACCCACCTGCGCGCTCCGTTGACCGTCCACGTGACCCACCTTACCCATTTCTTACCGATCGATCCAGATGTGCTATCGTAGTTCTGTACCGATCGATTGGTACAGAATTCGACAAGGAGGTTCCCGTCATGAGCGAGTTGACCGGCAAGACTGCCCTGATCACCGGTTCCACCACCGGCATCGGCCGGGCGACGGCCTACGCCCTGGCCGCGCGCGGTGCCAGCGTGGTGGTGACCGGACGCGACGCCCAGCGCGGGGAGGAGGTCGTCCAGAAGATCCAGGCCGACGGCGGCTCGGCCCGCTTCGTCGCCGCCGACCTGACCAACCCGGACGACGTGGCCCGGCTGGCCCGGGAAGGCGGCGAGGTGGACGTGCTGGTGAACAACGCCGGGGTGGGCAGCTTCGGTCCCAGCGCCGACATCACCGGCGAACAGTACGACGCGATGCTCGACGCCAACGTGCGCGCGGTCTACCAGCTGACCACCGCCCTGGCTCCGAAGATGGCCGAGCGCGGCAGCGGCAGTGTGATCAACGTCAGCAGCGGCGCCGCCGTGATCGGGGACGTCAACAACGCGGTCTACGCAGCCACCAAGGCAGCAGTGAGCTCACTGACCCGCGCGTGGGCCGCCGAGTACGGCCCGTCCGGCGTACGCGTCAACGCGGTCGCACCCGGCCCTGTCCTCACCAGCGCCCCCGAGCAGTATCTCCGGGGCTACATCCCGCTCATCCCGCTGCGCCGTTTCGCCCAGCCGGAAGACGTCGCCCAGGTCATCGCCTTCCTCGCCGGCCCCGGCGCCTCGTTCGTGAGCGGCGCCCACATCCCCGTCGACGGCGGCCTCACCGCCGTCGAGCCCCCTAAGCCCGGCTACCTGTAACCAAAACGCACGACATCGACAGCCGTCACGGGCAGGCGCTCCGCACGTGAACGCCTGCCCGTGACGCCCGACCGGCTGGGAGAGGAAGACGACTTGCCTTTCGTAGAGTCCAATGGCATCACTACCTGTTACGACGAGTTCGGCGACGCCCACGAGCGGGTGATGCTCCTGATCATGGGTGTGGGTGAGCAGCTCATCGCCTGGCCCGACGGATTCTGCGCACTTTTCGCCGGTCACGGTTTCCGCGTGATCCGGTTCGACAACCGTGACATCGGACTGTCGACCTGGCTCGACGAGCTCGGCGACGTCGATCTGGCCGGGCTGCTCGCCGGCGACCTGTCCACGGTGCGCTACGGGCTCTCGGACATGGTCGCCGACACCGCCGGCCTGCTCGAAGCTCTAAACGTGTCCCGGGCCCACCTCGTCGGGGCCTCGATGGGCGGCGGCATCGCACAGCAGGTGGCCATCGACCACCCGCAGCTCGTCGCCAGCCTCGCTTCCATCATGTCGACCACGAGCGACGGGGTGAGCGGCGGGAGCTGCCTCGAAGACCCGACCGCACTGGTGCCGCAGGCCGACGCTGACCGCGAGGCGGCAGTCGCCGCCGATGTCGCGCTCTATCAGCTCATCGGCTCACCCGGGTTCAAGACCAGCGAAACGGAACTGACCCGTCGAGCCGCCGCCAAGTTCGACCGCGCATTCCACCCCGCCGGCACGTTGCGACAGATCGCGGCCAACGCCACAGCCACCAACCGCACCCAGGCATTACACACCCTGAAAGTGTCCACGGTGGTCATCCACAGCGACAGTGACCCCCTGGTCAACGTCAGCGGCGGACGCGCCACGGCCGACGCCGTTCCCGGCGCAGAACTCGTCGTGATTCCGGGCATGGGTCACGACCTTCCCGAAGGTGCGTGGAGCCGGATGCCGACGCCATCGCCGCGAACGCCGCCAAAGCCTGACCGGACCACCTCAGCGCGCAGATCGTCAACCAATCCGGATGGAGAGCCGTCTGGAGCCGGCGCTGCTACCAGCAGCCTGACTCCGACCCAGATATGAATTAAGACCTGTGAGGACCATCGGCCGTGAATTCGGCGCTAAGCGACGTCCGTCCCGGAAACGCTCCTTTGCGGGACGGCTTGAAAAGATCATCAGTAGGAGCCGTTCGCCCAGGACGGCGAGTCTCGAAACCCGTCCCAGAACCGATCTGTCGGGGCCGTGATTGCGGGACGTTTTCGGGACCAACGCCCCAACATCTCGGGCGCGGGCCGCTCCACCCCCTACCGACCCCCGACCAGGGCGATTACGGCTTAGCGCCGGATCCACTGCCAATGGTCCCCAAGGGCCATTGCGTCGCCCGAGCATCCACGGAAGGAGCATGCCCGAGCACCGCGCGACAGGCGTGTCACTATCCTCGCGGATATTGGCATTGCCGCTGCTGGAGTGTGTGGATCGTGCGCGTGACACTGAGAGAGAACCGCCCGTCCCGGCGCGTCGCGCACCCACAACCACGATGAGGAACACCGCTATGACTGATCCGATGAAGGCCGTTGTGCTCGCCCGTTTCGGAGGGGCTGATGCTTTCGAGCTGCGCGACGTCTCCGCCTGTTTGTAGCTGCTGGGTCTTTAGTCCATTGTAAATGATCTTGAACTTTGAGCCAGCGCCTTTACAATGTAGATTTATTATCATACTTCTCAG